>CAZBPR010000048.1:0-19092 GCA_964493825.1 uncultured Dactylococcopsis sp.
TCGCATTGGGAAAAAACGCGAGTTGAAAAAAGCATTAGAAGCCTATTGGAAAGGAGAATCGAATGCAGACACTATGCTTAATGTTGCCCGTGAGGTGGAAACCAATAACTGGAAAGCGCAGTTAAAGGCTGGTATTGATCGCATTGGCGTGGGAAATGAAACTCTCTATGATCATGTCCTGGATTGGAGCGTGCGTCTGGGTTTAATTCCCAAGCGTTTTCGTCATTTATCGGGGCTTGATCGCTATTTTGCCATGGCTCGCGGAAAAGATGGACTTCCTGCTTTAGAAATGACCAAATGGTTTAATACCAATTATCACTATCTGGTGCCAGAAATTGAAGATGCCCCCCAAGAGGAGAACTTTAGCGACTTTCTGAACACGGTCAAACGGGCACAAACGGTTGTCGGCGATCGCGCTGTACCGATTATTTTGGGACCGATTACCCTGCTGCGACTGAGTCGCCTCAATCTAGATTGGGGAGAAGCCGTTTCCCAGTTGCGCGATCGTTATCTCACCTTACTCAATGAACTGAAAAAACTTGGGGTCAGCGAAGTCCAACTTCATGAACCTGCCCTCGTTTTTGGCGATGCGATTAACTACCGCGCGTCTTATCAGTCGGTTTACGCCACTCTCGCCGGTGTGAGCTTACCGATTAACTTAGTGACCTACTTTGACGATCTCGGACAAGCGTATCCTTGGGTGATTGAGTTACCCGTTAACACGATTAGCCTTGACTTCACTCGCGGGAATAGCCTTGATTTGTTACAACGTCACGGTTTCCCGGAACAAAAGCAACTCGGTGTGGGAATTATTGATGCTCGTAATGTCTGGAAAGTTCGTCCTGATGAAACCCTTGCCACATTAGAGGCGATCCAAAATGTTACCTCAAACCTAACGATCCAGCCCTCAGCATCGTTGCAATTTGTCCCTTATGATGCGAACCAAGAAACGAAACTGCCAGATCCGTTACGTAATGTCTTAAGTTTTGCGGAACAGAAGTTAGACGAAGTGGTCATGCTGGCACGTACTGTGTCCGGTGAGACGGTTGAACAGCAGTTGTCAACCTGGAAAAGCCAGTGGGCTGCCTTTGCTGAATTCTCTCCGGCGAATCCTTCTGTGCAGGAACGCTTACGTAACCTGACAGCGAAGGATTTAGAGCGACCCTTACCTTACAAAAAACGCCGTGCGGTACAACCCGATTTACCCCCATTCCCAACAACCACAATTGGTTCTTTTCCTCAAACCTCGGAAGTGCGGAAACTGCGAGTACAACTCAAACGTGGTGAACTGAGTGCAGCCGATTATCAACGCGCGATCGATGCTGAAATTGCCAAGTGCATTCAACTGCAAGAAGAAGCGGGATTAGATGTTTTAGTCCACGGGGAATTTGAACGCACCGATATGGTGGAATTCTTTGGACAGCAGTTATCTGGCTTTGCCTTTACCACTCACGGTTGGGTACAAAGTTATGGCAGTCGCTGTGTGCGTCCCCCGATCATTTATGGCGATGTGACTCGTCCGGAACCGATGACGGTACGAGAGTTTGAATATGCGCAATCGCTGACCTCCAAAATTGTGAAAGGAATGCTCACCGGACCCGTTACCATGCTGAATTGGTCGTTCCCCCGTACCGACATTTCTCGCAGCGATCAAGCCATGCAAATTGCCCTCGCTCTTCAAGATGAAGTAGCGGATCTGCAAGCAGCCGGGGCAAAAATGATTCAGATGGATGAACCGGCCCTGCGAGAGGGATTACCCCTCAAACCCGAACGCTGGAACAGTTATCTTTCCTGGGCGGTGGATGCTTTCCGTTTAGCCACCAGCATTGCCAAACCAGAAACTCAAATTCACACGCATATGTGTTACTCCGAATTTGGCGATATTATCCACCATATCGAACGGTTGGATGCGGATGTGCTTTCCATTGAAAACAGCCGTAGCAATAACGAAACCCTGTTTGAAATTACGGGCGCTGGCTACAAGCACGAAGTTGGGAATGGTATTTATGATGTCCACAGTCCCAGTGTTCCCACGGTTGAACAGTTAGTGGAACAGCTACGCACCGGGGTTAAAAACTTACCCGTTGAGCAAATTTGGGTCAATCCGGATTGTGGCTTGAAAACTCGCGGTTGGGAGGAAGTCATTCCATCTCTGAAAAATATGGTGAAGGCAGCCCAAACCTTGCGCCAAGAAATTGAATCCAAAGCCAAATCTTCTTAATGCTTTGATGCTTATCTTTGCTGATCATCTAATCTTCTGAATCTTGATGACAAGTGGCATCTCATTAATTCCTGATGTCGCTTGTCTTCTTCGTGTGTCTTTCGTGATCAGTAAGAGATCAGTCTTTCCCAATGACTAATGACTAATGACTAATGACTAATGACCAATGACTACAGATCAACAACAAGATTTAATTGCTAAAAATTTAATAATCATCGGCTATAACGCATGGGCTGGATACCTCAGCAGCGATCGCGGCGCGCTAATTTGTAGCACCAATCATCCTGCCGTTAGCATGACCGGAGAAACGTTTAACTGTCATTATGTGACTCGCTCTCATCTCACGCCGTTGCTCAATTCTTGGCTGGGTGTTCCTGATACCACCATACGGCAGCGTCATTTGACAAATAACCATATCTTAGAAGCAGTGGATATTTATGATCCGAGAACAGAAATCATCTTGCTAGTGGAATCAGGTGCTCAAGTGACCTTCTTCTATTTGAAAAATTTACCAGTTGATCCGCCCGAGTGTTATCAAACCATTTGCCGAGAAGGGACAGAATTTCCTCAGGATGGAGTCGGTTCTTTCTCCTAATTTAGAGTTCGTGGTACTTTGATTGAAGACCCTTCTTTTTTGTTATTCGCAGCAATCAAGTAAGAGGGAGCTAATGATTCGTTTCGAGATGCCTTTTAGGTTAATTTAAAACAACATCATCGCGCGATTAAAACTAGAAATGACTCAGCGCAATGTTCGCTGTGGAAGCTAGCGAAGTCATTACGCTGTTTAATCCCGAGAAAAACCTCAGACTATGAGTTTTTGAAGGGTGAGCAAAAAGATTTTGTTTTTCACGCCATCTGCTTTGAAAGCAAACTTGATCGTTTAATTCTAGCAAATTGGACATTAAGAGTTTTTTACATTAAAGTCAAGGCTTTAATCTTAGAAACCTTCTCTTTTTCCAAACCTTGTAACTCTTGTAACTGTAACCAGCCCCCTTTCACCAACTCAGCGAGGATGAACAGAAGTGTTGACCTTTCATATTCATATTTGCCATCAATTTCATGACGCTTAGCACTTAAAATATCATGTAAACGCCACAGATCGTCTGCTACTTGAACTGCTTTAACCTGCCGTTCTACCTCTTGCATTAATGCCTTAATTTCGCGTTCATAGGCTTTTTGAAAAGCTTCTTGTGCAATTTGTTCTTCCTGATGAGACCATTGATTGTCAGTTGCTTGCATTTATTGTTTTTTATTATTAGCTTTATAAATTTTCGCAATATATCTTAGCATAACTCTCATAAATCGTTCGAGCAGGTCTCATCGTGGGCATAAAAAAGGGAAAAGGAAGTTGCCATTTTCCTTTTCCCCTGCATTCACAACTGAGTAAAAACCTAGTTAGCCAAATTCATCAGTTCTTTTGGCGATGCGAGTAAATCAATCGCAACAAAGAAAATCTTATTTTGATCGTTGAGTAAGAATCGCCACGCGATATTCATCCCAACACCGGCACCGAACCAAGGCGTTTGTACTTTGCCCGTCACCTTAATTTGAGTGTATCCCTCCTCTGCAGGTTCTGAGACTCCCCGCTCAGGTAATAACTTCAGATTTTGGCATTCCTCCCGGAAGAATTGATAGATTTTATCTTTACCAACAATGGGTCGGCGAAAAGGAGGTTGTAAACCCGCATCGTCTTCAAAAAGTGCAATCAAGGCATCAAAATCATTGGCATTGAGGTTATTCATATAGCTGAATATTGTTGGATTGTTAATGCCTTCAATCTTGACTTGTTCCCGTTGCGACATATCTTTAGGCGGTTCTACTGGTTCACTCACCCGTTGAACATTGCCTAAATTCATGGCGTCAACGCCCATATCAACCACAGCATTCCGCAAAACAGTAATTTGTTGCCCACTCTCTAAGGTGCGAATTGCTTGTAAAACCGCTGAGGCATTTGCCGATAATTTATAGTTTTCAGGAATTGGCGCAACAATTCCTTGTTCCATCCAGACTCCGAGTTGATACCAAAAGCCGAGTTTAATATTAGGACTCCAAGTGCCATAGGTACGACTGATTTCTGTATCAGTTCGATTCACTAAATCACACATAGCTTGGGTTTGCTCAGCAAAATTCATTTGGCGAATTTTTTGCAAAGTGGGTTCGGCAAATTGCATATTAGCGGCACCAGGGGCTGCAATTGTGATACCTTTCCCCATTTCTTTGTAGGCAAACCAAATTAAGGCTAGTTGATCTTCTGCACTCAGTTGATTAAACCGAGCAATCGTTGCAGGAACGGCATCAGCAGCGACTGTTTCTGGAAAAATATTGCGAGCAGATTCAATTGAAAAGGGCATTGTTTGACACTCCTAAAAACAGTGATTTAAAGACTATGATTTTTGCAATAGATTCATATCTATTAAGTTGAAAAATCAATTAATCTAAATGTAGCACTTGCTACAAGCTTTATTTTAGTTACAATAATAAGTTAAAAATTTTGTAACTAAAATCCCTACCCCCCCCTAGGGGAAAATAAATATTGGTTTGGTCAGGGATTACAACAGATACTTAATTGATCGGGCACAATGATACGGCTTAACTTCCTAAAGTATCTCCTGAGAAGGATAGACAAATTTAAGCATTAGTTGTAGGTTAACGCTCACAATTGAATGATAGAAGTTGGCTGGTTTGATTGATCAATGAAAAATTAAACAAAAACTTGTAATACTGCCAAAGAAAAATGAAGCAATAAAGACGAAGTTAACTAATCAGTTTCATTGAAGGTTTTTACTAATACTAATTGCCCATTTTGTTGACGATAGACTTCTAATTCTTTACGAAAGTGATCAACACTCCAATATTTTTGCCCGTTTCCTTGCGAGTAAAGTTTTAACTTGGCTTGCTTGTCACGATCAATATTGCGTTCTCCGGGTGAGAGTACCTCAATAACCAGTTCAGGAAAACTAGTGAAATGTCCAGCTTCATCGGGAAGGTACGCTTCCTGATGCTTGCTAAATGGAAGCTCAGGTCGCACCTCAATTTCCGCTAATCGCTCATTGCTAACCCCCATCAAATCGGGAATGACGCTATCCTCTTTTGAGGGACTAATACTCAGGAGAAGGTATAACAACACCATAGTAGGTTTGCGACCAATGATGAAGAACTGCACTGATTTTGGTAATAATGTTTTGATGTTTCCAATTCCGCCCACGGATCACAAATAGTTCTCCATCAATGATTTCACGACGAATCCCTTCATTTGCAAGAAGTGAGTCTACGTCATGGATGGGATTGATAATTGGATTCATAAGCTGGTTAAAATTAACAAGCAATTAACTTAATTGTAATTGCAATTTGACACGACTAATCCGAAAGGGTATTATTTCAATGCTCAGTTAGTTCTAGTGGGGAACAGCCACTAGAGGAAACGGGGAAAGTTCGGTGTAAATCCGACGCTGTCCCGCAACTGTAATGAGATTCAAAATGAATCTCTAAGTCAGAAGGCCCGCTAACTGCAATTCCCTGTTGTATTCATCTGCGAGGTACGGATGTTGGTTAGTTTTAGTATTTTTTCTCGATCCCGTTTCCATTGGATTCCAGACAGTCAGCGCCATCACGCTCCACAGAATTTTGGCGCTGACTGTTGTGGCAAGAACACGGTTGAGGTGAGATTTCAGAACGTTTAACACCGACAAGAAAGCTATTGCTTGCCAACGCTCTGACAGTTAAGGGCTTGCAGCCGTGGAATCGCTGTTATCTCCCTAGCGACCCTACTTTGGAACGATAATCATTATTTATGGAAAAACGAAGACAGCAGTGCACTTTTATATTCGCACTTGGAATAATTGGATGGTGTACGCAACCATCACCAGCTTGGGGACAATTGCAACCCGTTCCCGCTACAACTGAGATCGCGCAGTCAGAGGAAGCGGAAACCCCAGAGGAAGAGCCGATTGAACTGATTATTATTGATGTTTTTGATCAACCGCTATACACGCCGTTTCGGGGTGAGGGAACCGTGCGAGAATCCACTCGTCCCGCCTATGTCATCGATCAAGACGAGATTGAAGCGCAAAACTGGAAAACCGTCGATGAAGCCCTTCGCTATTTACCCGGTATCCTCAGTGAAGGAACCAATGGCGGACAATTGGGATCGAGTAGCGGTCAGTTTATCCGTGGCGGTAATACGGCGCAAACGCTGATTTTGTTGAATGGTCGCCCGATTAATGAAATCGGCTTTACCGGTGGCTTTGATTTATCGAACTTTACCACTGATCTTGTGGAACGCATTGAAGTGGTTCCCGGAGGGGGTTCAACGTTGTACGGGTCTGATGCGATTGGCGGAACGATTAATATTGTTACCCGCGTTCCCGAAGCAGAAGGGATACAACTCAATCCCGTGTTGGGAGTGGGGAGTTTTGGCTTTGACCAACAAGCCTTACAAGTAACCGGTCGCGATGGGAATTTGGGCTGGGTGGTCAGTTATAACCGCATCGACTCGCAAAATGATTTTCCCTATGAGATTGATGATAACCAAATTAGTTACGCTGATCCAACAGCAAATAACACCGACTTTGATATCGACGAGAATCGGGAAAATGCAGATGTACTTTACAATAACGTGCAGGTGAAGGGGGTGATTGATCTCAGTGAGCGCGATCGCGTGACCATTAGCGGACTTTATTTAGACAAAGACTTGGGCATTCCCAGTGGGGTTCCCATTCCTGTTGCTGGCAGTTTAGGAGAATTTAACCGTCTGACCCCAAATGCTCGCCAACAGAGTGAACAATGGTTATTCGACATCACCTTAGAGTCTCAACTGGGGAACGGGGATGATTCTCTCTTGACCGCAAAAGCGTATTTGGATGACTTAAACTACAACGCAGAAGACCCAGATAGCTTTGTTGTTGCGGATGATGTGGATCAAACCGGTGTCGGCTTACAAGTGCAACATAACTGGCAGTTCACTAAAAATCAGAATCTCACCTATGGCGCAGATTATCGTAGTGTTGACGGTCGGAATATTACCACTCTTGCTTCTGGAGAAGTGGTAGAAAACTATGATGGGAATTTAAGTCAGGGCGCACTGTTTGCCCGTTATGAGGTAGATTTTAGCCCCCAAGCCAGTGTCCATGTGGGATTGCGCCAAGATTTTAATAGTACCGAAGCAGGATCAGTGACTTCTCCTGCCGTTGGCGCTCGTTTCGAGATTACCCCCTCTACCACCCTCCGCGCCAATTATTCTCAGAGTTTTCGTGCGCCTTTGATTAGTAATCTCAACGGGTTAGCTGCCTTTAATGTAGAAGGGAACCCTGATTTAAAGCCGGAACGAGGGGATAGTTTTGATATTGGGATTGATCAGGAACTCGGCGATCGCGGGTTACTTCGTTTTACTTACTTTGTCAATGATATTGACGATCTGATTGCTTTTGAATTTGGTTCTCCCAGTACCTTTCGCAATATTGGTCGGGTGCGCACCACAGGAATTGAAACCGCATTGAACATTCAGATCGCGAAAAATGTCTTTGCCTTAGCCAACTATACCCTGAACAGTCCCGAAATTAAAGAAGACACCAACCCCGAACTAGAAGGAAACACACTGAGTTTTCGGGGGGCAGATGTTTTGAATCTAGGGATTTCTTATGAAACACCGCGAGGATTTTTAGTGGGGGCTTTCTTAAGAAATGTCAGCGATCGCTTTGCGGATAACGCAAACACTGAGAAATTAGAAGGCTATACCACCGTAGATCTCAAGCTACGAGTTCCCATTAGAAAAGGCTTAGCCGTTAACGCCAGTTGGAATAACATTTTTGATGAAGACTTCCAAGAATTTCCCGGTTTTCCTGGCTTAGGGAGCGATTTTCGCATTGGCATTGGAGGGACATTTTAAAAAATGCGCTTTCTTAAGATCCCATACCTCGCACTGTCTCTTTTTTTCTTGCTGGTGGGTTGTATGAATCCCCCAACCGAACCGTCTGCAAGACGTAACATGGATCAACAAGACTGTGTTGCCAATTATGATCCGGAAAAGGATTATTTTTCCGAGAAAGTTGAACTCGACTATGCCCGTGGCTTTGAGGTGGAGTATTTCGACCACTATAAGGTGGTTTCTGTGGTCAATCCGTGGCAAAACGCAGAAGTGACGTTCCAGTATGTGCTGGTTCAGTGCGGAACCCCGATTCCTTCTGGGTTTGAAGAAGCGCAAGTGGTACAAGTGCCCATTCAGACAGTCGTGAGTCTGTCTAAAACGCATCTTCCCTACTTAGAAAAGTTAGAATTGCTCGATCGTCTCATTGCAGTCGGTCGCCCGCAAATGGTGAATACTCCTGCGGTGCGTGAGAAAATTGAACAAGGGGAAATGCCAGGAGTGAGGAAGGGATCGAGTTTGAATTTTGAATTGCTACTCAGTCTTGATCCGGATTTAGTGATGACCTTTGGCACGGGAAATCCACAATTTGATACCTTTCCCAAACTGATAGAACTGGGGATTCCGACGGGGATTGTTGCGGAATATATGGAGTCTTCTCCCCTAGGGCAAGCGGAATGGATTAAGTTTACCGCTTTATTTTTTAATCGGGAAGGGAAAGCAGAATCAGTGTTTACAGAGATTGCAACGCGGTACGAACAGATGAAGCAGATCGCGCAAAATGTCTCAGATCGTCCGACGGTTTTTACCGGATTTAATCAGAGTGGGACTTGGTATGTTCCTGGGGGTCAGAGTTATGTGGCGCAATATCTTGATGATGCGGGTGCAGAGTATCTTTGGGGAGAAAATGAGTCGAGAGGCAGTTTACCGTTAGATTTTGAAGCCGTGTATGAACGCGCCCAAACTGCGGATTATTGGTTGCACGTCAATCAAGATTGGGAGAATTTAGAGGACACAACACAGCAAGACCAACGTTATGCCAACTTCCAAGCGCTACAACAAGGACAAGTCTATAATAACGATGCTCGTGTTAATCCTGCTGGTGGCAATGATTTCTGGGAAAGCGGAATCGTCAATCCGGATGTGGTACTAGCTGATTTAATTAAAATTCTCCACCCCGAACGCCTTCCCGAACACGAACTGGTTTACTATCGCGAACTGGAGTAACCTATATGACCTTTACCATTGCACAAGTCACCGATACCCATCTCCTCGACTCGCCAGAGGATGAAATGCGCGGCGTGAAAACATGGTATTCCCTGCAAACGGTGTTAGAACAGGTGGCAAAACTCAAGCCTGATCAACTACTCCTCACTGGAGATTTAGCCCATCGTGGAAGTGCCAAAGCCTATCAACATTTGCTCGACTTGGTGACTCCTTTAGAAGTTCCTTCAACGTGGCTACCGGGAAACCATGATTGTCCGGAAACGATGAAACATCACCTCAATCATCCCCTATTGTCACCACCGCACTCTCTAGCGTTAGGAAATTGGCAACTAATCTCCTTGAGTACCATAACTGTTCCAGGAGGATATGGCGAAGGGACATTACCAGAGGAGAGTTTGACTTGGTTGCATTCAGAATTAGAAGCAAAGCGCGATCGCGCCACTTTAATTGCCTTCCATCAGCATCCTGTCACCATTGGCATTGATTGGCTGGATCAAATGGGTGTGGTCAATGATCATGCCTTACTCAAAATTCTCGATCAGTTTCGGCAAGTGAAAGTTGTGTTATTCGGACATATCCATCACGCCTTCCATCATCAGCGCAACGGCGTTGATTACTACGGATGTCCTTCCACTTGTACCCAAGTTGTTTCTAATGACACTGCTGATCCGACCTTACATCAACCGGGATTTCGACAGTTGCATCTCTATCCCAACGGCGAATATGAAACAGTGATTCATCGTACAGTAAACGCGCTTTCAAGAGGGTAAATACTGTGATAACACAACGACTTGTGATCGGTAAAACCAAGACTCGCAAGACCGCCCAACAACTCCGTTCGCTAGGATTAATGGGATTACTCACCCTTCTCCTCATTGCTTCCCTGCTACTAAGTTTAGCTCTGGGATCAGTCGAAATTCCCTTGCAGGAGGTCGTGAAAATTCTCTTTGGTGGAGAAGTCGCCCAAGGAACTTGGCAAGATATTATTTTTCAATTTCGCTTACCGAAAGCCCTCACTGCTACCTTTTCTGGCGGAGGATTAGCTGTTAGCGGTTTCCTGATTCAAACGCTATTTCGGAATCCCCTCGCCGGCCCTTCTCTGTTGGGCATTAATGCTGGGGCAAGTCTTGGCGTTGCTGTCGTTGTGTTGACCGTGGGAACAACCAGTTCTTCTACTCTCTTAGCCGGCTTAGGCTTTGCTGAAGACATTGGAATTGTTATGGCAGCCAGTTTCGGCGCAGCAGCAGCGATGGGACTGGTGATGATTGTTGCCCAACGGGTGCGGAGTAACCTCGCGCTGCTCATTTTTGGCTTGATGTTTGGTTACACCACAACTGCGTTGGTTACTATTTTGTTGCACTTTAGTTTAGTCGAACAATTACAGGCTTATCTCAGTTGGACGTTTGGCAGTTTTAGCGGTGTCACTTGGACGCAGATGCAAATTTTTATTCCTGTGTTGCTATTGGGTTTAGTCATTGCCCAAAGTCTTGCCAGTCCGCTTAACCTCTTGTTATTAGGAGAAGAACACGCGCTGAGTCTAGGTTTAGCGGTACGTCCCACTCGCGCTTTAATTATTATTAGTGTTGCGCTTTTAGCCGGAACCGTAACCGCTTTTTGTGGTCCGATCGCCTTTTTAGGCATTGCGGTTCCTCACTTGTGCCGGAGTTTATTTCAAACTTTAGATCACCAGTTATTGATTCCTGCCAATGCGCTAATGGGAGCAACTTTAGCTCTTTTTGCCGATTCTCTCGCCCAGATGCCCGGTAGCGAGGTTGTGCTGCCCTTAAATGCAGTTACTGCCCTGTTAGGCGCACCAATCGTCACTTGGTTAATTTTAAGACGGCAACGCCGTTAACTTTCTCTTCTCAACTCGCGTCCTGCCAGCCAATAAACTACATTAGAATAATAAAGACGAACATCACTCAAGGCAATCAGCACAATGACCACTCATTTTATTGAAGCGGAACTCAATCTGACTGAACAACCTGCCACCTTGCAAAAGGAAATTGAAGCGGAATTATCCAAACGGGGTCAACCCTTGCGCTGGGCGATTACAAAAGTCGATTCCCGTCAACAAAAAGTTCAAGTTGAAGCAATTGTCACTCAGAAATAGTGGTCCAACGTCCGTTTACTGTTGTCTTCATGGTACCAACGGGGATTGGCGCAGCGATTGGGGGCTATGCGGGTGATGCTTTGCCCATCGTTCGCGCGATCGCGCAAATCAGTGATCAGGTCATTACTCATCCCAATGTCCTCAATGGCGCACAACTCTATTGGTCATTGCCCAATGTGTTTTATGTGGAAGGCTATGGGTTAGATCAATTTGCAGCAAAGCATTGGGGCTTACGTCCGGTGCATCAGAATCGGGTAGGCTTAATCTTAGACCAAGGAATTGAACCGGACTTACAATTGCGTCATCTGCAAGCAGCCGAAGCGGTAAAAACAACTCTTGGCATCAACATAGGCGAGTATGTGGTTACTGATACCCCACTGGCAGTGCAATTGCGAACCGCCCCTTCCGGGGCGAGTTGGGGGACAATTGGTCAGCCGGATAGCCTCCTGCGGGCTGCAGAAACTTTGATGCAAAAGGGTAACGTGAACGCGATCGCGGTGGTGGCTCGTTTTCCTGATGATCCTGAAGCAGAAGCCCTTGCCAACTATCGCCAAGGGCAAGGAGTCGATGCCCTCGCCGGTGCCGAAGCGATTATTTCTCATCTCATTGTCCGGGAATTCCAAATTCCTTGCGCCCATGCCCCAGCATTAAGCCCCCTTCCTGCCGATCCCCGCGTCTCTCCTCGCGCGGCTGCTGAAGAGTTAGGTTATACCTTTCTCCCCTGTGTTTTAGTCGGCTTATCCCGTGCCCCACAATTTACTCACCCCCCCGATTCCGCCTCCGATTTAACAGTAGAGGCAGTGGATGCAGTGGTCATTCCGGCTGACGCGGCTGGAGGCAGCGCCGTTTTAAGTTGGAGTGAATCACCAGCGCAAATCATCGCTGTTGCCGATAACCAGACTACAATGGAAGTTCCCCCTGAATCACTTGGCATCAAAACGATTCGTGTCCAATCTTATTTGGAGGCTTTAGGGGTATTAGTCGCCCAGCGGAGTGGAATCAATCCCGATGCGCTGCGTGTGCCTGTATCATCTTTGTGTCGCCTAAATTAACGAAAAATTATCGTGACTAATCCCAACAATTTTGAATTTGAACCTTTAACCCGTTCCCAAGTCTTAACGATTATGGGGATTACAGCAATTTTATTACTGATTGTTGCTAAAGCCTGGCAGTTTTTAGGATCAGTGGCTTTGTTTCCCTTTACCTTTAGTCTCAAGGCAGTTTTAATCGGTTTGGGCATTGCAGGATTAATTATTTTAGCCAGTAGTCTCATTTATAAAATTTGGCCCGCTTATCGTCGCAGCGCACAATATTATTTAGAATTAGTCCTCAAACCCCTTGCCATTCCTGATACACTGTGGCTAGGGTTATTACCCGGTTTAAGTGAAGAATTGTTGTTTCGTGGCGTGATGATTCCTGCCTTGGGTTCTGGTGTCCTGGCTGTTGTCATCTCAAGTTTATTATTCGGGATTTTACATTTAGGCGGGGTTCAGCAATGGCCCTATGGAGTGTGGGCAACGCTAGTGGGATTACTGTTAGGCACCATTATGATTGTTACTGGCAATTTACTGATTCCAATCATTGCTCATATTATGACAAATTTTGTTTCCAGTCTGATTTGGAAATTAGAGAAGAAATAGGATCTGTTGAAAAATCTGTCTATTCCAATGAAGACGCGATCGCGCCCTCAAATTCCTCTCGCATCGCTTCTAAAGGAAGAATACAATGGGAATTAATCTTTAATTCCTCTCCTTGTACCACTCCAATCAGTTGCCAAAACTCTCCTAAGTGTTGTTGTAAAAAGGCTTCCCATTGTTCTTGTCTCTCAGGAGGCACAGCAACCAAAATTCGACTTGTCCCTTCCCCAAATAAACACTCATCCCAACGTTGATTTGCATGGGGAGAAAGGGTAACTGTAGCGCCTAAATTACCGGCAAGACAAGCTTCCGCTAAAGCAACTGCAATTCCGCCTTCGGCGCAATCATGGGCAGAGTGAATCAAGCCTTGTTTAATGCCCTCGCGACAAGCCAATTGCACTTGTTTTTCTAAAGCAAAATCAAGGTGAGGGGGTTTCCCAGCAACGGTTTCATGAATGGTCGCCAGGTATTCCGAACCGCCTAAGGTTACGGTTTCGCGACCTAAAAGATAAACTAAGTCGCCCTCTTGACGCCAACCTTGTCCACACACCTGGCGCACATCTGCAACCAAACCCACCATGCCAATTACCGGTGTGGGATAAATCGGTTGTGGATTGCCTTGGTTATCAAACGTTTCATTGTAAAGGGAAACATTACCGCCAGTCACGGGGGTATTGAACTGCCGGCAGGCTTCGGCAATTCCCTCACACGCCTTTGCCAGTTGCCAATAGCCAATGGGTTTTTCCGGACTGCCAAAATTCAAATTATCGGTAATCGCCACCGGTTCTGCGCCCACACAACTTAAATTCCGTGCCGCTTCCGCTACTGCTAATTGTGCCCCTCCACAAGGGTCAAGATAAACATAACGTCCATTACAGTCGGTGGTTGCGGCGACCCCTTTGTAAGTTGCCACCGATTCCGTTTGGGGGCGCACGCGAATTACCGCAGCATCAGCCCCACCAGGGAGTAAAATCGTATTATTTTGGACTTGGTGATCATATTGGCGATACACCCAAGCTTTCGAGGCAATGGAGGGAGTGCCAAGGACGGTTAAGAGAATCTCTGACCAAGTTTGAGCGTTAATCCCCTCTTCATTGCAAGGTGGAAGCGAAGCACTGGTCCATTGCCAAGCCGTTTGGGCATATTCAGGGGGTTCCGAGAGAATTTCCCGTTCGTAGAGAGGGGTGTTTTCCGCTAAAGCTGCAGCAGGAATTTCCGCAGCCACTTTCCCTTCCTGAAGAATTCGCACAATCGGATCACTAATCACTTCTCCCGCCACAACCGCGTGCAGTTCCCACTTATGGAAAATGTCAATCAGTTCTTGTTCCCGTCCTTTTTCCGCCACAAATAACATCCGTTCTTGGGATTCAGACAGCAGATATTCATAAGCCGTCATGCCGGTTTCTCGGTGGGGAATCCAGTCTAAATTCAGTTCAATCCCCACCCCGCCTTTTTCTGCCATTTCTGAGGTGGAACAGGTTAACCCGGCTGCCCCCATATCTTGTGCTGCGACAACGGCACCGGTTTTAAAGGCTTCTAAACAGGCTTCAATTAGGGATTTTTCTAGGAACGGATCCCCTACTTGTACCGCCGGGCGATCATCCGCAGAATCTTCGTTTAGTTCTGCACTGGCAAAACTGGCACCGCCCATTCCATCGCGTCCGGTAGTGGAACCGACATACAGAACGGGATTGCCAATGCCAGACGCCCCAGCCTTGACAATTTCTGGGGTTTCCATGATTCCTAATGCCATAGCATTCACCAGGGGATTGCCCGCATAAGCGCTATCAAAATATACTTCACCGCCAACTGTGGGGACACCAACGGAGTTCCCATAATGACTAATCCCTTCCACAACCCCAGTAAAAATGCGACGAGTACGAGGATTGTCTAGCTTACCAAAGCGTAGGGAATTGAGAATGGCAATGGGACGCGCACCCATCGTAAAAATATCTCTCAGGATACCACCGACCCCAGTGGCTGCCCCCTGAAACGGTTCCACCGCAGAGGGATGATTATGGGATTCAATTTTAAAAGCCAGATGTAAGCCATCCCCTAAGTCAATCACGCCAGCATTTTCGCCGGGTCCCACGAGAACGCGTGCTTCTGAACCTGTCGAAGGGTCGCGGCTGGTAGGAAACTGCTTTAACAGCGGACGCGAATTTTTATAGCAACAGTGTTCCGACCACATGACGCCAAACATTCCTAATTCTGCTTTATTAGGATGTCTGTCTAATCGGTTGACAATTTCTTCGTATTCTTCAGGTTTAATGCTTTCTGAGGCAATTTCTTCGGGAGAAAACGGTGCAGCATCGATGGCAGTCATGAATGATCGTACAAATCCGGGACAGGGATTATTGTAGCAGGAGAGCGTAATTATTTTAGGTATAGGTTCGGATTGGCGCAATGCCCAACCCTATTGCTGCGATCAGAAATTTCGCGTTGGTTTAAACAATCTTCGCTTCTCTAAGCAACTTCAATCGACTTTTAAAAGGGGTTCATGGGGATTCGGAGTTGAGGGCTTACTAGAAGGAGAAGTAAAAGATGACCCTTGGTTGGGATGTTGACCAGCAATCATTAATGTTATTAGTAACCCAAGCAGAAATCCAGCGAAAAATACCCAACCATGAGAAGGGTATAAAGAACAAAGCAAGTGTCGATCGCGCCCATAAATTTGGATTGACCAGCCTTCATCAATTTTATCTTTTATCGAATACTTCATCTGCTTGTTCTCCCTAGTCAGAAATAGATTTAATACAAACATATTTGCAATAAATAAAGACAAACCTGTTGCCTAGAAAGAAACTCAGCGGTTTCTTTCATCGGTTCTTTTGAACTCAATCTTGATTTCCATTAGTGGAAATCATAATTCTTTCTTAAAATTAGTACAATACTATTTTCTTAAACAAAATAATAGACTATTATCTATTGAAAATTGAACATGATCTCAGGTTGACCCCGCAGAAGACCAACCTTGCTATCTGGGGAAAGTCTTCTCTTAGTGGGTCAATAACAGAAGGGTAATCTGCGACTTCAAATTAATAATGACTGCCGGATTTGCGATACTGAATGGCAGTCATGCCTTGGTTTTCTAATAGTTCCCCGCGATCAACCGTGGCATACAATAAAATATGATCGCTGCTGCCTTGAGCAAGTGTTTCAGCAAAGGCTAAACGATTTTGAACGGTACATTCTAAATACGCCAAACCCTCTTCAATGATTAGGCAACCATTACTTGCGCTTTGGGTGGTGACGGAGTCAAAGGAATGACTGATTTGCTCTGAAAAAAGTCTTCTGATAGTTCGCCCTTCCTTGAGAATATTTAACACGAATTGATCCCCCGGTTGAGCGATTAAGTGATGACTTTGTTCTTGAGAAATAGCAAGCATGATACCCGGCGGATTAAAGGTTGCTTGCGATACCCAAGAGATTAAAATGCCGCGATGCTGATTATCCTGACAAGTGGTGAGAACGCATAACGACCCGACAATTCTGCCCACAGCTTGTTCAGTGCGATCAATTTTGGTTTCGGTAATCCCTTGGCGAGGAGTGCGCAGTTTTTTTGTCTTTTTCAGGGTTTGGGTAAATGTTTTTCCCGCCTGTTTACCTTGTTCTAACATGGCAGCAGTGGGACTAAAGCGAACGCGGATTGGTTCAAAGCCAAAGCTGTAATGGGCATCCCGCAGTTTATTTTCTAAGATATCAATGGCTTCTCCACTCCAGCCGTAAGAACCAAACACCCCTGCTAATTTAGTTTTTGTCGCATTGGCGAGGATAATCCCTAACGCCGTTTGAATTTGGGTGGGGGGATGACCGCCTAAAGTCGGAGAACCGATAATAAAGCCATCACAGGCTTGAATCGCTTCGGTAATTTCTTCAGAAGAGGCAAATTCACAATTGATTGATTCTACTGCAACTTGTGACTGAATTAAGCCATCCCCGATCGTGCTTGCCATGATTGCGGTGTTACCATACGCTGAAGCATAGAGTAGGGCAACTTTCAGTTCTTGCTGGCTTTGTTCTTGGCACCACTGCTGATAGTCATAGCGAAACCGACTGAGACTATATTTAATTAAAGGACCGTGGGCGGGAGCATAAATTTTGCTGGGAAGGGGCGTAAACTTAGCGATCGCGGTTTCTAATTGTTTACTTTGGGCGGCATGAAGACAATCAAAATAGAAACGACGGTCTTGATCCAATTGTTTCCAATTCTCATCAAAAATCGCTTCGCCACAACAATGCGCCCCAAAAAATTTGTCAGTATAAAGGATTTGGGTTTGCGGATCGTAAGTGCATAATCCATCCACCCAACGCGGCGTGGGAACACTGAGAAATTTTAACTGATGTCCTTGCCCTAAATCTAAAGTATCTTGATCTTTAATGATTTGAATTTGAGTGGTTTCTAATGTGTCTTTGAGGGCATTGAGCGCCGGTTTAGAACAAATAATTTTTGCTTGTGGGGCTTTTTTAACTAATGCTTTTAAAGTTGCCAAGCGATTGGGATTGACGTGCTGTAAAATAATATAATCTAACTGTTGCCAATCTAAATGTTGTTCTAAGGTTGCTAAATAAATTTCCGTAAACGATTGTCCAGGGGGATCAATAAGAGCAATTTTTTCGGCTTGAATGAGATAAGAATTGGAGGTAGTTCCTTTTTGCCGAGAATACTCTACTTCAAATTTTAATTGTTCCCAAGCGCGCGATCGCAGCACTTTTGTCTTCGTTCCAATGTCTGCAACTTGCACATCTCTTGGCTTTACAGTTGTAGCCGTTTGTACCATAATTAATGACTCCTAAATTCTACTATTTTCAGTGTTCTATTACTAATAACCAATGACCAATGACTAATGACCAATGACTAATGACCATTTTCATTTGTCACTTTGACAGATCTTTGTTTGTGTCGTTCCGATATTTTTTGTTCTGGATCAACCCCTTCAAACGTGGGAGGTAGCCAAACTCGAACCACTAACAAAACGGATAAAACTAATAAGAAAGAACAAGTAGCTAAAACCTGACTCCAAGGAATATCGAGAATTCCTTTAACAATAATTTCTCTTAAAACTGAGACAATCGACACTTCGACAGCAACGCCAATGGAAACGCGTCGTTCCTGCAAGTAAATAATCAGGAGGCGAAACAGTTCGACTAAGATGAGGACAAATAAAATATCAGAGGTAACTCTTGGAAAGTTTAAAGGCGGTAGCAGGGAGACAAACATCTCCCGCAACTGAATTGCCATAAAGCTAAATAAGCCAATACACAGAGAGATAATAATCAAGTCTTGGACAAATTCTAAAACTTGAATGACGCCACTGTTATTAAGCGATTTATGCCAGGGGATTTGGGAAGAGTTAATCATTTTTTGCATTGGCTTTCGTTGTTCGTAGTTTGTTATTGACGTTTGAAGGTTTGGCTTAATAATAATTACCCACTTTGCGATGATGGACTGCCGTTAATCCCTCGAATTTTGAGACTCTTCCCCCTTCGACTTTGCTATAAATAATCCAGTGATCACTGCATTCTAAACGGCTGGTGACTTGACATTCTATATACGCTAAAGACTCAGCAATAATCGGGGAACCATTATTGGCAGGAACGGTTTTAATCCCTTCAAAGCGATCCGCGCCAGGGGGAAATCGTTTCAGAAAATGTTTAATTAAATGTTGATAATTCCCTTCTTCTAGAACGTTCAAGACAAAGCGATCGCTGCTTTGTAAAAAGGATTCAATGGCGCGATCTTTTGCCACCGCAATGGCGACTCCCAACGGATTCAAACTTGCTTGCATCACCCATGAGGCAATCATCGCACTGTTAATTTCCCCTTTTTGAGCAGTAATAATATATAAACCGTTACTGATGCGACCAAGGGCTTTCTGTAAACTATTGTCAATCGCTTTAATTTCTTTCACGTTTCGATCGCGCGTTAGCCATTGTCCTAAATCCGTTCCTGCTTCCTCGCAAACTTGATGGAGGGCGCGATCCGGTGCGGCTTTCACTAAAATTGGGGCAAAGGCTTCGGTGAGTCCAATTT
>CAZBPR010000048.1:19102-20528 GCA_964493825.1 uncultured Dactylococcopsis sp.
TTTCTTGAAACTGATTCCGTAACGGATAAATCGGTTCATCTTCACCCCCACCGGCTTCAAAAAGACCAATGGTCTGTTTACCGTGGGCTGCTGCTAAAACAGTGTTTAGGATTTGATGGGCTTCTGGATCCGATTGCGCTGGCATCCCCAGTACTAAACCCCTAGCCTGTTCCACGATCTCTCGCACTTCTTGCGGTTCAGTATCGTTCCAATTCACCAGTTCTACCGCAACGCCGGTTTTGGTAATGCCTTGCGCGATCGCGCGGGCGAGATCATCACTATACCCATATTCAGAATAAAACAAGGCGACCAACGTATCCGTTTTCGTTTGCGCTTTACTCCAGTCGTGATAGCGATTGACTAATTCTGAACGATGGTATTGTAATAGGGGGCCATGTCCCGTGGCAATTTGACCGACATCCAGTTTGCCCATCCGTTTGATCGCTGCTAACACTGAACGGGCATTGGGCTTCATCAAGCAATCGTAATAATATTGAAAGTCCGCCTCAATCAGTTCCAAGTTCTCGTCATACGTTGGTTCGTCGCAATAGTGCATTCCAAACGCATCGCAAGTGTAAAGGACTTGGGTTTTGGAATCATAGGTGAAAATAGTATCGGGCCAATGTAAGTTCGGTGCAGAAACAAATTCCAACTCGTGTCCGTTTCCGAGATCAACGCGATCGCCGTTTTTCACAATTTGCGATTGAAATGGCTGATGCACCATATTTTCCAGAAACTGAATTGCCACCTTCGCCCCAATAACAGTGACCTGGGGAGCCATTGCTAAAATATCTTTTACTAAACCGCTATGATCGGGTTCGGTATGACTAATAATCAGATAATCCAGTTCTGCTGGATCAATTAAATGACGGATTAAATCCAAATAAAGTTGGCGAAACTTGACATGAGACGTATCAACTAAAGCCAGTTTTTCCCCTCGAATAATAAAAGAATTGTAAGTGGTTCCATTTTCTAAGGGAAATTCAATATCAAAGCGTTCACGATCCCAATCGAGACAACGAATTGCAGTCGTTTCCGGTGCAATTTCCGTAGTTTGTAACGTCAATCTCTGAGTCGATGCAGAGGATTGCTGAGAATTAATAAGTCCAACCATAAATCACTCCTTGTTCAAGTCTTAAACGCTGTATTGATGCCATTGTGATTTAGCAATAGCAACTGACATCTTGTCCGCATTCATCCGCTAAGTAGCACAAAGCGCGAAATCTTAACCCGATTAACTCTTCGTAGAGGGGATTAAGTTTACACAGGGGGGGAATATGACCAATTTTGCGTCCAAACAGATAAATATCCTGTTCAAAAGGACATTGCATTGGGATTAATCGACAGATGAAATGCGCTGTTGATTCCTGGCGAATTTGTAGCCGATTCAACTGTTGGCGCAGGGGAAAAAGCCAATCTCTGGCGG
>CAZBPR010000049.1:0-14616 GCA_964493825.1 uncultured Dactylococcopsis sp.
TTCCGCCACTCTTCCGCGTACTTCCCAACGTTTATCCTGAGCCAGAAATTGGAGAATTTCTACAGGAGTGTTGGGATTTTCCGCTACCCTTCCGCGTACATACTCATTATCCTGAGCCAGAGACTGGAGAGCTTCTACAGGAGTGTTGGGATTTTCCGCCACTCTTCCGCGTACTTCCCAACGTTTATCCTGAGCCAGAAATTGGAGAGCTTCTACAGAAGTGTTGGGATGTCTAGCCACTGCTTTCTTATCTTCAACAGTAGCTTCCCTCAAAACTTTTAATCCCTCTTCGCCATAATTAATTGCTTTTTGCAGGGCTTCCACGCGCAAAGCCTGATCCGAACTCTCTAACTTTTTTTTAACTCCTTGAATCCCACCCAGCACCGCCCCGCGAAAGGGTTGCGTTGTTCTTCCTAACACAGCATCTGTCTGTTTGGGCTGCTTTTGTTCCTCACTCATTCCCTGACTCCTCCTGTCTAAACTTTATTATTCCCCTGATTCTTCCTCTGGGGTGAAAACAAATTTACACTCAATTTGTAATTTGACTTTTCCTTTGCGCCAAGGATTATTAGGGGACAATAATTCTGCTTCTACTCCATCTTTTAGCTGTTGAATATCAGCATTTTGAAGAATTTTTTGCAAAACCTTTTCTTCTATATCGACAATCTGAAAAGTTTTACTTAAAATTAAGCTATTGCGATTAAATACATCCACAGAAGAAATTGAAATAACATCATCAGCTTGTAACTTTGGGTCACATTTAAATTTATTTTGTTTTCCCAATTCTCCCCCTAAAACGGCATTTTTGCTTTGATTATTAGCTTAAAAATCACTCATGACTTATACCCATCTCCCCACAACAACTTTCACCGTTCCATCTTCTAACACTTCCTCCTCTTCTACATCAAAGCCTTGTTCTTCTACCGTTTTCATCAAGGTTTGATGGGCATACTTTTGATTAATTTGATTGAGAAATTCCTGTTGATTAATTCTCGCCCCCCAAAAATCGGCAACTAATTCATAACTCTCCCCATTGCGACGAAAGCCTAAATCATAACCATTCTTTTGCCGAATCACATATTCTGCATTGGTTTGATTCCCTTGATACCCTCTAACTTTGGTATTGGTTTCTACTTCATAACCCAGGTCGGTTAACACTTGTTGGAGAATCTCTCCGTTTTTAATTTGAATTTTAATCGTGCTAAAGTGTGACATTGGATTTCCTCCGAATAAAAAAACTAATCAACTTGGATGGGATTAATCCCTGATGATGATTGATAATCTTGCAATTCTTTTAGCAGTTCATCATCTTTAGAGGCAGTTCTTGCACCAGCTTCGGCTGCCCATCGTTTTAAGGCTTTGATTTGTTGGTGAGCGATCGCGCTCAGTGGTACAGTTTCCTCTAACGCTGCTAAAATATCCTGCGTACTAAAATCTCGCCGTTTCCCACTTTCTCCCTGTCCAAAGGCTAAGTGCATCCCATCAATAATCGCTTGCTGAATCTCCGCACCACTGAAGTTTTCCGATGATTTTGCCAGTAAATCCAAGTTAAATTCTTGTAAGCGCGATCCTCTCACTTGCTGTAAATGCACCCGAAAGATAGCTTTGCGTTCCTTCTCCGTGGGAAGATTGATAAAGAAGGTTTCATCAAATCGCCCTTTCCGCAACAACTCGGCGGGTAATACTTCCACATTGTTCGCGGTGGCGACAATAAACACAGGCTGGGTTTTCTCCTGCATCCACGTAATCAGCGACCCAAACACCCGTTGCGAAGTTCCTGAATCCCCACTCACCCCACTGTTAATACTGCCAAACGCCTTATCAATCTCATCAATCCAGAGAATACAGGGAGACATCGCCTCTGCTAACTGAATCATCTGGCGGACACGGCTTTCACTTTCCCCGACGATTCCCCCAAATAAGCGTCCTGTATCCAATTTTAAGAGGGGAACCCGCCATTCATGGGCGATGGTTTTCGCAGAGAGAGACTTTTCTGTTCCCTGTATCCCCACTAATAACAGTCCTTTCGGGGTGGGGATTCCATAGCGTTTCGCCTCATCACTAAAGGCATCTTTCCGCATCCGTACCCACTGTTTGAGGTTTTCTAAGCCTCCTACCATTTTCAAGGAATCGGGCGCTGGAGAAAATTCTAAAATTCCCGTTTGACGAATGGTTTGCCGTTTTTCTTCTAAAACCACATCAATATCGGTTTCATTGATTTCCTGTTTCGCAGCAAGGGCTTTGGCTAACACCCGTCTGATTCTCGCGCGACTTAATCCCTGACAGGCTTTGAGGAATTGTTCTTTCGCTAACCCTTCCAGTTTCAGTTTTTCGGGTGTCACCAGTTGCGAGACAAGATAATCAATCTCGGAGAAGGTGGGGAGAGGAAAATCTAACACCGTCATCTCTTCTGAGAGTTCAGGGGGAATTTCTAAACGGTGAGATAATAGCAGAATCGTTTTGCGACTGGTTTTGAGTTCTCGGGTGAGATTTTTGAGTTCACGGATAATCGGGGCGTTTTTATCGGTTTCGGGGTGTTTGAGAACGCCATGTAAGTCCCGAATCACAAAAAGGGTTGCATCCTCTTCTTTGGTGGTGCGGATGCGATTTAACGCAGGCATTAATGACCCTTTATCTTTGTTATTATCACTCCAACCGCGAACAATATCCCAGTAGAGGAGTTGACGTTGGGGGTTTCCTCGTTTGGAAACTTCGCTGAGGACTTGTTCAACGGGTTCTTCTTCTGCTGCGACCAGATAAATTAACGGGTAGCGCGATCGTAGCATTAAATCCAGTTGTTGGATCATTTCTTGCTGCGGATGCTGATGACCCAAAACAGCATCTTTTTTTCCAGGTGAAGAGACTGGGGAAGTCATAACTTTTTTTGAATACTTGATTTTCACATTACCATCATTTTTCTGCGGTGAGTAATAACAATCTTTAAATTGAATTAAAATGACACGAACTTTGCCCCAGTATCACCAAAAATGAGGAGTAAAATAAGGACGAGATCTTACTAATTAGAGAATCATGGCAGAATATCAGCGTGTTGAATACCGCATCGGCAAAGACGGGAAAATCAAAGAAACGGTCATTGAAGGATCGGGAGAAAGTTGTCTTGATACCACCTCCGACATTGAATCTGCGTTAGGAGAAGTGGAGTCCCAAGAATTGCTTCCTGAATATTACCAAGGACAAGAAATGCTCATCCATGAAGAAACGCAAACCTTAGAACAGGGGAATAACGGATGAGTAGTGAACAGGAACTGTTTTGGTTTAGTGTGGTCTTATTTATCGCAGCCGTTATCGGGATTCTGTGGTTGCAGGATCAAGGGTCAAAGTCGTCTGAAACGGATTCCCCTGTAGCTTCTCCGACTATCAATCCTGATGCCGAAACAGAAGCCTTACAACAAGAATGTAAACGGTTACGCCAACAGTTAGAACAACAAAAAGGCAATCTCAAGGAGGATTTTCAAGAGGCAACTTTTGAGCAATTACAATCGTTGTTAACGCAGTTTCCCAGTGCGCGAAAAATGGCAGCAGCAAAGCCAGATCTCCCTGCAAAAAACTTTTCTGCTTTATTTACGCCCTTAGAAAATGTGTTAGAAGAATGGGGGATTACTCCCATTGGAGAGGTTTGGGAAACCGTAGAATTTAACCCCCAATATCACCAAGCCGATAGTGATGAAATTGCAGAAGGGGAGACGGTTTATGTGCGCTTTGTAGGCTATCGTCAAGGGGAGAAAATTCTTGTTCCTGCGAAAGTGAGTCGGACTTTACCCGCAGGGGTTGTTGGGAGTTGAAGGAAGTTTATACATATAATGTATGTATAAACTTTGAGTACGATCCCAGAAAAGCGCAAATTAATTGGCGCAAACACGGCATTTCTTTTGCCGATGCAGAGTTTCTGTTTTTTGATCCGCTTGCGATCCATGACGTTGATCCTGATTCATTGGAGGAAGAACGTTTCATTGCATTGGGAATGAGTAACTCAGGGGTGCTTTGAGCTGTTGTTTATACCATGAGTGGTGAGACTTTTTGATTGATTTCCGCTCGTCGCGCAACCAGTCAGGAGGTTAAATTTTATGAGGGATGAATACGATTTTTCGCAAGGAAAACGTGGGGCTGCAATTTCATCAAAAGGAAAAACACGGATTACAATCTATTTGGATGACGAAATTTTAGAAAGTTTTCGAGAACGTGCAGAAGCTAAAGGAATCGGTTATCAAACATTGATTAATTCTGCTTTAAATGCTTATCTTCACGACTCGCCAGAGAAACCCCTAACTGAAAGCGATCTTCGTCGAGTTTTACGGGAAGAGTTGGTGAACAAAACGAACAATTAATTTCAGTTTGAACAGATGAGTTTAATAACTCCGAATCAATTACAGCATTTTCAAGCAATGATTGAGTTAGCAAAATCTAAAGAAAGTGATGCTGAACAAATTTTTATTATTAATAATGTGAATTGGCAAGACTATGAAAAGTTATTAGAAATTACCAGTGAAGAAGCAGGAATCTTATTCAAATATTGGCAAGAAACCCTAGAATTAATGTCGCCCAGCAGTCGCCATGAAATCTACAAAGAAAATATTGGCATCTTATTAGAGTGTTATTTTCTCGCCAAGAAGATTCGATTTTATTCCCTCGGGTCAACAACCTTTCGTTCTCAATCCCTTTCTCGCGGAATTGAATCCGATAAAAGCTATTGCATTAATACTCGAAAAAATTTCCCTGATTTAGCCATTGAGGTTATCATCACTCATGGGGGGATTGATGCTTTAGAAATATACAAAGCGTTAGAAGTGGGTGAAGTTTGGTTTTGGGAAGAAGAGAAACTGACAGTTTATGTTTTGCAAAATCAAGACTATATGCAAGTGAATCAAAGTTCTTTATTCCCTGATTTACCGCTAGAGTTGTTAGCAAAATATGTTCCCAGTGATGAACCATTTGATGCTGTCTTAGAATTTAGAAATCAAATCAAAGATTCAGAAATATGATTAATACTCTCCCTTATTTTTGACTATATTTTCTGAGAACCAACTGCTTTTAATAACATCAGGAATTGAGAAAGTCTTCAGGAGCTACTCCTGCTTGTTTAAGAATAACCCTTAATGTTCCTTCTGGTAAATCTTCAGGATGGTTAGGAATAGTTGTATAACGCTTCGTTGTTGGGTTACACCAAATTTCATGGCTGCCTGCTGCTTGTCGATCGAACTGAAAACCTAACTGCTTTAATTTCTTCACAACTTGTCGATACTTAAATCCTGCAAGTCGTCCCATTAAATACCTACTATCATCGGGTAATCAAAGCTATCTCCCACATCCGCTAAGTTAATTTGATTCTGATGTTCGGCTTGTGCTTCGAGCAGTTTTTTGGCAACATCACGGGCAATTTCTATGGTTTCTGTCACTGTGCGACCTTGGGCAACTAAACCAGGGATATCCTCAGAAGTGGCAAGATAAACACCTTCGGGAAGTTTTTCAATATGAAGGTTAGCAATGCGTTCCATTATTCATCAGATAGTAGCTCTGCGGGCTAGTCAGCATTTAAGCCTCGGATGGTTGCCCGAAGCCCCTTCCTTTAAGGGAGGGGTGCTGACGTGATAAGAAGGTTAGTTACATCTAAAATAGCATTTAAGGCTTCATTAAACGAACAAAACCTGCTTGCTCAAAATGCCGATCAGAGGTGAACGCTTCTGTAATTCCTCTCTGTTGCATCACGACAAAGCTGGTACACTCTGTTAATCCCCAATCTTTATCAAGTCTCGATTCATATAATGCCAAACCTTTCTCCAGTAGTTTTGGGTTTAATGTCACGACAAATACTGATTTTAGCTTTTTTAAATTCCTAATCTACTTAGCAGTTTGAGAACGTTGAGAGACACTGCACAGAGCATCAGCTACTTCAATCAGAATGAAGTCGGTTGTGACCCATAAACGTCGGCTTCCTTTGAGAGACTTCTCAATTTCCTTCGTCTTTTGATGAAAACTATCTGATTCATTGAGTAAGGCTAGCCAAGCTGCCGTATCAACAAAAACTTCATTCACTAGAGTTGTTTTCGCTTCGGTGTTCCATGTAAATAATGATCATGTTGATAAGAGAGATCGTCCACTCCTGTTTTTACCTTACACTCTTCTAACAAATCCCCTAAAGCCTCCCAGTCTGAAGTTGATTCATTACTCTTTTCATTGAACTCTCTGAGCAGTTTATAAACTTGCTCTAACTGCTCTTCTGGGATACGCTCTAATTCAATTTGGATCAACTCTTTGATTGTCATTGCTTTGCCCTAATGCTTTATCTTCCCTATAGCGATCCTATCTTTTAAGATTGCTTTTCATTGATTGATTATGCTTCAAGAAGGATAGGCAGGCAAACCAGACAGAGGCTAAAAAATTCGACTCCCGCACAGCGCGAGATCAAGGTAAAGGGCAAAAGGGCTAGAGAGTTTTTGGTCGTATTCCCCATGAGTTAATGAAGAATTAGTTGGATTGATCTAGAGTTTCCTTGATAATGCCTTCAATTTCTGATGCAGTGATATTCGTTTGTTCTGATTTCGCATAAATGACTAAAAGTAAGATAATTTCATTGCCAAAAACTTGATAAATAATCCGATATCCTCCGCTTTGTCCTGTGGGAATATCACTATTTTTTGCCCGTACCTTAAAGACGGTTTGTGAAACACCAATAATTTGAGTTCCGATAAGATTGCCAGCCTTGATTGCTTCGAGTACAGGGTTAATGTCTTTTCGGATTTGACGATAACGTTTGCTTAGTTTTTTGAGACGACGCTTAAAGGGCTCGGTAAACCGAATTTCTTTCATTTATTCTTCGATTTCTTCCCAAAGTTCTTCCAGAGGAAAGGTTTTTCCTTGTTTCACGTCGATTAGGCTTTGCCTAAAGTCTGCAATTAATTCAGCTTTGCTGTCTATAGGGTGGGTTTCTGCGGTTAATACTTGTAGAATGGTTTCCCAAGTGTCTAAGGGAATTAATACGTCTGTGGTTTTTCCTTCTTGGTTGGTCAGGTAACGAACTTGTTGTTGGATATGTTCTAAATTCATGTTTTTTGTATCTGAATCGCGCGATCGATTTCCTTAAAATAACAGCGATCGTCCTCTCTCGCGAAGACTGTCTTGGGTGCGCTCATGAGGAAACTTCCCCCAGGGATGTAAACTATTGGTGGCAGTTTCTGATAGTTTTCTATGGTAACTTGCAACTCTTGTGATGGGTTGGGTTGCTTTAACAGCAACTCATAAGCTGTGTTGCTTACTCTCAGGCTTTCGTCTTCCAAAGAAGCAATGATTAAGGCTAACAATGATTAAGGCTAACCCTTCCTCACCATAGTTTAAGGCTTGATGGAGTGCATCTTCTCTCACTTCCTCTTCTGGGGCTTGTAACCGTTGCTTTACCCCTTGAATGCCCCCTAAAACCAGTCCTCATTGCGGTGTGTTTCTTCCCCCTAAGACGGCATCAGTATCCTTTGGTTGTTGTGCCATTGTCTTTGATTAATCTCACTACTCATTACTTTATCACTGCGGAACATTTAAAATTAAGATGAGATCAAAAGGTGATTGAAAAACAATGAGTCTAACGATTTCAGATGATGTTCTACAAACTGCAAACATGACAGAAAGGGAACTCCTAATCGAAATTGCTATCTTGCTATTTGAACAGGAACGATTAACTCTTGGACAAGCCAGTCAGTTTGCCAAAATGAATCAAGTTCATTTTCAAAGATTGCTGGCGAGTCGTCAAATTTCTCTCCATTACGATGTTGAGGAACTTCAAGAAGATGTTCGCACTTTAGAAGCTAACGATTGGCAATGAATATTGTTAGCGATACTTCTCCAATTAGTAACCTTGCTGCTATTCAACATTTACAATTATTACAACAACTCTACGGCAGGATTATTATTCCCTCTGCTGTCTTTAGGGAACTGATCAACGCTGGCAATGAAGAACCAGCCGCGATCGCGGTGAGAACATTAGATTGGATAGAAGTCAAAGTGGTTTCTGACCAAAGTCTGCTCTTAACTTTACAGGCTAATTTGGATATGGGAGAAGCAGAAGCCATTGCACTTGCGGTTGAAATTGGAGCAAAACGTTTAATTATTGACGAACGAAGAGGCAGAAATGAAGCGATTGAACTGGGCTTGCAAGTGACTGGTGTTTTAGGAATTTTACTAGCAGCTAAACAGCGAAAACTTATCCCTTTCGTCAAACCTCTCTTGGATGAATTAAGAGCCAATAGTTTTTGGATTCATAACACTTTATACAGTGAAGTGATTCGATTAGCTAAGGAATGAAAAACTGCTTGCAAATACCTACTATCATCGGGTAATCAAAGCTATCTCACACACCAGCTAAGGTAGAAAGGATGGGCGAGGCAAACCCGACAGAGGCTAAAAAATTCAACTCGCGCGTTAGTGCGAGATCAGAGTAAAGGGCAACCCCCTCCTTCACCTCCCCCACTGGGGGAGGAAGGGTGGGGGAGCTAGAGAGTCCTTACGGCAGGAGACACTACCCGAAAACCGCTGCTGCCGTAGCCGTTGACGGGATTGAGCCAGTTACGGAGAGCGCAACGGCAGTTCCTTGGATAGCCGTACCATGAACCCCCGCGCAACACACGTGTGTTGTGATTTCTTTCTGTTAGCCAAGGGCTTCCATCAGTCGGCGCTCCTTCATAATTGTCATGGTAGATATCTTCGCACCATTCCCACACATTCCCGTGCATGTCGTATAACCCAAAGGCATTGGGGGGAAATGACCCCACTGGCGTTGTTTTCTGTCGATAAATTCCTTTTTTCCCGTTGCCATAAGCATAATTGCCATTATAGTTGGCTAGATCGGTGCTGATGGTTTCCCCAAAGTAAAATGGCGTGGTTGTTCCTGCACGACAGGCATATTCCCATTGCGCTTCTGATGGCAGTTGATAGGTTTTCCTTGTTTGTTTGGATAGCTTTTGGCAAAATTCTTTTGCTTTGTACCAGCTAACCCTCTCTACTGGATTATTTTCTCCCTTAAAATAAGAAGGGTTCTCCCCCATGACAGCTTGATATTGTCTTTGAGTGACGGGATATCTGCCCATGTAGAAGGGGGCTATTTCTACTCGATGTTGCGGTCTTTCATGGTCATAACTTTCTTCTTCTGTTTCAGGTGCGCCCATAAGGAAACTTCCCCCAGGAATGTACACCATTGGTGGCAGTTTCCCATAGTTGTCTAGAGTAGTTTGTAACTGCTTTGAGGGGTTGGGTTGCTTTAACAACAACTCATAAGCAGTGCTACTCACCTTCAGGCTTTTATCTTTGAGAGATGCAATCGCTAAGGCTAATCCTTCCTCTCCATAGTTTAGTGCCTGATGCAGGGCTTGTTCTCTCGCGTCTTCGTCTGGGGCTTGTAACCGTTGCTTTACCCCTTCTATCCCGCCTAATACCAGTCCTCGTTGCGGTGTATTTTTTCCCCCTAAGACAGCATCGGTGTCTTTTGGTTGATGTGCCATTGTCTTTGCTTGATGTCACTACTCATTACTTTATCACTTGCAACTTTTATCAAAGTTCAGGGACTTGTTCATCTTCGTAGCGTTCAATTAAAATACCAATAATCTCCATGAGAGAGGCAAGAGGGTGTTTTTCATCTTCACCGACTTCATCAATGAGTTGATCTAGCCAATCTACAAGGTGCTGATAAGTTGTTTCATCGTGAGGCGTGACTAATTGATGAGAAAGCGGTTGCCACAATTTTTGAGTTTCATCAACACTTAACATTTTTACTCTTTCCATTTTCCTTGGTCGTATTCCCCATGAGTTAATATCGCTCGAATATAAAGTTTTTGTCGATTATAATGAATTGCTGCAATTAATCGCACCTTATTTCCACCAATATTGAAGACTGTTAAATTTCCAACTTTGTCAGCGCTGGGAAACTGGGCTTGCAGTTCAGCAAAAGAATTAAATTTTCCTTTTTTTACAATTTTATACCAACGGGCTAAAGCGGTTTGAGTTTCTGGATACTTGAGTGCGAATTCATTGAGGCGTTTACGGGTGATAATGTGCATAAGCTATTTGGAAAAGGTGATATTACATTAAATCCCCCAGCCCCCTTTGAAGGGCTTGTAACCGTTCCTTAACCCCTTGTATGCTCCCTAATACCAGTCCTCGTTGTGGTGTATTTTTTCCCCCTAAGACAGCATCGGTGTCTTTTCGTTGCTGTGCCATTATCCTTGCTTGATGTCACTACCCCTTACTTTATCACTGAAAAACCTTTAAGTTATCAGTTAACTTTGTAAAGATGAGCAGGTTAGGATAAAATGGACAAGTATTAACTTAGGAAAAGAGATGAATCGGCAAGAACTTTTATCTCGAATTACTATCAGTCCTGATATTTGTTTTGGTAAACCTTGTATTAGAGGACATCGAATTTGGGTTTCTTTAATTTTAGATTTTCTCGCGAGTGGGATGAATTCTCAGGAAATTTTAGAAGAGTATCCCCAACTAGAATCAGAAGATATTTTGGCTTGTATTGCTTATGGGGCAGAACTATCAAGAGAGTATTTTTTTGAAATTCCGATTGAATCTAAATGAAAATCAAGTTGGATGAAAATATTGGGAATCGAGGGAGGTTATTATTTCTAGAAGCAGGACATGATGTTGCAACTATTACTGAAGAAAATTTACAATCTGCCAGTGATCAAAGAGTAATTCGGGTGTGTCAAGAGGAAAACAGGTGTTTAGTAACGTTAGATTTAGATTTTAGCAATCCGTTACGTTTTAATCCATTGCAATATTCAGGAATAGCAGTGTTAAGATTACCGAATCCTCCAACATATCAAGAGTTACTTAATGCTATTTCAACTTTGATGCTTGCTTTAGAAAAAGAAGATATTATTGGGCAATTGTGGATTGTTCAACGAGGGCGTATTCGTGTTTATAAACCAGATTAGGGGGCGGTCAGAATGAGCACTCTGACGATACAGGGATTAAAATGATTAGACAAACTTAATGATCTCAATCAGAATTAAAATTCATAAATTTGCTCATTTCAGAAGTGTCCTTATCATTAAAACAAGTTCTGCCTTAAAAATACACACCCGATGACGATTATCGCTGTTGACTTTGGAACAACAAACACGGTTATTAGTTACCTCCCTCCCGACTCCCAAGCCCCCACCACCTTGAAGTTAGGGAACTTGTCTCGCCTGTTCCGTTTACGCAATAAAGAAGGAGAAACCAAAGAAGTTCCTGTGATTCCCTCGCTTGTGTTTATTGATGAAACGCATCAGTACCAAGTGGGAGAAGTGGTCCGATCGCGCCGTTTAGGGTTAAGTCAACCCCATCGCTTTTTTAAGGGCTTTAAGCGCGATCGCGCAGCAGAATTTCAACCGCCACCGAGAGAAATTGATGGCATTCAACACACACCCGAACAGATTTGTCAACAGTTTCTAGAAATTATCTGGACAGCAATCCAACAGGAGAATCTGCAACCGACACAAGCGGTGTTTACCGTTCCTGTGGGGGCGTTTGAACGGTATCGAGATTGGTTTTGGCAATTAGCGCAGGAACTAAAGATTCCGCAATTACAGTTAGTGGATGAATCGACGGCTGCTGCGTTGGGATACGCCCAAAACCGCCCTGGTTCTTTGGTGTTGGTGATTGATTTTGGTGGGGGAACGCTAGATTTAAGTTTGGTGCGAACAGCGTTTGGCGAGAAGGAACAGGAATTGAAAGGGGAAGTGGTCGCGAAAGCGGATGCGTATGTGGGGGGCGGGGATATTGATGCGTGGATTGTTGAGGATTATCTCGCCTCCATTGGTCAACAGCGAGAAGATACGGATGAGATAACTTGGCAAAACTTATTAGAAATTGCAGAACGCTTAAAAATTCGCTTGTCGGGGAAGGAGGAAGCGAAGGAGAGTTGGTTGAATGAGGAGACGTTTGAATCCTATGAGATTCGGTTACAGCGCGATCGCGTGGAGGAAATCTTAGAATCGCGACAACTTCTAGATGAACTGCGAGAAGCCCTAGACGATATTATCTCAACGGCGTTACGAAAGGGCATTCAAAAGAGTGAGATTGAACAAGTGTTTCTCACAGGGGGAAGTTCCCTGATTCCTGCGGTACAACAGTTGGTGGTGTCCTTTTTTGGACGGAAACGAGTCCACTTTTCCAACCCTTTTGAAGCGGTTTCTCATGGGGCGTTAAGGGCTGCGCGTTTACATTCGGTTGATGATTATTTACGCCACAGTTACGCGATTCGTCTCTGGGAACCTGCATTACAAAAGTATCAGTATCATCCTTTGTTTGAAAAAGGAATGGCTTACCCTTGCGAAGGAGACTCCTTTACCTTACAAGTGGCGGTGGATGGACAACGGGAAATTGAGTTAGATATTGGGGAACTCGCGGATGTCTCACAAGTGGGAGAAGTCAGTTATGATACCCAAGGGCGGATGACCACAGGAACAGTGAATCGGGAAACACGATTTAGTTCTCTTGGGGAAGAGGCGAAAGTCTGTGTGGCGCATCTAGATCCCCCAGGGAAAGTGGGGCGCGATCGCGTGACGGTAAAGTTTGCTGTCAATGAACGACGAGTGTTAGTGGGAACCGTTACTGATTTGCTAACGCAGCAGGTATTGGTGGATGACAAGGAAGTCATAAAATTGACTTAGTTCTGAATCGACTATAAGAGTTTGCACTTTCATGAGGGACATTCTCAATTTTTGTTCTTTGGTAACTGGTCGCTGGTCACTGATAACTCCCCTTTTCTTCTACTGGCTAACGGTAGATTTAACACGGGCTTCTTTAGCGATGGGAATGGTGAAATGAAACTGTGTCCCTTGGTTTTTACCTGTCGATTCTGCCCAAATTTCGCCGCCCCATTTTTGGACGATTTGACGGCAGATGGCTAAGCCGAGACCCGTTCCCCCTGTTGTTCGTTGCAAAGCCCCTTCTTCTTGATAAAAGCGGTCGAAGACGGTTTCTAAGCGGGAGGGTTCAATGCCTCTACCCGTATCAGCGATAGTGACTTTCACTTTGTCTTGATTGTCCGGTTCAGCGAAGAGGATAATCTTGCCATTATTTTGGGTGAATTTACAAGCATTATCTAACAGTTTGGCTAAGACTTCCACTAACCATTCCCCATCCACATAAGCAAGCGGGAGATTGGCTTCGGCTTGGTTTTCGATAATCGGGGAAGGGGTTTCGGTATTTTTACCGCGAATATTACTCAGGGATAATTCGATACATTCTTCCACGGACATCGGTTCGGGGTTCCACTCAATGCGCCCGCTTTCTAGGCGCGAGAGGGTGAGGAAGTCTTGTACCAAACGACGCATCCGTTCGGCATCATTGAGGGCGGTAGAGAGCATCACTTGTCGCAGTTCTTCCGACATATCCGGTTCACTCACCAAGCTTTCTAGGCAAACCTGAATCGTAGAAAGGGGAGTACGCAGTTCATGTCCGGTAATGGCAACCAGATTAGAACGAGTTTGTTCTAGGGCTTCAAGTTGTTCGTTGAGGGCTTCGAGATTAGTATAGGCTTCGGCTTGGGTCAGGGCAAGTCCGATTTGCGGCGCGATCGCTTCTACGAGTTCGATATCCTCATCACTCCAAGCGGTTTCCTGCTGATAGCAATGATGGAGTTCAATCATGCCAATGACTTGTCCCTGATACAACAAGGGAACCAATAGCCAGCTATAAATTTGGTGTTCAGCAACAAGAGAGGATAATAGTGGATGATTTTGAATCGTCGAATCGGTAGCGGTATCTTTGATATAAACTGGCGTTCCCTTTTCACGGACATTGTGGAGAAGAGGATTCTTTTCAATGGGCCACACTTCGTCTTTAAGAGAACTGATCGAGTTGCGTAAAAATTCGTGTTCAATGGTGGCAGTGGTGGTATCGGGACGACAGCGATAGACTAAGCAACGACAAACCGAGAGGGCTTCTCCTACTTCTTGAACGGTAATCTCAAGAATTTCTTGCAGGTCTAAAGATTGACGGATGGCATTGGTTAAAGACCGCAATAAACGTTCTTTTTCTTCTTTTTTCGCGATCGAGCTGTAAGCCCGAATCACACGATATTGTCCTGCCTGCAAGTGGGTCACCAGCCGTTCCACAAAGGCATCAGGGTTGACGCGTTCCGAGGTTGATTCCGCTTTTAGCGTCTCTTGTAGATAGTCGTTCCGAGCGGTTTCAATTTGGCTTTCTAACTCGGGTCGATAGTATAAAATTTTATCGAATAGCAGAGAAGTTGCTGTTTTTGTGACCTCGGGATCAAAGGTCCAAATGCCTTCAAATCGTCGTGCGGAATCTAAAGCAACAGGTTGGTGAGTCTCATTAGAAGGGCATTCCCGACAAATGAGGCAACTACTAAAGGTTTTGCCAATAACGGTTAAGTGCCATTCTTGAGCAAGGGCATCTTCAGGATCAAAATTAATGGTCGTACAAGTTTGCTCATTTTCTCGAAATGAGGTGTCTAGCGCCGAAAAAATATAAATATGATCACTTTTTTTCCCTAATCGCCGATAGCGATGGGCTTCCTGCCGATAAAATCGTTCTTGTTGAAAACTTGCAATGACCAGTGGGGGATCGGCCGTTGCAAAAACTTGATCCTCCATGGCG
>CAZBPR010000049.1:14626-19878 GCA_964493825.1 uncultured Dactylococcopsis sp.
CGTGGGAAAGAGCAGTCAAGGAGGATTTGAAATAAATTTGGGTTCGCAAGTGCGGCAGTTGTCCCAATAACTCCGTCACTAAAGAAGTCGATCTGTGCATTAACAGGCTCGATATTGTTTCTCCATCACCAAACGCAACTACCCCCTTTGGGGAGAGCCTCTTCATCTATCCTACAAAAAAGCCGGGTTAGCAACACATTTTGCTACTTAATCTTCAAGATTGAGGGCGAGATTCCTCTAAGCACAGTTTACGGTAAGACAGCTCGCATATAGCTGCCCCAGAGTTGAGCCGCTTGAGTGCTACTGCCTTGCGTCGGAGAAGGTTGATCGTTGCCTAACCAAACGCCAGTGGTCAAATTTTGTCTAGGAACATAGCCAATAAACCATAAATCCACAGCATCATCGGTGGTTCCTGTTTTTCCAGCGGCACCATAACCCATGCTAGCAGCACGACCGGTTCCTTGTTGAACAACCCCTTGTAACCATTGGGTCATGGTTTGGGCAAGGCGAGGGGCAAAGACACTTTGATCGCGCCCCCCATCTGTTTCATAATCATAAATCACCCGACAGGTTTCATAATCATCGGGATCGGGACAGTCTCCCCCGTCAAAAATTCGTGTAATACCGTGAGGAGGATTCTTCACGCCATTATTGGCAAACACCGTATAAGCCCCGGTAATCTCCAAAAGATTTACTTCGCTTTGCCCGAGAACTAAACCGGGTACAGCATTTAAGTCGGAATGAATTCCGAAGCGTTCTGCCATTTGCACCACTTGATTTAATCCCACATCTCGCGCTAGCCGCAACGCGACAACATTTTCCGATTGGGCCAGTCCCTGCGCGAGACTAATTTCACCGGCGCTCCGTTCACAACCGCGGTAGCGCTGTCCTTTCCAGGTGAAAGGAGAACAAGGATAGCGGCGAGCAATGCCTTGTTCTAGGGCAGCCGCATAGGCAAAGACTTTAAAGGTGGAACCGGGTTGACGTTGGGCTTGGGTCACCCGATTGAACTGGCTTTCGGTGTAACTTTTCCCTCCCACTAACGCTCGAATTGCACCGGTAGTAGTGTCTATACTCACTATTGCCCCTTGTTGGTACCCATAATCAGTCCCCTGATTATTGATATTTTCACGGAGGCTCGCTTCTGCTTGTTGTTGTAAGTTGAGGTCGAGAGCCGTTTCGACAATAAAATTTCCTTCTGCAGCAAGTTCTGATCCGAGTAATTCTTCTAATTCGAGGAGAACATGGTTATAGAAATAGGGAGCACGAATTTGGGAAAAGTTTTGCTTGGCTTTCGGGCTGACTTCAATGCGAGAACGACGGGCTCGTTGGGCTTCTTCTGCTGTGACCATACCGAGTTTTGCCATCCGATTAATCACGCGATCGCGCAATTGCACTGCTGTTTCATAATCTCGTACCGGATTATAGGCATTGGGGGCTGGCAAAATTGCGACTAAAGTGGCAGCTTCTGACAAATTCAAATCACTCGCCGATTTGTTGAAGTAAAACTGGGCAGCATCTTCAAACCCGTAACTCCCCACCCCTAAATACACCCGATTTAAATAGGTCAGCAATAAGCGATCTTTGCTATAAAAGGTCTCCAACTTCAGAGCAACGATCATTTCGTGGATTTTCCGTTTAGCCGTATTTTCTCGTCCCACATACTCGGGATAGAGACTGCGGGCTAACTGTTGGGTAATGGTACTGGCCCCTTGACGGACATCAGAAGCCGTAATGTTCACAATAATGGCACGTAAAATCCCAATGGGATCAACCCCGAAATGCCAATAAAAGCGTGTATCTTCTGAGGCGATCACGGCATCCGGAAGATAAGGGGAAAAGTCAGATAATTGTTTTAATTCGCGATGGGTTCCACTTTGCAGGGGACGTAAGGGAGTTTGTCCATCGCGGGAATAGACCACAACCGGACCTTGGACGCCGACAGGAAGCGGTTGCACGGAAAATTTGGTCCATTCCAAGCCAATAATCAGAGCAAACAGAAGGACGACTCCCCCCACACCATAAAGGACAGTGGATATTCCTTTCAGTACGCGCGGTGGGGGATGATGATAGGTAATTTCAACTGCATCCGCGACATCCGGTGGACCGAGAGTAAAGCGATCGCCATGACGGAGGGAAAAAGAAGATTGTTTACGTTTCCCGATATAAATTCCGTTCAGTGACCCTTCATCTTTAATCGCATAGCCTCCCGTCGGTGTCCGGTTCAGGGAAAGATGCACTTGCGAAATTAAGGTGTTACGAATCACAATATCGCAGCTGCGAGAACTGCGTCCTAAAAGGTAGCGATCGCCGATGAGAGGATGTTTGGTCATCTTTTTTTCTCTCCCATTTTTAATCCGTAATTCCGGCACATTGGCACCCGGTTTTAAGGTGAGGGCTTGTGCTTGTACCGTTTGGATCGCTTGGGTAACAAACTGACTAACACTTGCTACCGGATCCGGTTCTGATTTTTTGCGCTTATTCATTGTTATTTTGTTCTCCGTTTTTTGCACGATGAGAACGTTGGAAAACTGGTAAATTAATCAAAATTAAACAGAAAATTCCGATATTAATACAGATATCAGCAAGGTTAAATACAGGAAATTGAATTAACCGAAAATCTAAAAAATCCACCACATAACCAAATAAAAATCGATCTAACCCATTACCGGCTGCCCCAGCTAAGACAAAACCATAGCCGAGTTGTTCTAATTTGGGGAGGCGCGGACTGAGCCAAGCATAAATCATTAAGCCAATGGTAACCGCCAGGGATAACCAACGGAGCCAGGTGCCGTTGTCGGCAAAGAGGCTAAAGGCGGCGCCCCGATTAACAACATAGGTTAAATGAAACACATCTTGCCAAAGCGCGATCGTTTTTCCAATTTCAACAAAGGACTCAACAACAATTAATTTTGTTGCCTGATCGAGTAGAAAGCCAATAATTGCAACGAGCCAAAATAAGCGATTTTTCTTCATCAATAAAACAGAATATTGCGTAAACCAGATGCCAAAACAGCGACGGCACAAACTAAAATTAACTGACCTCCCAAAGGTTGCCAAGAATATTGCAAAATCGTGGGCAATAATAAGAGGGGAGCATCTAAAATCAACAACTTGACATAATGCAAGCCCACTAAATAGACAATCCCAAAACTGTGAATAATCGCTAATCCGAACAAACAACTCATTGCTAACCATTCCAGCTGTTTGTCTCTACGAAATGCTAAAACGCCACACAACCAAGCGCCTGGGATAAAACCAATAATATAGCCAAAGGTTGGCTCCGTCAGATACTCAATGCCGCCTCCATTTGAGAAAACCGGTTGCCAGAATAGACCTATGGTGACATAAGCCAATTGTGAGAATGCCCCGGCCCGTTTTCCACCCAGACAACCCGTCAATAAAACAGCACCAATTTGATAGGTTATACCCAAAGAATGGATCTGAATGCCTTGTTCCGTCCAAGACCAGGGAAAATTTGTCATAAACGCTTCGACAAAGGTTCCGCCAATGGTCAAAATTAAACCAATTATTGCCCAGAGTAATTCATTGCTTGGAGACGACACAGCCCATCCTCTCAACAGTGACTAGTGAACAGTGACCAGCAAATTAATCGATAACTGATGATTAACTGCTCACTTTGAGGTTGCTATGATTACTGTTCACTCTCAAAACTTTACTCTATCATCTCCTTTGCTTGACTCTCTGCGAACGATCAGAAAAAATGCTACTGTTGAGCACGATCTGTAAGAATTTCATAACCCTCTGTGGTGACCAGAACGGTATGCTCAAATTGTGCGGAGAGAGAATTATCGACTGTCACTACTGTCCAGCGATCGCGCAAGGTACGCGTAAACTTAGATCCGGCATTCACAATCGGCTCAATAGCAAGGACCATCCCGGCTTTCAGCTTGACATTTGGCAATTGTTCCGTGCGAGTATTAAATACTGCCGGGGCTTCGTGAAGATTCCGCCCCACCCCATGACCGGTAAACCCTTCGACGACACTATAGCCTTGACTGGTTACATAGTCCTCAATTGCGCCTGCAATCTCTAAGAGCTGGGTTCCGGCTTTCACCTGTTTAATCCCCTCGGACATGGCATTTTCAGCTGCTGTCATCAACTCGAGGGCTTTCGGCTTCACTTTCCCAATCGCAACAGTAATACAGGAATCACCATGAAACCCATTTTTATAGGCCCCGGTATCTACTTTTAATAAGTCACCCTTACGAATAACCTTCTTCGAGCTCGGAATCCCATGCACGACTTCATTATTCAAGCAGACACAAATCGAACCAGGGAAACCATGATATCCCTTAAAGCTGGGGGTTGCCCCCATTTCGCGAATTCGCTTTTCTGCATACGCATCTAAGTCGGCAGTGCTCATTCCCGGTTCCGCAATGTCAGAAATTTCCTTCAACACTGTTGCTACAATCCGTCCCGACTCGCGCATCAACTCAATTTCTTGAGCATTTTTAATTTCAATCCCCCGATGACGTTTGCGTTGACGAGGTGCTGTTTTTTCAGCCGGAGAGGTTCTTGGTGCAAGTAGTTGGGTAAGGAAATTCATACAATGAGCAATCGATGATAATGACACAACTAGACTATTATAGTCGGATCAAACCTTTCAAAGCTCACAGACTACTCGCCTCATAATTTTACGGTTGTTAACTTTCTGTGAAGATAAGCAAAACTTTGAGTAGTTATTAATAAATTTTAACCTTAAACCGCTTACTTTTTGTAAATAAGGATGTAAAGTATCTAAAGCATAGACAAAAAACTATAGTTTATTTATAAGTATAGATTATTGTATATGCAAATAATTAGGGCATCACTGCCCTGTTACTCACCGCCTTAATATCTACTGTATTTAGCGCCTTAAAGGGCGTCATTCATCAAAAAACTCAATAAAATACAATTTTTTTGCTTGATTAACGACTGAATGATCAAAAATGAGAATAACCAACCGAATTCACTTTAGAAATATCAAAGGCGATATTTTCGGGGGAATCACCGCAGCAATTATTGCCTTACCCATGGCATTGACGTTCGGTGTCGCTTCCGGTGCTGGGGCATCTGCCGGCTTATGGGGGGCAATTTTAGTCGGCTTTTTTGCTGCCCTTTTTGGGGGAACTCCGACCTTAATTTCTGAACCAACAGGCCCGATGACGGTGGTCATGACTTCTGTTATTGCCACGCTGACGGCTGCCAATCCGGAAAATGGCTTAGCCATGGCATTTACCGTTGTCATG
>CAZBPR010000050.1:0-463 GCA_964493825.1 uncultured Dactylococcopsis sp.
AAGTGCAGTTTTCTGGTGAAAGGGAGTTTTACAGTCGTTTATTTGGAGAAATTTTCCTGTATCTCCGCCAGTATCAACCAAACTTGGTCATTGGTTATTGGTCACTTGTCATTTGTTGTGTCTCTCAGTTGCTAATGACTAATGACGAACGACTAAGGACTAATTTCTAGAAACTATCATAGTATATAAGTTGCCTCGTTTAACCAGGGAGGAGATTCAGCAAATGTTGGGATTTAGCGATATTGATGTTAAACAGACTCGCTTTTATCAAGATGTTTACGCTGAAGGCAAACAAGAAGGAAAACAAGCAGGAAAACAAGAAGGGAAACAAGAGTTAATCTTACGTCTCCTCAATCGGCGTTTTGGGGAATTGGACACGAATCTAATTGAGCAAATTCGAGGCTTAGATGTATCTCAGTTAGAGGAGTTGGCAGAGGCATTATTAGAGTTTTCCAGTCAGGAT
>CAZBPR010000050.1:473-8879 GCA_964493825.1 uncultured Dactylococcopsis sp.
AGTTTGGTTACAACAGTCAAAAATGAGTTTTTGCTAGCACTGATCCAGTTAAATTAAGATTAAGTTTTTTACGATTAGATAATAATTTATGTAAGTCTGGAATTATTTTTTCTATTTTTTTAGTATCGATTGTATCAGCATAGATGTATCTATATAAGAGTAACCGTAAAAAAGTATTACCGGACTTTGGGTATGAGGCTAGCCAAATGATATCCATAAATTTAACCTAGTGCTTGTAGTTAAAGAAATATTACTTTTAAGATGAAAACAAAATCAAGAGTTAATCAATAATAATTGATTGATTTTTGATTGGATCAAATTGTACTTTGTTCATTACATAATTATTTTCATATTCTGAAGCATTACAGTTTGATAAATGAGAAACTTTCAGATAGTTTTCCCACATCTGCTGGTAAGCAGTTTCCATATCTGTAATAAACTGTTCAATATCCCATAAGGGTGCAGTTTTTCTGGATTGAATGAGCTTCCAGTGAACATTTTGCCGTAATTGTTCATCTGTTCCTAATTTGATTCCCCACTCAATATATTCTTCATCCGTCCAAGCAATTCCTTCTTCTACTCCAACATTCTTGAGAAAAGTGTAACTATTGCGAGCAACAAATTGCTGTCCTACTTTTGTTACCAACGGAATGCCCATCCAAAGGGTTTCTAAAGTTGTTGTTGCCCCATTGTAAGGATAAGTATCTAGTACAACATCAGCCAAACCTAAATTCGCACGATGAATAAATTCATTGGGCGACCAGGGAAGAAAGCGCAAACGATTTGGATCAACCCCCTCCGCTTCTACTATCTCTTGAAAGAAGTTTTGAATCAGTTCTTGATCAGACTTGCCTTTAATGAGGAAATAGCTATTGGGAACTGCTTTGAGAATTCGCATTTGCAAACGAACTGTATCTGGATGTCGTTTAAACGCGCCCTGTGAGCTAAAGTAAATAATCGCATCTTCGGGAATATCTAATTCTTTTCGAGTAAGTGAGGGTACACCGACTTCAAACCCTTTGACGGCAACATAAGTATTGGGTAAACGCCAAATTGTTTCGTGATAATACTCTTGGGCAGTCTCTGGCAGCACATAAGGATCAGCAATGTAATAGTCCATATTGGGAAGCCCTGAAGCATCCCAACCCAGCCAGGTTACTTGAACTGGGGCAACGCGATAACAAAGGGTGCGACAAGTAGGGGTGACGGTAAGGCTATCAAGATCGACTAAAATATCGATTTCATCATCAATAATTTGTTGCGCAATTTTACGTTCATTGTAGTCAAAACGACGGACTTGATCTGCTTTTTCAAGAAATCCTTGAGTTAATTCATCTTCATGTTGGTAAATCAAATATAGGGTGATATGAAAATCTTCTCGATTATGATTTTGAACAAGCCAACGACACAGCCAACCTACAGGATTTTTTCTAAATGTATGAGCAATATAACCAATTCTGAGACGACGATTGCTAGTTAAATGCTGTTCTTTTTTAGCATAAGTAATACGAGAATCTTTATTCGGTAGAAAATAGTCAAATAGTCGCATCACTTCATTTTGTAACTGACGATTCTCTTGTGCATGATCTGCTAAATAATCTAGATAAAATATTGTCGCTGGTAAAGCATCATGACTTTCTCTAGTTATGTCTTGAGAAGGATAATTAATTAATTTTTTAATAAGATCTTTATATGATGCCATCAATTCAGTTGTTTCTGACCAAGCTCCAGCTCTCAGCAAACTATTGATTAGAAATGTATTACCCTCAATTTTTTCAGGAAGAGTTTGGCAGGAATATTTAAATTTTCTAGCTTGTGCAATTGCTGCTTGATGTTGATGAGCACGAGTATAAAAAGCCGATAATTTTTTAATACTATTCCTAAAATCAGGTTTGATTTGACAACAAGTCTCAGCTAGTTTAATTCCGATATCAATTCGATTTTTTTGGAAAGTATAATTGGCAGCAATAACCAAAACTTGCTCTAAAAAATCGGACTTGCTTTCAACTAAGTCAGCAGTAAGTGTCAATACTTCTTCAATTTCTATAATTGGTGTTGTTGATAAAATCAGAATGATTGTTTTTTGTAGTTGCTTGCTATTAACTTCTTCTTGCGATACTGCCTTCAAACCTTCAATTAGTTGCCACTCCTGGATAAGTTCAGGTTGAAACTGATGCGTTTGAACTGAAAGCTCTAACAATTTCAGTAAATTATTAAGCTCAGAATTTAATTGTTGTAATTGTTCTCGTAATTGGATACTGACTGAAAGTCCTTCTTGTGCTTCTTGGTGTTGTGCTTCCGCTTCTAAAATTGAAGCAAGCTGCTGGGTTCGTTGCTCACTATCTTCCTCGCCGGGGGCTTCAAATAATCCTGCTAGCCAAACGCCCTGGGCTTCTTCAATATTTTCTTGCAGCAGATAGACGAGACCCAGATACCAGTAGGGTAAGCTAGCTTCAGATCCTTGATCAATGGCTGCTTGACACAATTGACTCAGTTCTTCATATTGATTCGCTCTTAAAAAAGCTTGAGCTTGTTCTTGCCAGTTTATCTGCTGATGATTGACCATTTTGAAATTAAGTTGAGTACGAGAAAAAAGTATGGATTATAAACAATTTATCAACCAGCTTCCTAAGTTTTCTAATAATTGGACACCGGATGCAAATTCATCTGCTAGCGAGCCTTTTCAAAGAATTTTAGATCAACTCTCTGAGCAAAATACAACTGTAAGTAGCTTACAACTACTCAACTGGGCTGTATCTTGCTTAGAAGCAGATGAAATTTACTGTCAACTTGGTTGTTTTCCTGAAGCTATGTTAGTTGGTGCTTTATTCAATCAACCAGAAATCATTGCTTATACTGTTGATAGTTTAGTAGCAAGTGAGGACATTGAAACTCAGCTCGATCAACTCAGTGAAAGCATCGAAAACTTTGGACTAGAAGACCAAGTTATGTTTTTTCAGCAAGAAGTATCTGAATTTGTTGCTGACTTAAAGGCTTATGCTCCAGACACTAAAATTGGGGTTTATTTTTATAATGCTTCTCCTGATTATCGCTCTGTATTTCTCAATCTCCAACTTATTTTACCCTTCCTGGCAAGCAGAGCCATCATCATTATCAATAATAGTAACTGGAGCAGCGTGCAACAGGCGACTGCTGACTTTCTCTTAACTCAATCTCAGAGCAACCTCTTACTCAATTTGCCAACACCAAGTATCAATTATCCAACTTTTGGTAATGGAATACAAGTTCTTGCTTGGGAGCAAGGGCAAATCAATTATAATCAACCACCGATACAGTCATGCTTTGTTCATTCTTTAAAAGAGCATTCTACACAGTTTGAAAAAGAAGAAAAAATCAATCAAATTAATCGCTTATACCAAGAAGCAACAAAACACTATCAACAAAAACAGTGGGAAGCAGCAGTCGCTAAGTTTCAAGAAATCCTAACTTGGTCAAGTTACGATGCGTTTGCTTTGCATGATTTAGGCTTAGCCTATTTTCAACTCCAGCAATATCAACCTGCTCTCAATTGCCTTCAAGAAGCGCTTGCTATTGCGCCCTTAAATGGACTGTGGCATTATCATTATGCCATTGTTTTAGAGGAGGCTGGGCAACATACAAAAGCAGTTTCTGGTTATAAATTAGCAATTCGTTTTGATCCGAACTTAATTGATGCTTATAACAATCTTGGTAATTTATATACAAAGTATGGGAATTTTCCAGAAGCAGAATCAATTTATAGAGAAGCCATTAAACAAAACTGTAAACACTATGGGAGCTATATTAATTTAGGAAATTTACTATTAAAGCTAAATCGACTCGAAGCAGCAATTGAAATTTATGAAATGGCTTTAGTCATTCAACCGAATGAGCCGGATCTTTTACATAACTTACAATACGCTCGTGAAACACTCAATGATCCAGCTAAGAGAGAACTGAATCTTGGGAAATCCGCTTATCAGCAGAAACGTTATCAAGATGCAATTCAACACTATCAAGCTTATCTACAAACAGAAACTGGCAATATTGAAGCCTATTTAAATTTAGCTGATTGTTTGACTCAGCAAAAACAAGATGGGCAGGTTATATCAACTTATAAAAAAGCAATTCAGCACCATCCACAAGCTAGTGTTTTTTACTATCACCTTGCTAAAGCGCTTCAAAAACTGGGTCGTATCAAAGAAGCAATTCATATTGCAGATGAAGCTGCAGAAAAATTTCCTGAGCAACTGAAATTAAAGCTACTGCCGAAACGTCTGTTACCCATTATTTATGATCATCCAGAAGAAATTGAGGTTTATCGCAACCGGTATAGTGAAGCTCTGGCTGAATTAACGCAGCATCTTGTTTTAGAGACTCCGGAAGAGAAACAAGAAGCCTTAAACCTGATTGATACTTCTAATTTCTTCTTGCAATATCAAGGAAAAAATGATGTAGAACTCCAACAGCAATATGGTCAATTTGTTCATGAAGTCATGAAAGCCAATTACCCGGAGTGGACTCAAGCTCCTACGGCACCTTCCTTAAAGGCAAATCAGAAGCTTCGAGTGGGCTATCTCTCTTGTAATTTATCCTTTCACACCATTGGTAAACTTGCTGTTGGCTGGATGATTGAACATGATCCAGACAAGATAGAGGTTTATTGTTACCATCTCGGGACAAAGGTCGATCAGATGACGCAGCAATTTGCTCAGCATAGTCATCAGTTTCGACATATCCCAGAAGGGTTGGAAACGGTCTGTCAGCAAATTTTAGCTGATGAACTGGATATTTTAGTTTATCTTGATATTGGTTTAGATACAAAAGTGACTCAGTTAGCCGGGTTACGGCTAGCGCCCATTCAATGTCAAACTTGGCTACATCCGGTTACCTCTGGTATTCCGACAATTGACTATTTTCTCTCTAGTGATTGGATGGAACCTGAAAATGCTCCAGAACATTACACAGAAACCTTAATTCGTTTGCCAAATTTGGGAATTGCTTATCCGAAACCCAAACTCCCTGAACAAAGAAAGTCTCGCCAAGAGTTTCAACTGCCAGAAGAAGCTGTGCTCTATCTTTGCTGTCAGTCCACTTATAAATATTTACCGCAAGACGACGACATTTTTCCGAGCATTGCACAGCAAGTGCCAAAGGCACAATTTATCTTTCTGGGTTCTCCGGTTAGTAATTCTCTAGATCAGAAGTTTCAACAACGCTTGCAACGCAGCTTTGCCAGTTTTGACTTGGAGATGAACAAGTATTGTTGTTTCTTACCCCGTCTCTTGCCAGAAGACTATTTAAGTTTGAATCTTGTTGCAGATATTTTTCTAGACAGCTTAGGTTGGTCGGGGGGAAACACAACCCTAGAAGCAATTGCTTGTAATTTACCCATTGTGACTTGTCCCGGAGAATTTATGCGGGGTCGTCATAGCTATGGCATTTTGAAGAGGCTCGGGGTCACAGAAACGATTGCCAGCACTAAAGAAGAGTATATTGAAATTGCCATTAAACTTGGTTTAAATCACGCATGGCGACAGCAGCTTCGGCAAAACACCAGCCAAAATCACTCTAATTTGTATGCTGATGCCGAATCAGTGAAAGGGTTAGAAAGTTTTTATCACCAGGCACTGCAAAGGTTTCAGCCCTAAGGGATGATCGGAGAAGCGGAAATTACGGAAATTATTTTTGATGAGTGATCACTTTCTAAAACCAACTGGGTAAATTGATGATAGAGCAAAAAATCAAACACTCTCAACTGAACGAACAAAGGAAACAATAACCATGAATAGCCAACTCAAATACAAAGTCCTCCAATTTCTCAATGGCAAAAAACAAGACAAAGGTTTCACTCTTATTGAACTTCTCGTAGTCATTATTATTATTGGTGTTCTCTCTGCAGTTGCATTGCCTAACCTCCTCAGCCAGGTCGGTAAAGCGAGAGAAAGTGAATTCAAAAATGCAGTGGGAACGGTTAACAGAACCCAGCAAGCCTATCACTTTGAAAAGCAACAATTTGCTGATGATACAGGTAAGTTAGGTGTTACTTTAGCTAATGAATATACTGACACTGTCACCATCGGCCTCGGTACTGCTGGCTCTGCTGAGCTTGCAACAGTTCAGGTAGAAAATACTGACTCTGCTAATGATGGGACCCGTGCTTACTCTGGTGCTATTACTCATGAGTCAGGTAACTATGCGCAAATTTTATGCCAATCTGATAACGTAGCCGATAATTTAACTGCTCCCACAGATGCCACTTCCTGTCCTGGTAATAGTTCTGAAGTCAAATAAGAGTAAATCCCCTTACTTGATTTTATTCACCACATAAGGGTCATAAAAGTTCATTAAAGAAGCACCAAGTTTTAGTTAAAAACAATAATGACTAGGCTTGGTGTCTTTTATTATCTTCATCCGATTAGTCAGGAGTTCACTATGTTTTTCCTACAAGCCTTTTTAAGAGGACGGTTAAAACAATCTCAAGGTTTTACTTTAATCGAATTATTAGTCGTTATCATTATCGTTGGAGTTTTAGGAGTCTCGGCTCTTCCTACCTTTATTAAGCAAGTTGGCAAAGCCAGAGAAACAGAAGCCAAAAACTTCCTGGGAACAATTACTTATGCTCAGCAAGCTTATCATTTTGAAAAACAAGTGTTTGCCCCGCAAGTTAATCGCTTAGGAATTAACATTAATCCTGAATATTATAATTATCCTAATCCTGCGACCGTGGATGCGACTAAAGTTTTACATCAAGCCGTTGCCACTAATGCTGCTGATGATCAGGTCAAAAATTATGCAGCAGGGGTTTACTATGGGAGTGGAAGCTACTCAACAACGGTCTGTCAAGGTAATGATATTGGTACGCCGGCGACTGCAGGATCTTCGAGCGGAACCTGTTCTGATGGAATAGTCATTGATTAATTGAGAGTTCAGTTGCTTATGTTGAGTCATAACAAACTTAAAACCGTCTTTGGACTTAGCTTATCTATTCTTTGCGGATTTGGCATTTATTTTTTACAAAAACCTAATCTCAAGAACAGCCAACAACAAACAACTGCTGAATACAGTCGTCAAGAACAAATTGCTCAAACTCGTTTGCAAATTCTAAAAGATATCCCTAATTTTGGCTTTAGTAACCTAATTGCAGATTGGACTTATTTAAACTTTATTCAATACTACGGTGACCGAGAAGCACGACAAGAAACCGGTTATTCCCTAGCGCCTCAATATTTTGAAATTATTGTTAATCGTGATCCGCGCTTCGTTAATGCTCATCTTTTGCTCTCGACAGCAACCAGTGTTTATGCAGGATACCCCAAACAGTCCGTTCAATATTTAGAAACTGCTCTCAACTACATTTCTCCAGAGATCAATAAAGACGCTAACTTTATTTGGAGTACCAAAGCGGTTGATGAATTATTATTTCTTGGCAATGTTGAAGCTGCACAACATTCTTTTGAAATGGCAGCAAAATGGGGAATTGCTAGAGGTGATGAATTCGGTAACATAGTGGCGCAGCGTCATCAAGAAACAGCAGAATTTTTAGCTAGCAATCCTGATAGTAAAAAAGCGCAAGTTAATGCTTGGGCAAGTATTCTCAATAATGTTCAAGATGATGAAACACGTCGAGAAGCCATTCAGGAAATTAAAGATCTCGGTGGTAATGTGGTACAAACTAATCAAGGCTATCGTGTCGTCCCACCAGAAGAAGATTGAAATTCAACTGTCATTTATAAAGCTCTTTAGTGCGCGATCAAGCTTCAAAAAAACGCTTCAAAATGTTAAAGGCAAATATTCAAACCGATCTTGTTCCTCTTGTTCCAAAGAAACCTCAGCCAATAAAATTAGTTCTTTCAGAGTTTCTCCTAACGTTCAATAATCAGGCTGCAAATTGTCGAACCTCTAACTGTATTCCCTGCGCGATCGCTTTGTAGATGAAGAGGGGGAAAGCGCGATCGTAGCAAGTAAAGATGATAGTAGTCAGAGGCGCGATCAGGATTAAATATCACTGAAAATTTCCCACGGATTAATCAATTCCAAACCATAGTTTTCAAAGTCAGAAACATTGCGAGTTGCCAAATTTGCTGTCTTGACCAGCGCGATCGCATTTAATAGCTCAAGAAAATTATTCTTTCTCAGCTATGATAACATCTAAACTTTCTAATAAATCAGGAATTTTATATTGTATGACATCCCAAACTATATCTAGATCAACTTGATCATATTCATGCACAATTACATTACGCATCCCAGCTAAATTGCGCCAAGGAATCCCTGGATATTGTTCATATAATTCAGAAGAAAGGCGTTTTGTTGCTTCACCAATAATAGTAATTTGGTACAAAATTGCTGAGAGTTTTTCCTCATTGACCACAAGCTCAGCGTAGCTTATCCCCATAGAAAACTTCTGAATTCGTTTTCCTGCTT
>CAZBPR010000050.1:8889-19618 GCA_964493825.1 uncultured Dactylococcopsis sp.
TATCAATTAAAGATTCCAGATCACGCGGCATAAATTACTTCTGCTGATTCCAAAATGTTTTGACGACGTTGCCAATTCGCACTACGCGCGATCGCCGATTTAATAATTAGGTCAACTTCACGACCCAATAGTGTTTCTAGTTCTTCCTGTATCTGTAACGTTTCATTCAAGCCACGCTGAAAATTGGAATCAAACGTAACTAATACATCAATATCACTTTCAGCGTTAAAATCGTGACGCAATACCGAACCGAACAAAGCAAATTCCGTAATATGCCAGCGTTGACAGAAACTTTTTATTTCCTCATCGGAAAGGGGGAAGTTTTGAACCATAGCTAATGCCGTTAAAGCAGTTTTGATTGGCTGGTTATACTAATCCTAGCGCATGAAGAAAAAGGGAAACCAAGAGCACAATCTGGCGCCAGAAATGAGAGGCGCGATGCGCTTCCGGCGCCGGCTTGCGCGATCACGATTAGTAAGATAGATGATCGTAGTAGGAAGCGCAATCTCAACAATCAGGCTGCAAATTGCCGAACCTCTAACTGTGTTCCCTGCGCGATCGCGTGTCGAGAAGAGATAGGAAAGCTTGATCATAGCAAGTAAAAATGATAGTAGCCAGAGGCGCGATCGCAATTATTAAGATAGATGAGCTTAGTAGGAAGCGCAATCTCAACAATCAGGCTGCAAATTGTCGAACTTCTAACTGTGTTCCCTGCGCCATCAGTTTGTAGATGAAGAGAGGGGAGGGCGCGATCGTAGCAAGTAAAGATGATAGTAGTCAGAGGCGCGATCGCTGTTTTGGGGATGGGAGAGAGAGCGTGATCGCTGTTTGGGGATGGAAGGGAAGCGCGATCGGGTATTGGAGGGCGCGATCGGGTTAAAGAACTGAACTAGGAACAGGGATGTAGCCAATTAGCAGCTAGAAAAGGATGAACAATATTTATTTCATGGTCGGGAGCTTTATAAACTGCCCATTTTTGTTCCTGTATAATTTCAACATCAGTGTCGAGAAAATCTTTAATGTTAGCAGTAACTAAAAAATCACACTGACTTGCTATTGCTGTCTCCAAAACTTGAGCATCTTCAATCTCTAACTAGCTTAACTAGCTTCTGGCTAGCTGTATTTTGTTTTCCTTTTTTGTCAGCGAGCAGAGCAGCGCACCAGATATTAAGGTCTAAACAAATTCGTAAAACGTACTCAGACAAATCAATTTATGTTGAAGATTTATTGGGTAATTTCTACGGCTCTATCTAAAATATCTTTTTCATCATCAAGGGGGTCAAGATGTTGAATATCCATCTCTTTAACGAGAGAATTATGAGTTTTTTCATAATCTTTGTCTAGTTTAGGTTTAGCATAAGACAAAGCAGTCAGATACTCAGTATCTTCTTTTCTTATCGTTTTGCGTTTTTGCTTTAGTAACTGTAGTTTTTTTGCCAGTGCGTTAGTGGACATCATAAGTTCTTATCAACTTACTTGGTCAGTATTTATTTTATCTTAACCTCTGAGTTCGCTCTTGTGAAAATCGTAGCAAGTAAAGATGATGGAAGTCAGAGGCACGATTCGGTGGTAGAGATGAGAGTAGGAGGCGCGATTGCCTCTGGTAGTGAATCGAAGATTCAATCGGTTATTGCTATCGGGAGGAGGGGCGCGAGTACTGTTAGGGAGTTTATAGTAGAGGAAAGCGCGATTAGGCTACCGCCTATGCTACGCAAACCAGTGTCGGGATGGGAAGGCGCGATTGGGTTTGGGATGAAGTGAGAAGGAAGGCGTAATCGTCATAAGTTACGCTGCAAATTGTCGAACCTATGATTGTGTTCCCTGCGCGATCGCTGTTGGGAAGATGATGGTAGTGGGAGGCGCGATCGCGAAGCACGAGAAGTAGCCTAATCGGGATGAGGGAAAAGAGCGCGATGTTCCCTACAGAAACCGGCGAAGCCATCGCGTGTCGAGAAGGGAAAGGAAAGTGCGATCAAGTAAACTGGGAATCAGAATAATGAGCCACTGATCGATCAAAATGTCAAAAGTAACTATCAACCAAAAAGGACAAATTCAGATTCCTTCAGAAATCATTTCTCAACTGGGTTTAGAGCCGGGAACCGAAGTAGAATTACAAGTTGTAGATAACAAATTAGAAATTTACAACAAACAAGATTCTTCATTGAATAATGTAGGAAAAAACTCATAGAAACCATGAGAGGTAAAGCAACATCTAATCTAACGACTGATGAAATTATGGAAATGACTCGTCACTAAATATGACTGACATTTTAGTGGATAGTAATGTCATTTTAGATATATTTACCGAAAATGAACAATGGTTTCAATGGTCTGCTTCCCAGCTGACTGAGCTCGCAAATCGATCAACTTTAGTCATTAATCCCATTATTTATGCTGAAATTTCAATTGGTTTTGCTCAAGTAGAAGAATTACAAACTGCACTCCCTAAAAATTACTTTAATTTTGTCTTGAAAAATGGGAAGCATTTAAAACTGTAATTCCCACTAAATTTTGATCATGGTAATGGTAAATCAAGTTCTCTTCTAAAATACTATCATTGGCATTTTGGGGCTTACGAAAACTAATATATAAAACATCAGCTTCATGATCATAGCTTGTCCAAATTTTATCTGAGGGAGCCGCAAGTAAATAAGGAATAGATTTCAAGATGTCGGTTTTTGCCATATAATTCCTCTTTTGATAATTTTTTCAGGCGATGAGGTTAAAAAAGCAGTAATTACAAATCCATCTTCAGATAATTCTTTATAAACTACGATAGCAGACTTCTGAGAAATAATTGTTTTAGCATAGCTTTTGAGAGCAATTTTCTCATCCGTCCATCCTTGGGTAATCAGATCAGGATCATCAATAGTTTCCAACACTAAGTCTAAACACCCTGCCATATAATCATGGTTTTCCGTAATATGTAACCATTGCTTGTATGTTAATCGAATTGGCACACCCTGTTGAGATGTGACAATAGCTATTACATCTTTCATTTAATTATTAAGCCCTTAATTACTCTCTATTCTAGATAGGCTACTGCCTATGCTGCGCAAACGGATGTGGGATGAGGTAAGAAGGAAGGCGCGATCATCATAAGTTACGCTGCAAATTGTCGAACTTCTAATTGGGTTCCCTGCGCCATCAGTTTGTAGATGAAGAGAGGGGAAAGCGCGATCGTAGCAAGTAAAGATGATAGTAGTCAGAGGCGCGATCAGGATTAAATATCACTGAAAATTTCCCACGGATTAATCAATTCCAAACCACAATTTTCAAAGTCAGAAACATTACGAGTTGCCAAATTTGCTGTCTTGACCAGCGCGATCGCGGCAATCATAGCATCCATCACTTCCATCGGTTTTCCTTGTTGTTGTCGATTAACAACAATATCTGCATAAATCCTTGCAGCCCTATCATCAAAAGGAAAAATACGATCACTAAACCCTTGAGCTATAAACATCTGAAATCGCCATTGAAGCGAATCACGGCGACGACCTTTTGGTAAACGATTTAAACCATAAGAAATTTCAGCGATGCTAACGGCAGTAACGGCTAACTCTTCAACAGGATATTCTCTTAACCATGACATTACTTGAACATTCGGCTGAGGTCGCATCACCTCAGAAATAACATTAGTGTCTAGAATAATCACAGTCTAATTCTGCTTCAGTTTGAGAAAACACTGAGGGATGTGCCTCTAATTCAACCCCATCGTTTCCAAACCAATACCTTGCCAAATCAGCAAGATTATCAACCTGATCTCCTGCAGTAAGTATTTCTTCTAAAATTGCTTTTGCTTCTTCCTCAATCGAACGACCATGATGAGACGCCATAATCTGAAGTCGCTTTTCTAGATCAGGGTGAAGATTATTCAGAGTCAAATTAGACATTATTTTAGTGTTTAGTTAATAATTCTTCTTCTCACATTATATCGGAATCGATCAATGGGAAAAATGGTATGGGATAACAAGGGATTGGGGTGAAAAAGGCGCGATGTAGCTCTCGCTACTTGCCTGTGACAATGTGACAATCGAGTTATGGGTAGGGAAGCACAATTTTCTCTGGTAGCCAATTGAAGATTCGATTGCTGTTAGCAAGATCATTACAGTGGGAGGTGCGATGCGCCTACGGCGCCGGCGAAGCCATCATGTTTTGGGATGGGGAGTAAAGATCGCGATGTCGCTATGTGACTTGCCTACAGCAATCACTATTAAAAAAGTGATGGTAGTGGGAGGCGAGATTATCATGCGATCATAAGAAGTTACGCTGCAAATTGTCGAACTTCTAATTGGGTTCCCTGCGCCATCAGTTTGTAGATGAAGAGAGGGGAAAGCGCGATCATAGCAAGTCAAGATGATAGTAGACCGATCAGCTAGAAAAATCGGATCGCAAAAGAGCGCAAAACTAGACCCAGCTTAAGTTGAACAATTGCTGATGACAAGTTAGAATTGAGTAGCTTGGAGAGGTGGCAGAGCGGTTGATTGCGGCGGTCTCGAAAACCGCTAGGAGTTCAGGCTCCTCGAGGGTTCGAATCCCTCCCTCTCCGTTGAAGAAAACCTAAAAGATTGCGTTTTCAGGCTGCAGCTCAAGACGTAAGATAGGGTTAGCTCTTATGATTTGCTTCTCCTGAAACAATGGCTGCTCGAATTTTAATCGTTGAAGATGAAGTCAAGCTGGCTCAATTCATTGAGTTAGAACTTCAATATGAAGGGTATGAGGTAACGACCGCTACGGATGGTTTTGACGGATTATCCCAAGCGCGAGAGTTAATGCCAGATCTGTTGATTTTAGACTGGATGTTACCCGGCATTTCCGGCTTAGAAATTTGTCGTCGTTTGCGTCAAACTGGGAGTACTGTTCCGGTCATTTTATTAACGGCAAAAGATGAGATCAGCGATCGCGTGGAAGGGTTAGATGCGGGTGCAGATGATTATGTGGTCAAACCGTTTAGCATTGAAGAATTATTTGCCCGAGTGCGCGCCCACCTCCGCCGCACTCAAGAAGAAGAAACCGATGTTTTACACTTTGGCGATCTCAAGCTCAATACTAGTACAAGAGAAGTTTATCGGCGCGATCGCGCGATTGAATTAACTGCCAAAGAATTTGAACTCCTGCGCTATCTTCTCAAGCATCCTCGTCAAGTTTTAACCCGTGACCAAATCTTAGAACGAGTGTGGGGTTACGATTTCATGGGCGATTCTAATATCATTGAAGTGTACATTCGCTACTTAAGATTGAAACTCGAAGACCAAGGCGAACCCCGTTTAATTCAAACCGTGCGCGGTGTCGGTTATGTTTTGCGAGATTGAGTGATGAACAACACCGCGCTTGCTCTGGAGGTTAAAAATGCGAATCTTCCAAAGTAGAAGATAAGCCAGCAGCATTATGCTGGGTAGCGGTCGATGTCTGCAGTGTCTCGACCTTGTCACTTTCTTGCGTTGCTTTTACCTTTAAGTATGCTTCTAATTGCGCTTCAATTTTGTCGCGGACCAATTCCCGATACGCTAAGAAGTGTTCACCGAGGGCGCAAATTGACAGATAACTTGCTAATAGTTTGGGTTTGGCGCGGTAAATGTGGAACAGATATTTCCAGAACGTCCAACGGGTTTTTCGGACAATACCCTGTCGCCAGAAAATCAGTAGCATGGCGCGTAGGGTCACTAAATCAACTTTCCGCGAAGAACGTTGATGTTTGGGTTCCCCAATCATTAAATATTGCTGGTAGGCGCGATCCAAATAGTTTTGTGGATCGTACAACTCCCAGAAGGCATGAACATATTCTTTCGCAATTTCCTCAATCGGACGGGTGGGGGTAAAATTCATCAGGGTGGTTTGATTAATATTTGCCCCTTGGTCTAATAAGCGTCCTTCTTTATTGAGACGATGCCAGAGTGCCGTATCTGGAAGGGCTTGCAACATACTAAACATCGCCAATGTAATCGGTGTATTTTCCACAAACTTAATAATGCGCTCACCGGCTTGGGGTTTCTCGCCATCAAAGCCAATAATAAAGCCAGCAGTAACTCGTAACCCATGACGCATGATGGTTTGTACCGCTTTTGATAGAGGATCGCGAGTATTTTGATGTTTCTTAGTGAGAACTAAACTGTCGGCATCTGGAGTTTCAATGCCCAGAAAGACGGAATTAAAGTTCGCCTCCACCATTAAATCCATCAATTCAGGATCTTGTGCTAAATCAACAGAGGCTTCTGTATTGAGAGTGAAGGGATAATTGTGTTCTGCCATCCAAATTTTCAAGTCCCGTAAGAGCAGCTTCACATTCCGTTTATTGCCAATAAAATTATCGTCAACAACAAAAATACTCCGTCGCCAACCCAGTTGACGGAGTTGTTCTAATTCTGCAATGAGTTGTGCTGGGGTTTTGGTGCGTGGTTTGCGTCCGTAGAGAACGATAATATCGCAAAATTCACACTGGAAAGGACAGCCTCGCGAAAACTGCACTGACATATTGTCGTAAGCTTCCAGATCTAATAAATCGTAGCGAGGAATCGGGGTTTGGGTAACATCGGGCTTTGCCTCCGCTCTAAATTTACCACTGGTTTCTCCCCGGGCGAGGGCTTCTACAAACATGGGTAGGGTTATTTCTCCTTCATCGAGGATCAAATAATCAGCCCCGGTTGCTTCTGCTTCCGAGGGTAGCGCCGTTGGATAAGGACCTCCGACGGCAACGGGTTTACCATAGCGTTTAGCCGTTTGAATTTGAGTGTTAAAGTCGTCTTTTTGCACAATCATTGCCGAAACGACGACTAAATCTGCCCACTGCCATTCGGCAGCAGTGACCTCCCGTAGATTACAGTCGACGAGGTGAAAGTCCCATTCTTGAGGCAGAATGGCCGCAACCGTGATTAAGCCTAAGGGCGGTAAGAACGTTTTGCGGTTAACGAGGGCTAACGCCTCTTCAAAAGACCAGAAACTCTTGGGAAAACGGGGATAAACGAGTAAGACACGCATGAAGGAGGTATTAATATTTATTTGAAGGATTCCTCTCTAGATAACACAAAATTCCTCCTTAAGCCAAGTTTTTTTTGTAATTATCAATATGAGCTTTAAGTGTTTCTTAAGATTTTAAGTTTTCAATCTTGCTTTGAAAGTAGTCTTCTTGATAGCTTAAAGATTGGGCAAACTGAAGCGCTTTTTCATAGGCAGCGACGGCTTCCTCGGGTTGATTATTTTGTTGATAAATTTCACCAATTTTGTCGTAAGTGATCATTAAGCCATAATGATCGTAAGACTGTTGTTGAATGATTAATAGTTGCTCATAAATTTCGAGAGTTGTCTCCAGAGAACCATCGTTGCGATAGAGTTGAGCTAAGTTTTCTAAAGCAACGGCAGCGATCGCGTATTTTTTTTGAGAGCGTGCGATTTGAAAGGCTTCTTGATAAGTGGTACTGGCTTGATCGAACTGTTCGAGTTTAACATAATCATCCGCTAAAGCAACCATTAATGGCGGTAGTGCGTCCTGAGTATTTTGCTGTTGGTAAGTTTGAATTAAACGCTGCTTGGTTGCAATGCCAGCTTGGGGATTTTCTGCTTGTTCGTACCAGATTTTCAGTTGTTTTAAGTAGTTAATGATTCCTGTGGTATCACCTGCCGTTTCGGCTTGGGCTAATAGTGTTTCATAGGTGTTGGCTGCTGCTTCATATTCAAATTGATCGGCGTGAAGTTGAGCAATTTTTTCGAGTAATGCGGTTGGATTAGTGCTCTCTTCAACTAAAGTGTCATAGAGCGCGATCGCGCCATCGAGTTCTCGCATTTGCTCATAATTTTCAGCCAGGGGGATTAGCAACTGGCGATCATTGTTAGCTTTTGCCTTTTTTTCAATCACTCTTAAGCGTTCGCGAATATTCCGAAAGTCGGCGGAACGATTTTCCAGCCATGCCACTTCTCCCACTCGCCCTAACGCTTTGACTTCCTCAATCGGATCTAGTTTCTGACGCAATCGCAGTTCTCGATACCAAACTTGAAAGGCTTGTTCAACATTGCCGTTTTCATAAACGGCTCGCGCTTGTTGATTGAGCTGATCTAAAGCTTCTTTTAAGCGAAATTGTTCTAAAGGACTTAACGGACGCCGCACAGGCGTTTGTGGCAACAGGGGGTCATCAAATTTTTCAACTTGTAACGGATTTTGAAAGGGAGTTTGTGCCCCAATGGGAGTCGCCGCCAGTAAGGAAACACTCATCCCGAAACTGGCGATCCATCCTTGCCAAAAAAAAACTGGTTTCATCATTTGGTTCTCTCGGAACGTTGAGCCCTTCCCCATAACGACTCGCTAGTTCTTAAATTGTTGCTCTGCTGGGGGATCAATCATATCCCATTGACTCATTAAAGTTGCAACGCCCCAAGTGAGCATTCCGCCAATGAGCACGCCAGTGACAATGAGCGTAATATAAAAGCGTTGGAGTAACCGTAAATTTTCTTTACCCTGCGGACTTAACGGTTGTGAGCGATTTTCCGACCTCTTTTCTAAATTGTCTTCAGCGAAAGGAGAAGAAAAGTCCTGGTCGTTGTCTTCACTAAATGGTGATTGCGTTGAGCGACGAGAACCATTGTCATTATAGCGGGAGTCATCATGATGGTTATTGTTATACATAGTATCGAGTTGGTTGAGAGACAAAGTGGGCTAGGAATGAGCGTGTCTTAAGGTTCTTGCTTTAAGAGGCAACGACTTGAGGTAAGGGTTGATAAAGGGTATTTCGTTCTTGATAGGGACGGTTAAGGGACGCGATAGCGCCTTGTAAATCGGCAACTTCTAGACAGGTTCCCCCCTGCGCCCCTGCCATCGTTGTAATATGTTCTTCCATCAAAGTGCCGCCGAGATCGTTACAACCATAACTCAGTGCTTTTGTTGCGCCCGCCAGTCCGAGTTTAACCCAACTCGGTTGATGATTGGGAATCCATTGTCCCAGGTAAATTCGTGCCACTGCGGTGAGTAAGAGGGCATCTTCGAGGATCGGTTGATCCCGTCCGACACGCTGACGCAAAGGTTTCGGTGCCTCTTGTCCCACAAAGGGGAGTAAAATAAACTCCGTGATGCGAGCGGGATAATTATTGGTAATCGCGATTTCTTGCAGCAATCGCAGCTGTTCTAAATGGTGAATTTGCTGTTGTGGCGTTTCAATTTGTCCCGATAACAGGGTGCTCGTCGTCGGCATTCCCAAGCGATGGGCGGTACCAACTATCTCTAACCAAGTTTGGGTATTAATTTTTTCCGGACAAATGATCTGGCGAACCCGATCATCTAAAATTTCTGCAGCAGTCCCCGGCATTGACCCCACACCAACTGCTTTTAATTTACCGATTACGGTTTCGTAGCTTATGCCATCTTCTCGGGCAATAAACTGGATTTCTTGAGGCGAAAAGGCATGAAGATGAAGTTGAGGAAACTGCTGTTTGATCCTTTTCACTAACTGTTGATAATAAGCCAAAGCTGAAGCGTTAATCTTGGCGCTGGGATTTAATCCCCCTTGCATACAAATTTCCGTTGCGCCTCGTTCCACAGCATTGGCACACTTGCCTAAAATTTCTTCAAAATTGAGCCAATATGCTCCCTCTGTATTTTCATCGCGGCGAAAGGCACAGAAACTACAATGTTGCTCGCAAATATTTGTGAAATTAATGTTGCGATTCACCACATAAGTCACCGTTTCTCCCACTTGTTCTTGGCGAAGCCAGTCTGCCGTTTCTTGAATTGCTTTTCGCGCCGTAGGATCCGTTTGAGTGAGTAAAAATTCACCCGCTGCGGGAGAAAGCTGTTTTTGATGCTGCGCTTGCTTTAGGATAGTATCCAGTTCTGTAGAAATCACACTAAATTTTATTTGGCTCTTAACATTACATAGCATTGATGAATGGGTGTTACCCATCGAATCGCAAGGTGGGAACAGGCTGGCTGGCAACAGTCATCGCTCACCCGATTTCCTTGTCTCCCACTCTTCCTTGCGCTAGCATTTACCCATTTCCAATAACGGGTCATTGGTTTCGATTCTAGCGATTAGAATTCTTTTTTGACAGCTTCGGGTACTCCCACGGCAGAGCGACCAACTAATTTTCGTAAATTTTGTACTCGCACCAACTCTGAGAAGCTGAAACTACTTCTCGCTTCAATTTCAGCAATTTTTTCAATACTGCTTAACAAGGCTTGCGCTGCTTCTTCTGGATTATAGCCTCGTCTTTGAGCCACTCTCACCGCTGCTTCATCAGCGTCTAATTCGGTTTGCACGCTGCGCGTTTTGCGCCAAATTTGACTCCCGGCTAAGATCGCTAAACCGCCACTGACCAATAAACCAATCGCATCCCCTTGCCCAGCTTCGACTCCAGCGCCAATCAAGCCGGCAGCGACCACACCTTGATATAAATCGGGTTTAAACCATTTAATCCCTGTTAGCCAACAGACGGCTCGCAATAAGGCTAAATCGCGTTCTCCTCGCGAGAGATCGGTCCACAAGTCAAAATTAATGTAAATCGGTCGGGCTCCTTGCTGCCAAGGCATCGGAAACGGCGTTTCAATAAGGCGCGATTGCTGGGGCTTGGGAATAATTTTAGTGTACATCCGCCCCGAAGCCGGCATTAAGTCCATTAGGCGACGAACTTCATCTTGATCTGGGTACATGGCTCAGGTTGCACTGAAAGGAATTTGTAACATCTATATCATAATTGACACTCCCCCGGCTTGCATCGCGGGGGATTCTTGGTTCATCGAGGCTGCTTG
>CAZBPR010000051.1:0-18847 GCA_964493825.1 uncultured Dactylococcopsis sp.
GATTTTATATTCAGTAAACTTGACGCCTTTCCAACCCAGCAGCATTTTTGCCCGAATGCAAAACGGGCAAGTTTGCCAAGTATAGATTTCGACATCTGCTGCATAATTTCCCGGTTGTCTGCCCAGTAAAGCCAGGAGAGATTTAAGCATGGCTGTTGTTCCTCATTGTCAATTGCTTTACTTCCTATTTTATTCCCAAGCTCCCCTCAGCCCCAAGCAATGGGGAGAGGGACTTCGGATTAAACTTTTCGGGAGTAGTACTCAACCACGAGGAGTTCATTAACTTGTAGCGCTACCCATTCCCGTTCAATCATGCCATTGACTTTACCGGTATAGGTGTTTTTGTCAAATTCTAGATGACTGGGAAGGTTGGCTAACCCAGGATATTCCATATTTCGTTCGACTAGCTGTCGTGAGCGATCGCGATCTCTAACAGCAATCACGTCACCGGCACGACATTGATAACTTGCAATATCCATCACCCGTCCATTCACTAAAATATGACCATGATTCACTAGCTGACGGGCAGCCGGGATCGTTCCTGCCATACCCATGCGGAAAACAGTATTATCCAAACGCATTTCCAGCATTTCTAGGAGGGCAGTTCCCGTAGAACCCGTAGCCCGCCGGGCTTTCTTCATGTAGCGCATCAACTGTTTCTCTGTGACACCATAGTTGTAGCGCAGTTTTTGTTTTTCTTCGAGACGAATGGCATATTCTGACCGTTTACGTCGGGCTTGACCGTGTTGACCTGGGGGATACGCTTTGCGGGGACTTTTCCGAGTTAATCCCGGTAAATCCCCTAAACGCCGCGTAACCCGCAGACGAGGACCTCGATATCTAGACATATAGCTTTCACTTAATTGATCAATTTTCAAAAAATCCACAGACCCTTTATTATAACAGTGATGGGTTACCCCTGACTAGTTGGGGTTGGGCTGCGGGGGGTCAGGTCACCCGTTAACGCTGTTGTTAAGGGAGAAAAGAACTTTAAACTTCATTGCATCATCGATTAACTGTTGCCTAATGATGAATAACAAATGATATTAACGCTAACAACAGATTTTGGTTTAGAAGATGTTTATGTTGGGGTAATGAAAGGTGTCATTGCTAAGATTAATCCTGACTTGCAAGTCATTGATCTCACCCATCAAGTGCCACCGCAAAATATTGCTGCGGGACGCTTTTGTCTGATGAATGCTATTCCTTATTTCCCTAAAGATACGGTTCATGTAGCGGTAGTTGATCCGGGAGTGGGCAGTGAACGCAAAGGCTGCGCGATCGCGCTTGCAGAAGGTTATTTAGTGGGCCCGGAAAATGGGTTATTTAGCGGGGTTTTAAGTCAATTTCCTGCGCAAAAAGCAGTTGCTTTAACCAACCCGAAATATTGGCGAGTTGAAGCTGTCAGTCACACCTTTCACGGACGAGATATTTTTGCGCCAGTCGGGGCCCATTTAGCCGGTGGGGTTCCTTTAGAAGAACTGGGAGAACCCATTCCTCTGGATCAACTCACAGAGGATTCTTTTCCAGAACCAGACAGAACTGCCGATCAAATCTTCGGGTCAATCCAATATATTGACTATTTTGGCAACTTAATTACTAATATTCCAGCGACCGCAGTGGAAGGGAAAGAATGGTTGGTGAGAGTAAATCAGCAACAAATTCCCAGTGCTAAAACCTATAGTAGTTATCCTCCCCAACAGTTACTGTCCCTAATTGGCAGTCATGGTTGGGTCGAAATTGCCATGAATCAAGGGAGTGCTGCTGCTGCTTTATCTTTAACTTACGGTAGCGTGATCGCGGTCCAAATCGTTTAACGCCTCAAAAGATAGGTCCAATTTTGATCGTTTCATCTTCACTCCCACTGGCTAGATAAACCCCATCAGGACTGAAAGCAACCGTCGTAACGCCTTCGCCATGACGATGCCAACAACGTCGGTGAGGCTTGTGTTGAAAAAGTTCGGACAGTCTAACGGTTTTGTCGCTACTGCCACTAGCTAAATATCTCCCATCGGGACTAAATTGCACTGCATTGACCGCCCACTGATGTCCATGTAGGGTTTGTTTAACCGTGCGAGTTGCCAAGTCCCAAATTTTAATGCTACAGTCCCAATCCCCGCTACCACTGGCTAAATACTTGCCATCAGGACTGAAATTTAGGCTGTACACCAGATCGCTATGTCCACTGAGAGAAAATAAGGGCTTAAAGGTGTACACTTCCCACACTTGAATGGTTGTTTCCCCTCCCGCGATCGCGAAGTACTCGCCATCGGGACTGAGGGCAAGGGCTTTCACTTCTCCCTGTTCCCAACTGAAGCGGTCTAAAACTCGCCCTGTTTGCAAATTCCATAAGATAACTTCTCCCCCAATACTCCCACTCAGAACCGTTTCGCCATAGGGACTCACCTGCAAACTTTTCACGCCAAAGCGATGTCCCTTTAGAGTTTGGTGTAATGCTTGCCTGGCAACATTCCACACTTTAATGGTTTTATCCAAACTGCCACTGACTAAAAACTTGCTATCCTGACTGAATTGAACGGTGGTGATTGGTGCCGAATGTTGGGTAAGTTTCTGATGATTCTGCCATTCTCCCACTCGCCACACCCGAACACAGTTATCTTTTCCTACTAATTTTCCCCAGTCTGATCCCCCGCCACTGGCTAGTAATCGCCCATCGGGACTAAAGGTCAGGCTATAAATTGCCCCTTTCCCACTGTAGAGTTTAATAATGGGAGGACTTGCTGCGGGATTAGATTGGGTAGCAGCAGGAGAAGCGGGAAGAGGAGACAAAACCCCTAATGCAGATAAAACGTCTTCAGCAGAAGAATAGCGGTCTTTGAGATCAAAGGCAGTCATCCCATCCAGAATTGCGGCAAGGGAATCACTGATGGGGTCATCTTGGCGGTACTCTCGCCACAAGAGTCGATTTTCTGTGGGATGATACAAGTCAAAGGGAGAAACGCCAGTTAAAAGATGAAGACAGGTGACACCGAGGCTATAAATATCGCTGGCAAAGGTCGGTTTCCCATACACTTGTTCCGGTGCGGCATATCCCGGGGAACCAATGATTGTGCCAGTTTTAGCTAAGCTACGTAGGGAGGCAAGTTTAGCGGCACCAAAATCGACTAAAACATATTCGGCATCTGTGTCGTCACGATGAATAATATTTTCGGGCTTAATATCCCGATGAATCACAGCAGCATCGCGCAGATAGTCGAGGACAGGGAGTAAACTAGCTAGGAGTCTTCTAATTTCTCGTTCGTCAAATCTTCCTCGCTGGGAAAGTTCAGTTTCTAAGTTATCCCCGGCAATCCATTCTTGAATTAAATATTGATAGGTTTCTTGTTCGAGATGAGCGTATAATTGGGGTATTTGGGGGTGATCCCCTAATTCTTCTAAGCGTCTGGCTTCGGAATGAAACAGTTGAATAGCTTTTTGGGAGTTAAGGATGATTCCCTGTTCGGTTTCAGGAAAAAATTGTTTAATAATACAGGGACGATGGTATCTGAGATCTTCTCCTAAAAAAGTCCGTCCAAAGCGTCCACTGGCAATGAGTTTCTGGGGTTGATATTGTTGTGCAATCAGAAGCAGAAAGCCACAGTTTTTGCACTGTTGATCATGACTGGAATTTTTCGGTTGGGAACAGTAAGGATTTAGACAGTAGGCAAAATCTCGATTCATTACCGGCTATGACTGGGGCTTTCCTTGGTTACGAATTATCTCCAATGGTAAGCCATCGGCATCTGCAATAAAGGCAACTTCATACAGAATTTGCCCCATCGTTTATTCGTTGCGGAGGGGAACTGAAGGTGCAACTAGTGCATTTAGGGATGATTCTTTGAGGCAACGAGTAGAGGGAATCAGTTTCTCACCTCTGATTTTTTAGGCTATTTCGACCCTAGATTAAGCAGCTATTTGTTCCCTGATCCAACCTCGAAACTGTTTCATGATGGCAACTTTCCCGTCTACTTTACTCGCTTCTATATACTGAGGAATCGCTTGCTTTAAAAGAAACTGAGGAAACTGTAAACTCTGTTTCGATAAAATATATTTTCCAGACTGTAGGATATTAATTTCTAAACTGCTACCATCATACCGCCATAACTCAAGAACACCTAATCGTTCATAATGATTAAAGCGAGTCCGATTGGTAATATCAATTTCAATGACTAAATCAGGGGGAGGCATTGTGTTTAAATCAATCCGTTTTTTCCCGCGAACACTGGCTTCATTCTGGATATAAAAACATTCATCTGGTTCGACGGCTTGACCCATGTCTTCCCGTTTTAACGTTATTGATCCTAAATTTCGATATTCTTGTTCTAATTCTTCTAAAATGATTCTGACAAAATCACTGATTAAGGCTTTATCATCTTCATGTTCAGCGAGCGGGGTCATTATTTCTAAAATACCATCACTATAAGAAATTCGGCGCGATCGCGCTTCTCCCAATTCCTCTAAGATTTGCTCTAATTCTGACCAAGAAATATTTTCAATTAAAGCCTGATGTCCGGGTGGAATGACCCAACGGTTTAATTCGAGTAGCATGGTTGGTTATTAGTCATTAGTCATTAGTCATTGGTTCTTTTGTAACTGGTAACTTCTCTACCTCAACAGACTAAGAAAGGTTATATTAACGATTTTGATGGCGAATGATTTCTAATGGTAAGCCATCGGCATCTGCGATAAAGGCAACTTCATACACAGTTTCTCCAATCATTTGCTGGGTGGGTTCGAGTAGCACTTTTAAAGGAGAAACTTGTTCTGGATTCTCTTCTGCGGCTTGTTGAAAGCGCGATCGCGCCCTTTTTAACCATTCCGGCAGACTCTCCGCCTGTTCGGTCACATCAAAGGAAAGATGATAATATCCCACGTAATGCTCATCATGAAAGGCATCGGGGGCTGGTTTAGGTTGGGGAATTTGAATTAATTCCAAGCGGGAGTGCCAACCTTCTAACCAACAAGCGAGGGTGTATCCAGTGGTAAATCGTTCTTGAATCGTAAAACCGAATAACTCATAAAACGTGATCGCGCGATGAATATCTCCGGTGCGAATGGACACATGATGCATCACAACTCAATTCTCTACTTACTCAAACAACCGAAAATAGGGGTAGCGAACGGGAACACCAGGTTCCTTTTCCAAATCAAAGTTAATAACGCCCCATCGGGGTTCGTCTTCTTCAGCGGGACTAAAAATAATCGGTAAGCCATACAATCGCAACTGATCTTCGGTACTTTCTCCCCAGCGCGATCGATGTTTTTCTAAGTAAGAACTGACTAAATCTTTATATCGACTGGCAATAATGACTCGCGTTGCACGATAGCCTTGGGTATACAGCCGATCTAATGCTTCGTGAATTTCAAAGCGAATGCCATCAGGATGGGTATGTTGTCGATACCATTGACCGTCCCACATCCGCCAACACCGTCCTGATTGTAAATGAACCAACTCTTCTGTTTTCGGATCGGCCTCAAACGCCCCGTGACGTGAACATAAATAGGTATCGGTTAGGGTCAGTGCCGGAATGGTTTGACGACAGTGAGGACATTTGATTTCCGCCCCAAAAATTGGGTATTGCAAAGCTGGATCCATACTTTTTTGTTCTCAAGTTGAGTTCTAGCCCGGGGTCTGTGTCTCTATTATATCGGACATGGAGCGGGGATACATCAGAAGACTGGAGATTTCCCATCTATCAATTCCTTAAATGGTAACCGGCGAATCCACATAAACCGTCGGTTCAGTACAAGTAAATTCAATTCCATATCCGATTAATTTTTCCGTAATTGTTTCATTCGCAAGTTCAAGTAATCGCTTGCGAAGTTGGAAAGAGTTTTCGTTAGAACCTAAAATAAAAAAGGTAACGCGGGCGCGAGTTCCCGGTTTATTTTCCGGTTGAAATAAGGTAATGCGGGTACTACCCGGATCGATACCAAATAAGGCATTTGTACTTTCTTTAACTACTTGTTCGACTAAGGCTTCTTCTTCTCCCTTTAAAGGTTTGACAAAGTCGAGATAAAGTAACGCCATCACTTTTTTACTGCGCGTAATATTCTCAACAACATCTAAGTTCGCCATCACAGAATTCGGCACAATAATTAAGGTTCCTTTAGCAACGATCCGAATTTTGGTTGAACGTAACCCAATCGATTCCACATTTCCCAGTGCACCATCAGGAAAAGCAGGCCAACTCCACATCCGAATATATTCACCAGGGGTAAACGGACGATCTAAATATAACACCAGGGTTCCTAATAACTGTTCTAAGGTTTTTTGAGCAGCAAAGGCAATGGCTAAACCGCCAATTCCTACACTAGCTAAGAGTCCGACCAGATTAATTTGTTGACTTTGGGCAAACGCGATCGCGGCGATAAAACCAATAAAAATATTAATGAGTGTTTCAAATACTAATAATAATTCATCCACTTCTCTCCCCAATTTCCGAATAATTTCTAGTCCATAAACCCGCATCACTTGTCGGACTAATCGCGAAGCTAACCAAGCGAGACTTAAGACTAAGGCTAAGTCGTTAAAAAAGCGTAAGAAATCATAAAAGGCTTGATAATTTTTTAAAACATTTAAGGAAAGTGCCAGTAAAATAAATGTCCCAGCAATTTGAAATAAGCCCTCGATTGGGGCAATTAATTTATCATAAACAACCCCAAATTGCTGCGGTGACAGTCGCGTCATAATTAGACGAACAACTCGTAAAGAAGCATAACGAGCAATAATGACAGAGAAGAACACTAAAATCAGGAAAATAGCAAACGTTTTAGAAAAATCAATCAGAAAAGTTTGCGTTTGCTGATTAAATAATTCACTTTGCAAACTCCTCAACAGATTCTGCAAAAAGATAAAAATGCTTTCCATTCACTGACTCCTTAAAGGGTAATTGGCGCATCAACATTGATTGTGCGTTCTTCTAAATCAAAACTGATACCAAACTCTTCCAACTCACGATTAATATTTTGTCGAGCTGCATCTAAGAGTTGGCGACGTAAGTCCATAGAAACTTCACCCGATCCTAAAATAAAGAAGCTAACTTGAGCTTGGGTAATTTGTATTCCCTCTCTTTCAATGGGTTTAAATGTAATTTCCGTACTCCGCGGATCAATACCAAATATTTCTTTGGTACTATTTGTTATTACTTGCCGAATAAATGCTTTTTCAGTATCGGAAATGGGCTGAGAAAAATTAATATAAATCATGGAAATCACTTTCTTGGCACCGGTGAAATTTTCAATATTTGCTTCTGTTAGAAAGCTGTTTGGAACAACCATTAACGTGCCTTTTCCTGAAACCCGAATCCGGGTGGAACGTAAACCAATAGATTCGACTCGCCCAAAGGTTCCATCGGGTAAGCCAATATAGTCATCCGCCACAAAAGGACGATCAACATATAACACGATGCCACCTAAAAGTTGTTCTAAACTTTTTTGAGCTGCAAATGCAACCGCTAATCCTCCCACTCCTAAACTGGCAATTAAACCGAATAAATTAACATCATGAGTTTGAGCAAAAACAACAATAACAACTAAAATAATGCCAATATTAACAAGGATTTTTCCTAAAAGGAGCAGCTCACTATTGATTTTTCGCTTACTTTGAATTGCAGCATCTAATAAATAGAGATCAAAATAGCGGCTAAAAATACTTGCCCCTAACCAAGAGACTAAAACAGCAACAATTAAGGCAAGAGGAACTTCAAATAAAGTGATCCAATCGGCTTCCGCAAAATACTTGATTGCTAAATCAGCAATACTGAGTAAAAATGTAAAAAATAGCCAGTTCTGGAAGGGAGCAAATGTCTTTTGATAAACGGTACTTGCGCGTTCTGAAAAAAGGCGTTGCGTGGTCGCACTGGCAATTTTAGGAATTAAAATGAGAATGCCTAGTAAAAGGGTAAGAGTTAATAATAAAACGAAACCGGCGATAATTCTTGTATCAATTTCTGTTGTTTTGGGTAAATCGTTAAAAAAATTTGATACGCTTTCCATAATGAATCAGATCTGGAATCTTAGAATCAGTAATCTATTAAACAGCCAAACGTTGTAGCCAGCATAAAAAGTGAGTTTTTCTCAAAAAGCTTTACCCTGAACCTTCCATGGTAATTGTTAATTATGTATTTTGAATTGTCAATTGCTTGCTTAGGATTTTCCTTGCTACCTTAAAGAAAAAAAGGATTAGGTAATGCAAGGAGATACCATCGCTGCCATTGCAACCCCAGTTGTTCCCCAACAAGGGAGTGTGGGAATTGTGCGTTTATCGGGAGAAGAAGCCCTTTCCATTGCTAAAACTCTGTTTCAAGCACCCGGAAAACAAGTTTGGGCGTCGCATCGGATTCTTTATGGGTATGTCCATCATCCAGAAACGAAAAAAGTAGTGGATGAGGCATTATTGCTGATTATGCAATCTCCCCGATCTTACACCCGCGAAGATGTTGTGGAGTTCCATTGTCATGGCGGTATGATTCCTGTCCAGCAGGTGCTACAGTTATGTTTAGAACAAGGGGCAAGACTGGCGCAAGCTGGAGAATTTACCTTGCGGGCTTTTCTCAATGGACGGATTGACTTAACCCAAGCCGAAAGCATTGCCGAGTTAGTGGGGGCAAAATCCCCTCAAGCTGGAGAAATGGCCCTGGCTGGGTTACAAGGAAAACTAGCGCAGCCAATTCGTGATTTACGCAGCACTTGCTTGGATATTTTGGCAGAAGTGGAAGCACGGGTGGATTTTGCCGATGAGTTACCCCCACTGCCAGAAGGTGAGATTCAACAGCAAGTGAAGAAGGTTCTCGAACAGGTCGAGTATTTCCTCGCGACAGCCGAACAAGGAGAACTGTTGCGCACCGGGGTAAAAGTAGCAATTGTCGGACGTCCGAATGTCGGGAAATCTAGTTTGTTGAATGCTTGGAGTCGCAGCGATCGCGCGATCGTTACAGATTTACCGGGAACCACCCGCGATGTAGTCGAATCCAATTTAGTGGTCGGCGGAATTCCCGTAGAAGTCTTAGATACCGCAGGAATTCGGGAAACCGAGGATCAGGTGGAAAAGATTGGTGTTGCGCGATCGCGCAGTGCCGCCCAAAAAGCAGATTTGATTCTACACACGATTGATGCCCAACTAGGATGGACAAAAGAAGATGATCTGATTTACGAACAAGTCAAACATCGCCCGCTCATTCTGGTGATTAATAAAACTGATTTGATACCAGCAAGTGCCGTTCATTACCCGGATACCATCCCAACGACGGTAGCGACTGCAGTGGCAAAATTTCAAGGCATTGAAGACTTAGAACAAGCAATTCTCAACTTAGTACACAAAGGTAATCTCAGTGCTGCCAATCGTGACTTTGCCATCAATCAACGGCAAGCGGCGGCTTTAACCCGGGCAAAAACTGCCTTACAGCACGTTCTCGAAACCATTGACCAACAACTCCCCTTTGACTTCTGGACAATTGATTTACGTAGTGCGATTCAAGCCTTGGGAGAAATTACCGGAGAAGAAGTCACCGAATCGATGCTCGATCGCATTTTCAGTCGTTTTTGTATTGGTAAATAAAAATAAAAAACAAGACTCATCACGATTACTTTTTTGTAAGTTTTGAAATTAGAGTCGAGTTCTAAAATCAACTAAAAACTGTTAAAATAAAATCAGTTAAGACTTGAGGAAGAACAATGAGCTTTAATAGTTGGAAGAATTATCAAACATCAGTATTTTGGGATTATATTATTTCCGAACACAATGAATTAGAAGAAGAATTTTATCGTAAACTAGCGGGAGAATGCCATAATAATGTCGCTGAATTGGCACGGTTAATTGAAGCTGATATCAAGAAAAACAAACCCAATGTATCCGGTTTTTATGCTGAAATTTTGGATGTAGCTATCGAAGAAATTGATTTTGATCAAATCGCCCAAGCCATTGTTGAAGATGTAACAAACTATCTAGAAGAAGATAATGCAATTTCTTCTTAAATTGATTAACCTTCAATCAGGTAGCGATTCATTCTGAACCTGCTCAATTCAAATCCAACCTTTCAGCCAATAAACAAGAATTCCCAGGTATTCTTTTAAGGCTTGTGTGGTTTGCTTCAGGTTGTCGGCACTGGGCAGAAAATTGAGAATCGTTGCTTGTGGCGTACCTTGTAACTGTTCCCAATCCACTTTAGTCACTAAAAAGTCGGTAGGGGCGGGAATCACCTCAATTCCTTGTTTTTGAAAAACGCGCAGCGATCGCGGCATATGTGAAGCAGAAGTTACCAGTAGTGATTTTTTAATGCCCCATTGTTCTAAAATTTCTTTTGTGTAAAGGGCATTTTGATAAGTATTAAGGGCTTGGGTTTCTTCAATAATTGCTGAGGCAGGTACCCCAATTTCAATTAATAAATTTTTCATGCTATCCGCTTCTGGGGGCGCGTTTTTTAACCAGGTAATTCGTCCACCCGTAGCAATAATTAGGGGGGCTTTTCCTGCTTTAAAAAGATGGGCAGCATACAAAACGCGATCGCCAGCTTCTGTAATCTCTACGGTATGGCGAGGCGGCGTTGGCACCCGGGTTGATCCCCCGAGTAAAATAATCGCGTCTGCTTCCGGTAATTCTTCACTAGAAATTTGTTGCCATTCTAAAGATTGCATCAGCAGAGAACTCACCCAAGCATTACTCGCCATTAAAATAATTAACAAACTGATTCCCATCGGAAATAAGGCTAAATAAGGACGTTTCCAAGCAATAATCAAACCAATTAGTAAAAGGAGACTGGTTAATCCTAAGGGATATAAAAAGAGGGGGAGAAGTTTGGATAAAAATAAAAACACGGTACAAATTCAGAGCCGTTCTGATGAGGGTAAAACGGGCGATACAATTTACTTTTTGCCAACTTGACGTAAACGTCGGGTTTGTTCTAATAAAGCTTCTACATCTTCTTCTGATAAACGTTCGACATAGTTGACTTTGACTTCTTCTAATAAATCAACTAATAAGGTTTGCATTTTGTTTAAAGTTTGTTTTCCTTGCATCTCATCCGTTAGCACTTGTGTTAGGTTTGTTCCCAATTCTTCAATGAGCTTTTCGGCTTCAGGATCTTCTTCTAAAGCACCAATAATCGCATCATAAATGACTTGATAGAGCACACTTACAAATTGTTCCGTTAACCGAGTTTCAAACCGTTCTAATCCTGGCACTTGTCGCATTCCTTGAAAGGCAGGAGATGTTTCTAAAACTTTTCGCACATTGTGACGAACAATTGCTTCCACATCAGGACGAATTTTCGGTAACACTTGATAAACCACTAATTGAACAAATAGTTTACTCAGTTCCCCCACTTCATTGGTTTCATTGAGATCAATATACTGACGCGTATTGGCTTCTGAAAGTGCTTTTTTGAGATCTCCGCGTTCAATGGAACCTTGTACTTGATTAACTAAGCGAACAAATACAATTTCTGTAATATCTTCTGCAATACTGGCCACAAATCCTTGCGAAATTTGTCGCTTCACTGAATCGAGTTTAATCAAATCCGACTGATCCACTCGCACCGTTACAGGAATGACTCTTAACCAGCGAAAGAGAGGAAAAAATAAAAAGACATCATACCAACGCCACAGCATACCATCAATCCAGCGTAAGCCGATATGTCGGCGGTGAATTAAATAAGTACGCCCCGCAAATTCAATGGCAAATAAAATGACGAAAGGTAAGTCTAAAAACCAAAAGCGATCAATAAATTCTCCTGTTTCTGGATCAATGGCTCGCAAATAATTCGTATCCATTAAAGTTTCGATTTGTGTTTCAAAATATTCCAACTCTTTTTCGTAATCATTTGCAGCTAAATAATCTGCGGTCCAAAACTCTTGGAAGGCAGTTTCTGCAGAATCAACCCCAATATGGTTCCGCATCCGATCCTTAATGGTTTCTAAAGTTCCGGTTTTATTCGCTACTTCAAAGGGATTATTTTGAATAATTTGCAGACTTTGCTGACGTAAATCGGCTAGAATTCTTTGAGTTTGATAAGATTGCAATCCTGTATTAGTTACTTGTTGTTTGAGAATTTCAACAGTTTGCAAATACCGTTCTGTTTCTGGGTGCGGTTTAATTCCTTTTACATAATCATATCCTTGTGCCAAGAGCGGAGCTTGTTCTAAAAATGAGTTGGGAATTTGGCGATAGGCTTGAACCAAACTCGGTGTATATTTTTCAATAAATTCAGATTGTGGAATATAGTTTAACCCTTGCACAATTAATCGAAACTCTTTGAGATAAAAATTGCGCAAGGGAATATAGCTGATATCTAAAAACACCAGACCTAAATTAAAAAGGGCAATAAATGCCATTACCTGCTCAAAGCGTATAATCCATTTATTTTTTTTCTTATAGGTTTTACTAGTTTGTTGTTCGAGTTCTTTATGAGCAATCATTGGTTATTCGTCATTGGTTATTCATCATTCGGAAATCGGGCAGCGTTCACCGCTCTCCTTTCTTCAGAAATTGATTAGCATCGTCAATCCCTACTCAGTTTTAATCACACCTTCGGCTTGGGCTGTTTTTTCTACTGCTTCAGCAACCGCTTTGACCACCCGGGAGTCGAAAACGGAGGGGATGATATAGTTAGCACTGAGTTCACTGGGAGACACCAAGGACGCGATCGCGCTCGCTGCTTCTAAACACATCTGAGAGGTAATCACCGCCGCGCGACAATTTAAAGCGCCGCGAAACACGCCCGGAAAAGCAAGCACATTATTAATTTGATTGGGATAATCACTCCGCCCGGTGGCACATACCGCAACTTGATCAGCAATCAGTTCCGGTTGAATTTCCGGAATGGGATTTGACATCGCCATAATAATTGGATCAGCTTGCATCGAACTGACCATTTCTGGGGTGACAATTCCTGGCACACTGACGCCAATAAAAATATCGGCACCCTGCATCGCATCCGCCAGCGATCCCCCCTCAGGAACTGCAAATTCTGCTTTCTCTGGGTTCAAATGAGAGCGATCTCTACTCACAATTCCTGTAGAGTCGCAGAGAATAATTTTTTCCGGAATTGCCCCAGCGACTTTTAATAAGCGCCCGATCGCGATACCAGCTGCACCCGCCCCATTAATGACAAACTTGACCTCGGCAAGCGCTTTGTCCACTAATTTCAAAGCATTCAACAGGGCAGCTAACACAACAATTGCGGTGCCATGTTGGTCATCATGAAATACGGGAATATCTAATTCTTGCCGCAATCGCCGTTCAATTTCAAAGCAGCGCGGGGCGCTAATATCTTCCAAATTAATTCCGCCAAATACAGGTGCAATGTTTTTCACGGCAGTGATAATGGCTTCGGTATCTTGGGTATCTAAACAGATGGGAAAGGCATCGAGATCGGCAAATTCTTTAAATAATAAGGCTTTTCCTTCCATCACCGGCAAAGCCCCAGCCGCCCCTAAGTTTCCTAAACCCAAAACAGCACTGCCATCGGTGACAACCGCCACAGTATTCCCTTTAATGGTCAAACTATAGACCTTTTCCGGCTGATCCGCGATCGCGCGACACACTCGCCCCACCCCTGGGGTGTACGCCATTGCTAAATCCCCTTGAGACTGGACGGGAATCCGACTGACAACGGAAATTTTGCCCCCTTCATGTAAAGCCATTGTGCGATCGCAGACGCTAATTAATTTGAGGTCAGGAATGCTGCGTAAGCCTTGGACAATCGCTTCCCCATGTTCTTCGCTGTAAGCCTCAACCATTAAGCGCCGTTGAATAATATCGCGGGTTTCAGTTTCGATTACAATATCCCCAATTTTGCCTCGCAGTTGGGCAATGGCATTGGTGATTTGCGCCAACATCGCCGGTTTGCCCTGGGACTCATTATCGGAGAAGTTGGGATAAGACAGTTGGATGGCAAGACTATGACTGGCATTGGGAGTCAGTTTTAAAAGATGATGATTCGGTATGCTTTCCTGATTATGGGTCATTGGTTATTAAACTATGGAACAAGGAGAAAGAGCGATCTTCACCTCTCATACCTTGTTTTTACACTGATTGCGCTTCAATTCTCTAGCAACTCAATCTTCTGAATGCGCCAACTCTGATTTTCGCGCACTACATCATAACGCACTTTTAATGTGGAATCATAAGAGCGATCCGAAATTTGGTTGCCGTTGCGATAAAACTTCGCCACTTCACGCACAGTTGCGGTAATTTGACCTTGATTGGGATTATTCGCCGGATAAGATAAACTCTCAATGCTGACACTGTGGCGAAACTGCTGATAAGAATTATTATTTTCAAAAATTTGAGCCCGATATTGCCAGGATTCAAGTAAGGGATCCGTTAAAATTGAATTCAGCGCTTCTATGCGGTGTTCCGGACCCAGAGCTTGCGCTTTTTGACTTAACCAAGTGCGAACAATTGCTTCGGCGCGATCGCGATTTAAAGCGCCCGCACTTACCGATTGCCCTGCTGCTGAATTGGGCAGCGGGACAGGTGCGGTATTTAATTCCAGAGCTAAGGGGGGATTCTGGACTTGCGTCTGATTGTCCGGTGCCAACCGCATCCATAACGCACTCACTCCCCGATAAACTCCAAACAGAACCAGCGCGATCGCGCCTAACCCAACCCCAGTTACCACGAATAAAACACTCAGCCGCGAGGCTTTAGACGAAAAACGCGATCGTCGTTTGGGACGGGATCGACGCCGTTTTCGCCCAACAGATGCCTCTGGCTGGGACGGATCCAGTTCTTCAGCTTCGCGCAGTGGAACCGTAGCAGCACTCTCTTCAGCATGAGTAAAGAAATTGGTTTGTATGGCTTCCTGGTCTGCTTCTAGATCAACTGCTTCACTATTCTGGAACGATTCTAAAGTTTGTTGCACCGACTCACTGGCAAAATAATCTTTGAGGGCAGCCGGTTGATCGGCTAAATCGAGAAACTTGGGAAACAAAACCGATTCCAACCACTCTTCAGCATAATTGCATAATCCCAAAAGCAGATCTGGGCTTTCCCCTGCTTCTGCCGCATAGGCTTGAATTTGCGCGATCGCGTCCGTTTCTTGACTCTTTTCAATTAATTCGAGTGCCGTATCCGTTTCTCCCAACAACAACGCACAAATCGATTCTTCTAAGTACACATCAGCGCGATTTGCCTTTTGTTCATGTTCTCGTTCTAACCGTTGCAAAAATTGTTTTCCTTTGCGGATATAATACGGTTCTAAATAAGCAAAGCCGCGGCCAATTCCCGCACAAGCTGCCAAATACATAGCCACAGAGGAACGTTGTGCCTCTTGGGTAAATAATTCTTCTTGCTCTTGCGCCGTTAAATACCCTCGGATTTGTTGAACAAAGTGGAGAAACTCATCAACATCTAAACCGGATTGATCCGGAATTTCACCATCAACACCACCGCGTTGGGCAAACATCTTCTTTAATAAAGCCACTCCTTTGGCTACCGCATCCGGATCAACATCGCGCCGGGAAAGCAACTCAAAAATCTGATAGGGGCAAAGTTTGTTTAATTCACTGGTCATTTCTTGGCGTAATTGGGGAAAAACATCCCAATCCACTAAAATCTCTTTTCCTCTTCCCACCGCTTCTGCTGCCGCTTCATAGGCTTCTTGTCGCCATAATTCACGTCCCAACTCCCAACAAGCAAGAGCAATAGTTAACACCAAATCCCTTTGCATCCCGGGTGAAAGCTCTGATTGCTCACTTGTCAAAGCGTGATTAGGATTCGCTAAAACCCACTCCCCGAGACTCCGAACGCGCTGATATTCTCCGAGTTCATATAAAATTGACAACGCCCCTACCAATTGTTGAGGCGTTGCTACTTCTAATTTTGGTGTATCGGGAGCTGTTACCACTGCTTCTTCTTCACTTTCTATATGCGGTAAAGCAATGGTTTCTTCCCCTTCTACGTCGTAAGGGGTGAGCAAATAATTGGCATCATACTCACTCCGTTGTTCAGGATCCGATAAGACTTGATAAGCCCAGTTCAGTAATTCTTGGCGGGCATCAAGGGTTCCCTGAGTATACTCCGAATGCGGAGTTTGGCGAAGCCTGTCCTGATAAGCCTGCTCAATTTGGTCGGCAGTTGCTTGTAAAGGCAGACCGATAATCCGGTAATAGTCGAGCGGAATGCGCACGGTTTACTTCCCCAGTGTTGAGCGGTTACATTAACATTTAGTTAAGAGAGAAATCTCAGCAGAATGAGTTGCCCCCATACTATAAGTAAACAAGAGATTCTCTGACAATTTGATTTTAATGGTTGTCAAGGGTCAATGATCGCTTATTTGCTAAGATTGATTTGCTTTGATGAGTTCATTGATCTAGGATTCAGTTCTAGATGAATCGTCCCACTGGTGATAGAATGAATCAAGTCTCGCATGGGAGACAATTCGGTTAAAACACCAGCTAAGCCTTAAAGAATTCTCCCTTTTCTCCATGCTTTTGACCGCCGACCCTGCGGAAATCGCCTTCCCAGAGGAAAGTGGCGGTAAATTCGGCACCTGTGGAACACGGGGCACGCGCCTATCGCCAGAAGATCAAGCCAAAAAGTTTCTAACTTGGAGGTCCTTCTTTGGGTAGGAAGCCTCACTCAAGATCGTCGAGGACGATTGAGTGGAGGTAGTTCACTCATCTCAAATCATACAAAATCTATGGTCGCTGAACGAACTTTACCCACTTTTCAACCGCAACGCGCACAAATCAATCGTGAACAAGGCTTAATTCTTTATGAGGATATGACCCTCGGTCGCTTATTTGAAGATAAGTGTGCCGAAATGTACTATCGAGGCAAGATGTTTGGCTTTGTTCACCTTTATAACGGTCAAGAAGCCGTTTCCACTGGCGTGATTAAAGCGATGCGCCAAGACGAAGACTATGTCGCCAGTACCTACCGCGATCACGTACATGCTCTCAGTGCTGGGGTTTCCGCCAGAGAGGTGATGGCAGAACTCTTTGGTAAAGAAACCGGTTGTAGTAAAGGGCGTGGCGGTTCCATGCACTTATTTTCCGAACCTCATCATTTATTAGGGGGCTATGCGTTTGTTGCCGAAGGAATTCCCGTTGCAACGGGAGTGGCGTTTCAGAGTAAGTATCGTCGGGAAGTGCTAGGCGATCCCAATGCCGATCAAGTAACGGCTTGCTTTTTCGGTGATGGTGCCACTAATAACGGTCAGTTCTTTGAATGCTTGAATATGGCTGCTTTATGGAATTTACCGATTTTATTTGTGGTGGAAAATAATAAATGGGCAATTGGGATGGCCCATGATCGCGCGACCTCGCAACCAGAAATTTATAAAAAAGCCAGTGTTTTTGGGATGGAGGGCGTTGAAGTCGATGGTATGGATGTTTTGGCAGTGCATTCTGCTGCCGAAGAAGCCATTGCTCGCGCTCGCGCCGGAGAAGGCCCCACCTTAATTGAAGCATTAACTTACCGTTTCCGGGGGCATTCTCTCGCCGATCCGGATGAACTGCGTCCTTCTGAAGAAAAAGATACTTGGTTTGCCCGCGATCCGATTAAGAAACTCGGGGCTTATCTCGTGGAACAAGAGTTAGCCACCCAACAAGAACTTTCTGATATTGAGAGTCGGGTGCAAAGCGAAATTGATGAAGCGGTAGAGTACGCGGAAAATAGCCCTGAACCTGATCCTAGTGAGTTACGTCGTTATATTTTTGCGGAAGACGAGTAAAGGGATCAGTCTAGGGGTTCATCTCCTAGGCTGATTTTTTTGCCCGCGCGATCGCGCACCCAAATTGATCAAGTGTGAATGTCAACGTAAGGCGATCATACCAAGTGTCTTTGCTAATTAAGGTTTCCAATTAAAGCAAACTCGCTTTTATAAAAAAGTGAATCCGTCAAAATCCTCAACGTTAGCTGTGTAAATTCCTGAAATTTGATTATCTTTTAGGATAGCTGCGATCGCGACATCAAACGAGGAAAATGTATTGTAACCAATCACGACTCTAACCTCTCCGTTAAAATATAAGCGATACCTTACTCATTTAAGGCTTGATCATGTCCAAATCTCATCCGAAAACGGAACCAGGCATTCCCTTTGAAATCGATGGGGAAACCACTTACCTCAACCCAAATTCAGCCGAAGGAAAAGCCTTGGAACGGCTCGACTCTCTGGATCCCGATGACCCCACGCAATGGATTACTGTTGTTGATGATAAAGATGCGTCATCAGAAGAAGTAGAACAACTGAAACAGGCAGGATGGCAAGTTAAAACCGTTAGCGAAATTCGTGGCGAGTAGATATATTTTGTAAACTCATCCCTGTATCGTGGGTGAGGATTTAAATCAGTTACCACAAATTTTGAATCATCGCTTTTGGGAAGAGTATAAGTCGATTCTTGAAAATAACCCTGATCACTGCGGTGGGTTGCCTAATCATGCTCTTAAAGGAAAGCTCAAGGGATATCGTGCTTTAGAGATTGATTGGAATGGCGTTGCTTATCGTCTCGTTTATCGCGTTTATGAAAAGCCTTCTCCACGACGAGTGTTGGTAATTAGTTTTGCCGAACATGATCCGGCTTATGATAAGGCGATCGCGCGCCTCAAACCATAAATCTCTCCTTCTCTCAATAACTGATCGCGCTTCTGGTCGCAACACGTTTCAAAAACCGATCGCGCGGTTAAAACCCTGAATATCTTCCCCTCCCCAACCCTGATCGCGCCTTTAAAAACTCGTCATTCGGTCACTACTCACTATTTCTAATACTATTTCTGAAAACGATTGCTACAAATTGAACCACAGAGTCACAGAGAACACAGAGAATGGAAGCACTGGGACTGTCACTTCCAATCTGAGAGATGGGATAAGGAAGTGATGCCATGAGATAATCATCAGCAACT
>CAZBPR010000052.1:0-1083 GCA_964493825.1 uncultured Dactylococcopsis sp.
AACGCGGTTTGAAGGGGCAAAAGAAGCTGCTTACTTAGCCACCCAAGAGTCTGACCCTTTAGTCAGTCAGTTTACCCCCACTTATGGCATGGTGTTGAACTTACTGCAACGCCAAACGATTCAAGAAGCAAAAGCCCTATTAGAGCGCAGTTTTGCTCAGTATTTGGCGAATCAAAAACTAATTCCGGAACAAAAGGCGATCGCGCAGTTAAGCCAAGAAATCACCCGCATTGATTTTGAAATCGCTTCGATTCCCCGAGAGTACTTTCAGCAATACGAAAAACTGCAAGGCCATCTCAAAGAAGAACGGCGCATTCTCAAATATTTAGAACGTCAAGCCCAGCGCGATCGCGCCCCGGCTTTAACGGCAGCAGTTTCTGAAGCCCGCAGCGGCGATCTCCTCTACCTCAAAGGCAAATATGTCACCGTCTCTTCTCCCTTACCCGCTGTTCTTGTGGAGACTCAACCCAGCCCTGGCAAATCTTCCCTCTTAATTTGCCTGGCTGCAGATAATCGCTGGTATATTGCCACCCAAGGAGATGTTTGCGCGATCGGAGAAGTCTTACTTCCCCAATCTGCCCTCACTGGCATTCATCCGCCCGGAGATTTAGAAATGAAACCGGGGAAACGGCGTAAAGGAGACGAAACCACTGCTGAAATTGCCCAAAGAATGTCGGGCATCACCCCGCCGAATTTAGATGCCCCGGAAGTAGAAGCGCAAAAAGCAAAAATTAAAGATTTACAACAGCGACTTAATCATCATCCCCTCCAACAATGGGGACAACCCAAACAACTCCTGAAAACCTATAATCGTCGCCAGCAACTGCAAGAAGAACTCGAAAGACATCAGATCAATACTCGGGAAAACCAATCGCAACATTGGCGAGAATTTATCGAGATTTGCGAAGAATTTGTTGCCAATCCACATAAAGAGGGCAGCGGGCACCAAACGGGTGCTGCAATTGACCTGACGTTATGTGATGCTGATGGCCAAGAGTGGGATATGGGCACACCGATTAATACGTGTGTGCCGCAATCACGTACGCATGCAGAGGGCTTAACTGCAGAACAACAGAAAAACCG
>CAZBPR010000052.1:1093-11347 GCA_964493825.1 uncultured Dactylococcopsis sp.
TTAGGGGAAACCGCCGCTGCGATTCGTGGGGACAATGAATTATGGTTAGGGTTAGCCTTACGGTCGGGTTGCTTAGATGAACTGAGTCCTGCTGATCTGGCTGCTGCGGCTTGTGCTTTAATCATCGAAACCCCCCGCCCCGATAGCGAGAGCCATTTTCCGCCGCCCATGCCTGTGATTAATGCTCTCAGCGAATTGCGAGGAACCCGGCGGGAGTTATTCCAAACTCAGCGACGCCATCGCGTGGCAATTCCCCTCTGGTTAGAACCGGATTTAATTGGTCTGGTAGAACAATGGGTAGAAGGGATTGAGTGGAATGAACTCTGTGAAGGAACCAGTCTCGATGAAGGCGATTTAGTCCGGATTTTGCGACGAACCCGAGATTTTCTGTCTCAAATTCCCCATGTTCCCCATTTAGCCAATTCCCTACGCACGAATGCTCGACTCGCCGTTGAACAAATGGAACGTTTCCCGGTTCTAGAATTTGAATAAGACATTTCGCCTCAACAGGGGATGAGCACTCTCAATTGACCCAGAAGTCATTTAATCAAATTTTGCCCCTTCTAAATCACAGTCATTCAGATTAGTTTGACTGAGGTTAGCTTCCTGCAAATTTGCCCCTTGTAAGTTGGCGCCACTGAGATTAGCAAGGGCAAGACTCGCACGATGAAAGTCGGTATGTTTGAGATTGGCATTACTTAAATAAGCCCCAGATAAATCAGCACCGCTCAATTTAGCCCCTTGTAAATTTCCTTGGGAAAAATCAACATCGGTTAGTTCAGCACCGCGTAAATTGACCCGCGACCAATTTGCCCCATTTAAATCTAGTCCTCTGAGGGTTGTTCCGCGGAGGTTCGCACCGGCAAAATCGAGACGCGGATTGAGATCGGCAATTTTGCAGAGTTCGAGAAAATCATTACTTTCAGCATTGATCAGCGTCTGAATGATGTTGAGTAAACCTGAGGTTTCTGTTGAAGGTGGCGATGTTGTTTCCTCGGTTAAGGATGAATCCATTTTTAAGGAAATCAGAGGCGACCGGAGGTGGTGTTCCAGTAAAAAGAGCGCAATTTTACGATGGAGAATGGCTTGTTTATTGGGGCGCAGATCGTGACGCCATAATCCTTCGACTTCTGTAATGAGAAGTTCAGATTTGCCGATGGTTAAACTAACATCCACTGACCAGTTTTCAGCGGTTGGGGTGATGCATCCCAGAGGTATTGCTTCTGCATCGATTTCGAGAACATTGAAGCCCGCTGGTAAGGCAAATTTCCAAGTAGGATGAGTGATGGTGGGAAATTTAGTAATCGGGAGATAATGCTGAATGTCTTCGGAAAAATTGCTAAGATGAGCGGCTCTCAGGTCTAATTTGAGCGTTCCCCCCGTGAAACCATATTTCACTTTGCCTTCTCCGAGGAAGAATTCACCTGTACTCAATTTGAGTCCCACCGCCAGATCAATGGCTGGCTGACTCCCAGCATCATCAGAATCAGGAGTACCCAGGAGAGTAAGTGCTGAAGCGTCGGTGGACTGCGTTAAGCGTACTGTTTTGGTCATTGATGGCTCAATCACAACTGGATTTGAATCGTATTACTGTTGATGCTATCAAATGAAGGGATCAGAAAATAGTTTTTGGTTAAGGAAGTCAGGGGGCAATTTTGAGGTGATGAAAAAAGGGTCAAGGGAAGTTTAAAACCCCCTTTTTCCCTAAATCTTTGACCAACTGTCACCCCTTAATACGGATGCCCCCATTCACTGAACAAGACAAGATGAGAAATGATTGCTATTTTGCATTCACCTTTTCCGGGAGATACTGTTCAATTCGTTGCCGATATTCACTTTTTTGTTTGACACCGCGCAGTTGATCCATAATTTCTTTATTGCAGAAAAATTGAACGGTTGGCGTACCCGTCACCATTGCATTCTCAGCAATGTCCGGTTCTTCGGCGATATCAATTTCAACAAAATGCACTTTGTCTTCATACTCATCAATAACACCCTCTAAAATGGGGGCAAGAGTTGCACAGAGTCCGCAGTTGGGCCCGACATATTTAACAATGAGAACGCGATCGCTTTCATGGAATAATTTCCGCAGCGCATAGCCACCGTAGTGACGCGTTTGATTAATATCAAAAGTTTCCTCAGTATCGGCAAGGGGTTGGTCTTCTTCTTGAGTACTAGCCGTTTCTTGGGTGGTTTCTCCACTGGTCTCTTGATGATATTCCGTTGCTAACTCATTGGCAGATAACCAGCGTTCCGCTAGCATGGCGGCTTGACAACCGGTTCCTGCTGCTGTCACTGCTTGTCGGAACTCATGATCTTGCACGTCTCCGGCGGCATAAACTCCTTCAATACTGGTTTCGACAGAATTAGACTTGGTAATAATGTAGCCCACATCATCTAAATCTAATTGTCCTTGGAATAACTGGGTATTGGGGGTATGCCCGATCGCGTAAAATAAACCTCGCGCGGGTAAATTACTTTGTTCTCCTGTTTGATTATTAATAATTTTCACCCCTTCCAAGAAACCGCCTTCTTGTCCATAGACATCAACCGCTTCTGTATTCCAATGCACGGTCACTTTCGGATGGTTCAGGACGCGGTCTTGCATGGTTTTACTGGCGCGCATTGCTTCACGACGCACTAACAAATGCACCATGTCGCAATATTTTGTCACATAAACCGCTTCTTCTGCTGCGGAGTCACCGCCACCGATAACAACTACATGATTGCCTTTAAACATCGGATTGGCCCCATCACAGATGGCGCAAGCGGAAATTCCCATATTCCAAAATTTATCTTCGTTGGGAAGGTGTAAGCGTTTCGCATTGGCACCGGTCGCGATAATAACGCTATGAGCTTTAACTTCTCTTTCCTGAGATCGAATTGTAAACGGACGTTGTTTTAAGTCAGCATAAATCACATCTTCTGTATAAACTTCCGTTCCCCAACGCTGGGCTTGTGCTTTCATATCTTGCATAAGTTTGGGACCGGTAATTCCTTCGGGGAATCCAGGATAGTTTTCCACGTCGCTGGTTGTCATTAGCTGTCCGCCGGGAACCCCACCCGCTTGAAAGCCTTCAAACATTACAGGTTTTAAATTAGCCCGTGCCGCGTAAATCCCTGCCGTATAGCCAGCAGGTCCTGATCCGATAATGACGAGGTTTTCTATAGTTGGGTTGCTCATCTTTTTAATTAAACTCATAACGACTCCGAATTGTTAAGTATTATAGCGCGCTCTTAAGGCGGTTGGAAGATAGAAAACTGAAAAATCAACCCTATGAAAGAACCCTCGCCTGAGGGGGTGCTTGTTTTAGGGTTCTAAAGTTTTCAGGCATCCGTTGCGTCATTGGTCGGCTGAGGGATCGGTTGGGGTTTGGGTACGCCGACGTTGTTGCACTTGATTCTTGAGGATTTTGAGGCGATAGGGATCAAGATCTTTTCGCCAACGGAGTTGATAACCTTTTAGTTCAGCACCATGCGCTTCTAGACATTTTAACCAACCGCGGCGATCGCGAATTGCTTTCAAGTTATCCAGCAATCCCCAATCCCTTTCCTGCTTGGTCAACCGGGCAAATTTTTCATAGAGGGGGTAGTCACGGCTCACCAACTTCTCTTTCTGATGAAGAATCAGGGGATTGGTTTGCTCGTACTCGGTGTAATGGACATTGAGATCCCCTAAATTAATTTCCATCTTTGCTTGCAGTGCAGGATGCGGATCGCGATCAAACTCGGGATAAGATAAGTAAGCAATTTTGGGTTTACCGATATAAAACTGAATCACTGTCACTGCTTCCAAACGTCCAATGGTGCGACTGGCGCAGGCTTCATAGAGGCGCAACAACGGATCTAATTCATCTAAGCTACTCAGATGAACCAGTAAACTCTTACCCAGCTTCAACCCGACTGGACTTTGGTTAATCTTCTCTTCAATCACCGCTTGGTCACCGAGGGTAAATAACATGGCTTCGGCTTCGGCACAAGCGTGTTTAAAGGTGCCAAACAGTCCTTTGATATCCTGCTGAATTGTGGGAGAAAAATCTTTCAGTTTCGGGCGATGGGTGAGAAGAGCAGTTGCTAAGTATAACTTTAACTCTTCTGTGCGTTGCTGTGCGATCGCGTTCCAGTCTTCTTGATTGGTGGCTTGTAAAATTACGCGAAATGCTCTCCGTAACCCACCCAGTTCTGCTTTGATTTGGGCTTCTTCGGCTAACTCTCCTTTGGCGGGCAACCGTCCCCGTTCGGTCATAAAATCCATCAGTGGGGTTAACAATACCTGATAATCTTCAAAGCGACGCACTCGCTGTTGGAGGCGAGGGGTACTGGCTTTCGAGCGAAACTGACTCGCACGGAAAGTTTCGGCTTGGGTTTGATCTCGAAATACGAGATAAATTCCTAAACCAATGGGAACTGCATCCACCTCTAAAACTTGGTCGATATAAGCTTTCAGTTCTTCTTGTTCGTAGTATTTCTGAAAGGTATTGCGCCGGGTAATGACCCCATCCCCATACGCCACTTGTCCCTTTGCAGAATCATTAATCAATACTTGAGCAGAAACAATCAACACTTGTCGCGTTAACTGCCAAGCCTTAAGTAGAGCTTCTCGTCGTTCTTGGGTATCTTCAATTACGTTGATCACATATCCCAAGTTGACAATATCCGCTTCTATTAATGGTGTATCTGGATGATAGTACGGATCCCAACCCTGACTGGGATAGCCTTGTTCTCTGACCCGTTGGACATCACCGCCCTGTCCACAACCATAGTCGAAGAATGTGGTTTCTGGGGTAAAGAGTTGGGCTTCGAGAGCCACTCGCACCGGACGCGAGAGTTGATGGCGCACAATTGCCGCTTTATGGCGTTCAATTTTGGGTAGCGGCAGTGGCATTGCCTCATGACAGATGACCTGGTGATCTTTAATTTCCAAAGCGCGATCGCGCAACCGTTGTTCCCACTCCCGTTTCGTTCCGATATAACGGGCTTGACTTAATAACCCTAGTGCTACTTCTTGTTGGGTCAGTTGCACAAAGTCTTGATAACGTGGATACTCCGGTGTCACAAAAGCTTCTTTCCGATGCAGAATGGGAGGATTATTGGTTTCGTGGTAACTGCGATAACTAACCTCAAACGTCAGCAAATCAACTTGTAAACTTGCTTGCAGAGGAGGATGCGCTTCTTGATCAAAGGTGGGATAAAAGAGGTAGGAAACTTTAGGCTCACTAAAGTTAAACTTAATTAAAGTTGCTTGAGCAACATCCTGAGCAACAAAGATTCGAGCTTGCTGTTCGTAAGCTGGTAGCGGTTGCGGTAGCACGGATAACGCACTGAGATGAACATAGAACGCATTGGGAAGATGCTTTCCCACCGGGCTTTTTTGAGATCCTTGTATAATTTCATTTACCCAAGTTACCCGATCCAGCTGAGTCATCTCTACCGTCTGCACTAAAAATTAAGTTTGGAAAATCTCAATGGTAGTTTATGATTGCGTTATTGAGAGTGAAACTGGGCGGGTTTACTCTCGACAATCCGATAATCAACTCCTTGTTTTCTCTCCCTGTCAACCCTCCTTAACAAGTTTTTGCCATTAGCCACAAAAATACATAGGACGAGTCGGGGAAACACTTGACAGGATTAGAGGTGAAATGATGTCAAACTTACTATCGGAACTATTTAATCCAGTTCAATCAAAATAACCCTCTGGATTTTCATTTTCTTCAATTTAGCGGAAACCCTGTCATTTCGTCAAGATTTAACCCTCATTTTGTTGTTTTAAGAAACATGAAGTGAGATTTTTTATATAAAAATCTCATCAAAAACATTTATCAGATTTAAATAAATTATTTAAGCTTGACAAAAAAGTAATGGTTTACCCTTGCTAAATTTTTGATCGCTCATCATAATGAAATCTAGTTTCATTCGATCACACCTCACCAATTCCTGAATGGTCAGTAAAAGCCGTATCCACCAAAAAATTCCCCTATTTTTGCGTCCAAGTGTTTCTCGGATTCTGCTTGCCCTAGGGTTTCTACTCACAATATTTTTTGTTACCGTTGCGATTTTTGCACCCACCTGGGCCAGTTGGGGTTGGTTAGCCAGTCCCACTGAATCGCTGAGTAATCCGATCCACCAAGCACCCAATGCTGAATACTGGTTTGGGACAACCCGCCAAGGCTATGATGTTTTATCCCGTACGCTGTTTGGAACCCGTGCGGCTTTACAGGTTGTTGTAATTGCGACTGCGATTAGTTTAGTTTTGGGGGTTCCTCTCGGCATGATTAGCGGTTATCTGGGAGGACGGTTGGATCGCATCTTACTCTTTTTGATGGATACAATTTATACGTTACCGGGATTATTACTATCAGTGACTTTAGCTTTTGTAGTCGGTAGAGGGGTGTTTAATGCCGCGATCGCGGTGAGCATTTCTTATATTCCTCAATACTACCGAGTGGTCCGCAATCATACCACTAGCGTCAAAACGGAACTCTTTATCGAAGCCGCCAGAGCAATGGGAGCGACTCCCAGTCGCGTTCTGTCTCGCTATCTCTTTTTTAATGTTATTCAGAGTGTTCCCGTATTATTCACCCTCAATGCCGCCGATGCTATCCTCATCTTAGGTGGCTTAGGCTTTTTAGGTCTAGGTTTACCCGAAAACATACCAGAATGGGGCTATGCCCTCCGTCAAGCCCTGGACGCGCTTCCCACAGGAATCTGGTGGACGGCTTTCTTTCCGGGATTAGCAATGACACTAATGGTATCTGGGTTCTCTTTATTAGGAGAAGGGTTGAGTGAGATTTTTGATCCTCGCGAAGAAATTTAGGGGTTGTTTTTTGGGTCTATTCAGGAAGTGAATACTGTTATTTGTTATTTGTTCTGCTTCGCCCGTGCTACGCCCGATGGGAAGCAATCAATGAACCAATAATGGAAACTAAGAATGTCCTTTATCAAAGAGAGAACTATTATCAAAAAAGCCTATGTCTTGGTTAGTTTTAAGTTTAATTTGTTTGTGTTTATATGGGGTTTGGGGGTTTTTATCAAAATTTGTTAGTGCTGAATTAAGCGCGCCCAGTTTGCTGATTTATTCCCTATTGGGATCGGCTTTGGGGATTCCTCTATATGTGCTGACTTACCGCAATTCTTTTTCTTTTGAATGGGAAAATGGTTGGACATATTTAGGGATTTTGGTGGGGCTGTTTGCTAGTTTTGGGGCTTTTTTCTTTTTCAATGCGATCAGTCAAGGGGAAGCCTCAAAAGTAGTTGTCATTACCAGTTTATATCCTGTTTTTACGACAATTTTAGCGTTCTTGTTTCTCAATGAAACTATTAGTTTCGGTAAGATTATTGGGATTTTATTGTGTTTAACTGGGATTATTATCTTATCTTATGCCAAGTAAAGATCAGTCCTCATTCCTTGCTTCCTTACCCCCTTAACAACCGACTTAATTACTTTCTTCCTCCTTAGTGATGGCTTTTTCATTAGCAGATTTTTCAGGTTCTTGAAGTTGTTCTTGCAAACGTTCGATTTCTCGTTGGTTAGAATCAACTGCACTATTGAGATTTTCGAGATTTTGAGGAATCTGTTCTTGCAACCGTTCCATTTGTTGCTGTTGTGTGCTGAGTTGTTGTTCTAAAGCATCCAATTGTTCTTGGAGTTCAATTTCCGTTTGTTCAAATTCTTGCGCTTTGCGCCGTGCGGTTTGTTCTTGCAAAAGCAAGCGATAGGCAAACCATCCAGACACACCAATTGTAATTAGAATTGCCACAATTAACCCACCAATTAATGTCTGTGCTAATCCTTGTAAGCGTTCTAATTTAACTTCTAATTCTTCGACGGTTTGCGATAGGCTTTGAGCGTGAGACGTTTCTGGATTGTTATAGTCAGAAAAAGATTGCGGATTCATAGCAATTCAGTTCATCTAAAGTGACATGGGAGAATCAATATAAACGACGGGTTCTGGCGTTGTAAATTTAAGATTGTAAGCTGCCAGTTGATGCGCGATCGCGGTATTCGCGAGTTCTAAAAGACGTTTCCGCAAGCCAAGAGAACTTTCATCAACACTGGAGATAAAAAAGATAATCCGGGCTCGCGTTCCGGCTTGGTAATCTGGTGTAGCAAATTGAACATGAATACTTGCTTTGGTAAATCCCCAAAATACATTACTCGCATCTTGTACCACTTGTTTAACTAAAGCCCGTTCTCCGTTATCTAAAACTCTCAAGAAATCCAAACATAACATAGCAACAATTTTTTTCCCACGACTAATATTTTCAATATTTTTTTCTGCCATTAATGAGTTAGGAACAATGGTAATCGTATTGGTTGCCACCATGCGAATTTTAGTGGAACGTAAACCAATGGATTCAATGCGACCATAAGCATCTTCATCATAAGGATTAAAACTAATCCGAATATATTCACCAGGGCGGTAAGGGCGATCTAAATAGATTTCTAGGGTGCCAAATAAACGACTCAGCGTTTGTTGTGCCCCAAAGGCAATAGCGACCCCACTAATGCCTAAGCTAGCGATCAGTGCAGTAATATTCAGCCTTAAACCAATGGCAAAAATAATCCCTGCTGCAATTACGATAACAACATAAATCAGGGTCTCAAAAATTAAAACGACTTCGTTGACTTCCCCAAACCAACGTTGCACTAAACCAATAATGGTACGCCGAATCAGTTGACGACTAATTTTGAGGGCAATCCAAGCCAGAGCAACCGAAAGGGCAAAATAGATGAAGAAACCTAGAAATTTATACAGTTCTTCATACTCAGCCAGTAAATTTAAAGCTAACGCTAGAAAAGATAAAGTTCCCGCGATCGCGATTAAATTCTGGAAGGATTTGATAAATTGGTCGTAGGTATGCCTAGCATCAATGGCAATATAACGTTGGGTTAAGAGTAAACATCGCCAGATTAATCTTGGTAAAAATCGACCCACGAATGGGGAGACAATTGCCGCCAGAGAAAAGAATCCCAAGCGCAACATTAACACTAAAACATCTTTTAGAATTTCCCATTCAATCTGCACAATTCACCATCACTTTTCACCAACCGTCAGAGATTACTAAATTGTCATTTCCTGAGGAACATCGACGGTTGTTTGTTCACAATTAAAGGCAATGCCGTAAATTTCTAAACGGTTTACGATATTATCACGGGCAATTTCGAGTAAGCCCCGGCGTAATTCCATGGAAGTATCTGCTGCACCGAGAATAAAGAAAATAATATCGGCACGAACACATTGATCTCCCCCACGCTCAACCACATCTTTAAAGTTAACCTGGGTTAACTCACTATCAATGCCTAAGATATCATTAGTACTTTGGAAAATAAATTCCTCAATGAGAGCTTTTTCATTCTCAGATAAACGACTAAAAAATGTCAAGGTAATCATGGAAATAACCCGTTTTGCACGCGTCAAGTTTTCAATATTTTCCTTGACTAAATTACTATTGGGGATGACGGCTAATGTATTTTTTCCTGAGAGACGAATTTTTGTGGAACGCCAACCAATGGACTCCACTTTACCCAGGGTGCGATCTTGAAGATGAATGTAATCATCCACACTGAAAGGGCGGTCAATTAACAGGACAATACTCCAAAGAATTTCTTCAATCACTTTCTGGGAAGCAAAGGCAATGGTTGCACCGGCAATCCCTAAACTGGCGAATAATCCAATCAGATTAATTTGATGAGTTTGGGCAAAGCAAAAGATAATAATGAGAACGGTCGTGGCTTTACTTAAATATTCCCCTAAGGCAAACAGTTCACTATTAATTTTCGTGTCGTCTTCAAGGGCGACTCCCAAGAGATAATTCTCAAATAATTTATCAATGACTTTAAAGCTAAAAAAACAAACATCAACGGCGACAAACAATCCTAAGGGAAATTCTAACCACTCCAGCCAAGTGGGGCTGGGAAGTCGTAAAAAAGCAGCATCAAAACTAATGATAATAATGGTTAAAACCAGCCAGATCTTAAAAGAAGGGCTGGTGTTACGATAAATTTCCCCAGGGGCAAATCGTTTGATTAAAGCTTGGGAAATTTGAGAAAAGGGTAAATAGGATAAACCAGCAATTAAAAGAGAACTAAGAAACAGAACAACTGCTAAAAAAAAGAAAATACTGAGTTGTAAAGGATTAATCGAATTCACCAAATTTTCCAAACCAAATGCTCGCAAGTTTTATTTTAATCTTACTATTAGGATTTCTGGGGGGAGAACTGTTCCGCCGACTGGGAACCCCTCCCTTGCTGGG
>CAZBPR010000052.1:11357-18621 GCA_964493825.1 uncultured Dactylococcopsis sp.
AGTCGGGATTCTCTTGGGTCAAGAACTCACCCATTTACTTGACCCAATTGTAATGACTCTCGCTGATGATTTACGAACGGCAGCCGTTATGGTCATCTTAATGCGGGCAGGGTTAGGGTTAGACCGGGAAAAACTACTGCAACAGGGCAATGTGGCATTACGATTGGGTTTTTTACCGGCTTTAGCCGAAATGAGCGCGATCGCGCTATTTGCCCTACTGCTTTTTGATTTGAATCTCTGGATGGGTCTCTTATTGGGCTGTGTTATTAGTGCAGAATCCCCTGCAGTGATTGTTCCGGGAATGTTACGCCTAAAAAGTTTAGGGTGGGGCGTTACCAAAGGCATTCCCGATGTCATCTTAACAGGGAGTGCCTTGTCCGATGTGTTAGTTCTGCTTGTTTTCAGCCTCTTACTGAACTTTCTGGGACAAGGAGTGGAAGCCAATTCTATCACCTTACTCCCATTTCAGGTTCTCTTACAAATTGCTGGTGGGGTAATCATTGGCTATGCTATGGCTTGGCTGATTACGCTAATTCTGGCTAAGTTTAAATTTGCCCAAAATCCGGTTCATGAACTGATCATTGTTGCCAGCCTCGCCCTAGGATTAATTGTCCTTGCCGAGGCTTTCCCTTATTTTTCTGGCTATCTCGCGACAATGGCATTAGGCTTTTTCCTGATTGAATTTGATGCCCCTTTAGCGCGACGGTTACGGGTGGAATTTAATCAGCTTTGGATTGTTGCCGAAATTGTTTTATTTGTCTTACTCGGCGTTAGTCTCAAACTTAGTGTTTTAGCCAGTGTCCTCTTACCGGGTTTAGCTATTTTAGTCTTAGGTTTACTCTTCGGGCGCAGCATCGGCTGGTATCTTTCCACAGTGGGGAGTAACTGGACTTGGCGAGAAAAACTCTTTTTACTGCCTGGAAATTCGGCAAAAGCGACGGTACAAGCTGCTATTGGGGCAATCCCTTTATCCCAGGGTATCGAAGGGGGAGAAATTATTCTTGCTTTGGCGGTACTATCGATTTTAGTCACCGCACCTTTAGGCGCATGGGCAATTCCCTATTTTGCTCCAAAATTACTCGCAAAAGGAGAAGTTGACCCAACTAAAGTCACAACCACCGGAAAAACCCGTCTTCTTGCTGCCATTGATACTTCTCCCCTGGCAAGAGAAGTTTTGAAAAAAACGGGAGATTTAGCCCGACGAACGAATGCAGACGTGACTGTTCTCCATGTCATTAGTCATCGGGATGAAGCAAAAACCGATCAACTCAAACAACTGAGTCAAAAACTACTGGCTGATATTCCTTATCGTTTTACCACCAGTAATGGGGTTGTGGGAACCGAAATTGTTGAAACGGCTCAATTTTTAAACGTCAGTGACATTATTATTGGCAAACGCGGACATCAATCCTTAGGCGATGTTCTAATTGGTTCGGTTTCACAAACGGTGTTAGAAAGTAGTCCGATTCCGGTCATCTTAGTTGAGGAAAACAACAGCTAGACAAAAACTAGAGGAATCAGGATAGCTGGGAGTGATTAGCAATAAAAATTATTAAGCTGACAAGCATTTAAATTGGGATTTTTGCAGCTCAGACTCCTTACAGTCAGCCTTTTGAGCGATCAAAATAGATGCATAGTAGCTTATAAAATACCAATTAAAAGGACAACTAGGAGTTTACTCCAAATGAGATCATTAAGAACATCGAATATGTGTGAGTTTCTCTGAAAAAGGGTGATAAGAATCTAAAAACATTACATCTACCTGATTGAAAACTGTAACTTTAGATACTAAAAATCTCTTTTCAAATAACTAAATAATATGTGTAAATGCACTATGATTTTTTATTATAAAACATATCATTCTTAAAAATGATATGTGTATCATTCCTCTTGAGTGATTATTAATTGCTATTTCTATGAATATATAGCAATTCTTATTCTCATGAAGTACATCCTTTATTCCCTGTTCCCTATTCCCTATTCCCTAAACCGATAATTTTGTAACTCACCCGCTTAGGAACTGCTATATGTATTAATGATAATTCCAGTAATCTCTTGGAAATCATAAGAGGTCATAGTACTACTAAAGCGAATCAAGTAGCATGTGAATTTTTATATGCTGATAGTGCTGATTGTTCTCGACTGACTGACTTGCAACTTGATCGACAAGCTCGCTGTAAAGACCAATTCCCAAAAATTACTGATCAGGCATTTAAATAATTAAACCAGACATTTAAATTTAAAGTAAACCCCCTAATTTTAATCAATTAATAACCGAGTTAATGATATGAAAAATGTTTGTGTAATTGGAGCTGGTGTTGCTGGATTAGCCTGTACTAAAGAACTGACTGAAGCTGGAATTAATGTCGATTGTTATGAGATGATGCCCATAATCGGTGGTGTCTTTGGAACTTATGGCTGGCGTGGTGGACAACTAACCTCTTCAACTGTATTTACTTGGTTTTCAGATTTTCCAATTCTAGAAAGACAACGGTTTTTAAGCTGGGAAGAATTTCTAAATTATCTTGAAAATTATATTGATCACTTTCAATTTAGAGACTCTATTCATCTTAATTGCAAAGTTATTAATGCTAAGTGGGACTCCAATAAATGGATGATTCAAGTCCACAAGAATAATTGGAGTAATGGTCATTACCTTCATCCTCAAGACAATGTTAAAGAACAGATGTTTAATTATGAATATTCACATTTAATTATCTGTTCTGGATTACATAATGTTCCGTTTATTCCAGCAATTGATAACCTTGAGACCTTTACAGGTAATGTCTTACATTCTAGTGAATATCGTGATGCTAAAGATTTCGCCGGACAAAAAGTTACTGTTGTAGGTGCAGGAGAAAGCGCTTCAGATATAGCACAACAAATTGCTCAGGTTGCTGAAAAGACCTTCATTTCAACTCGCTCTCCTGCAGGAACCTTATTTCCTCGATTTATTCAGGGAAATACGCCAGATATTCGTGATGATCGTTTAACCTATAATTTACCTAGAAATTGGAGTTCTCTAATACTACGCGGTCATAAGAATTTCTATTATAAGCAAAGAGAAATGCAAGAATTATTTCATTGGGCTGCTGACTATAACTTTCGCAATAATAGATGCTCTTTTAATAGCAATGCTTGTAAAAGTTTTGGAATCCCTACTGCAGTCATTGAACACAATGCTGTGTTAAAAAATGAAATTAATTATATTAACAAGAATAAAATTATCTTTTCTGATTCCACTGAATTTATCAGTGATAGTATTATTTTCTGTACAGGATATAAAATGCAAATTTCATTTTTAGATCCTGATATTTCAAAACAAATTAGTCCTATTAATCAATTATGGAAAAATATTTTGCATCCTGATTGGAATAATAACTTATTTTTGGCTGGTTTTAGCCGACCACAACAAATAAACTTAATTTCTATTGCTGAGATGCAAGCTCGAACTATTACTTTAATAATTAGTGGTGAAAAGCAAATTCCAGATAAAGATAAATTAAAAAAAGCGATTGATAAAGATCAAATATGGATGAAACGTTATTATCAAGAACGTTATACAAAGAACCCTGCTTTAGTGGATTATTTATATTATATGGAAGGATTAGCAAAATTTATCGGCTGTGAAGTTCCATTAAGAAAAGTTTTTCTAAAAGATCCCTACCTATGGTGGAAAATAATATTTACTTCATTAAATGGTGCCCATTATCGGTTAGTTGGACCAGGCAAAAACTGGGAGCAGGCAAGCGCAACAATTAAATCTACTCCAATATTTGCTAACTATAAAAGTGCTATTTTTCGTTGGACTATACTTTCCATTTTGACGATATATAGTTGGATTATTAGTTTAAGAAATAATGAATATCGTTCAGTGTCAAAACAAGCTAAGGATTAAGGGTTTAACGCTGTGTAGGAAGGGTTGTCTTCTTTGAGTTCTACCCCAGTCAGTCTTATATTTTATTACAAGTAGGAGTGGGCAAAAAGGCGAGCTACCTATCATTCAAGAACATTGATCACGAGCTTCTGATCAGAAATGCGCGATATCGTAATAGTAAAAACCTTGATTACACTCCACGCAACATACCCGCTTCAACTCGCTCAACTGTTGGTTCTTGCTCTGATACTTCATTGGGCCATGCTTTGGAGTCAATCTCAAATTCGGGTAAGCTCGCTGCACTGAACAAGGGTTGTTTCTCGCCACGGCGAATCTGTTTCTCGAAATCGTGCAACACTTTTAGCCCAACTCGAAATAACATCACCAGTGCTGCCAAGTTCGCTAACGCTAATAACCCCATAGTGAGGTCAGCAAAACCAAATACTGTCGTCAGATCCTGCGTTGCTCCCCAGATAATCAAGGCAAGGGTGACAACGCGAAAGCCATTGAAGAGGACGTGATTTTCTTCGCTGAAGAAGTTGAGGCTATTTTCACCCAAGTAATAGTTATACAGCATAGAGGTAAAAGCAAACAGAGCCAAACCAATGGTGACAAAGGCTTGTCCTAAAAAACCAAATTGTTCAGACATGGCAGTTTGGGTTAGTGTCACTCCATTAACCTCTGCACCCGGCTCGTAAACACCAGAGAGTAAAATCACCGCAGCGGTGCAAGTACATAAAATCATCGTGTCAATAAAGACACTGACAGATTGAAGCATCCCTTGATTGACGGGATGTTTGACATAAGCCACTGCTGCAACATTAGGGGCACTCCCTAAACCGGCTTCATTAGAAAACAGCCCCCGCTTAATGCCAAAGATGATTGCAGCGCCAATACCACCGGTAATCGCTGAATCGAAACCAAAAGCTCCGCGAAAAATAGAAGCGAAAACGCTGGGAATGCCGTCTAGGTTAGTGAGGATAACCGCGACTGACATTAGGAAATAGCCAATTGCCATGATGGGTACGATGTATTCTGCAACGTGAGCGATGCGCTTAACCCCACCAAAAATGATCGCACCCAACATCCCCATCATGATAAAGGCTGTCATGTCCCGAGGCAAACCAAAGGTATCCTCTACGGATGCAGCCACTGTGTAAGATTGGAGTGCATTAAAGCCCAAACCAAAGGTTACGAGGAGTAAAACCGAGAAAACAGCAGCTAACCAGCGCTGATTCAAGCCTTGCTCGATGTAGTAAGCGGGACCGCCTCGATAAGTGCCGTCAGGTTCGGCTCTCTTAAAGACCTGGCTGAGAGTACACTCGAAGAAACTGGTCGCCATGCCGATTAAACCAATCAACCACATCCAAAAGATCGCGCCTGGTCCTCCTAAGGTAATGGCGACAGCGACCCCAGCAATATTTCCCGCTCCCACTCGACCAGCAACGCTTAAAGCAAGAGCTTGAAAGGAACTAAGGTGACCTTCCTCGTGGTTGAATCCCTCCTTGAAATTGGACAACATTTGCCCGAAGTAGCGGAACTGAACAAAACGGGAGCGAATTGTAAAAGCGAGTCCTATACCAATTAAAAGGACAATTAGGAGCTTACTCCAAATGAGGTCGTTGAGAAAATCGAACATGGGTGAGCACTCTTCTCCAAATTTGTGATAAAGCCCCTATCATTTTACACTTCGCTTCATTTGGAGCTGTAGTTTTAGATACGAAAGCAAAGCATCTGTACCCAAAGCGCGATGGCTTCGCCGGCGCCGGAGGCGCATCGCGCAATTAGAAAAGGCTTCAAAAAATTGAATTGATTTTTCTGTTCGGAGACTGACAGAAGCGGGATAAAAGCGATCGCGCCATTTTGTATATTAGAGTTGGGTTGTAGAAGTGATGATCGCCTTCCCGATCCTAGAAACATTTTTACTCCTGACTAAATTTGATCGCGCTCTACTGCAAAAACAGCATTGATGATGTCTTTAAGTTATCTTTACCCTTTTCCCTTTCCCCAGCACGTAGCACTATATCTCCTTGCAACTGGTTAAGATAGTGCCGTTAGTTGTCGATCAAAACCATAAGAATGACTGAACCCCGTGCTGGTTATACCTTACCTGTTTTTGCTTGTGCCTCTGCTGTCGCTGCGTTGCAATATTTACAGCAGGAACAACCCTTAAACCAAGTCAAAATTAATCTCGTTACTCCCTCGGAACAAGCAACCATTCCGGTGGAACAAGTAGCAAAGTTGGAAATGGGGAAAGCCCTTGCCATTACCCGCAGTGATCCAGGGGATAATTTAGATTTAACCGCGAATACTCCCATCTGGGCGGTCGTGAGTTTAGCCAGTCGCCAACCGGATGCAGAACAAGTAATGATTAATGGTGGGGAAGGAGTCGGAAAGCAGCTACAAGCAGAAGGAAAAGCTGCCATTTATCGCTATGCAAAACAGATTTTAATGGAGAATTTACAGCCGTTACTCCGAGAGGATCAACAAGTGACAGTTACGATTGTTCTTCCTGAAGGAAAGCGTTTAGCGCAACGGACTTCTAATGAAGCGTTTGGGGTCGTGGAAGGCTTATCTTTACTAGGAACAACAGGAATTTCCCAGCCCTTAAGCGCACCAGGGCAATTAACGGCGTTTCAGGAAGAACTCGCGCAAAAAGCAAAGGAATTTGACACTTTAGTCTTTTGTGTGGGGGAAAATCAGGAAGAAGCGCACCCAGATGATAGGCGATTAACCCGCAGCAATTGGTGAAAACTGCAAATTGGTTGGGACCTTTATTAGTTGCAGCCGGAGAACAAGGAGTGAAATCTTTGGTTTTATTTGGCTATCATGGCAAGCTAATTAAATTGGCAGGTGGGGTGTTTCATACCCATCATCATCTGGCGGATGCCCGTCTGGAAATTTTAACGGCTTTAGCTGCAAAAGTAGGACTCCCCACAGAAATTCTCCAGCAACTCTTAGCTAGTGAGACGACTGAAGCTGCACTGCAATTTTTACGAGAACAGGAAAACGAATCAGAGTTGGTGGAAAAAATCTATAGCGCGATCGCGCAAGCCATTGACCACAATGCTCAAGAGTATATTCGCAAACACGCTGAAAAAGATGTCACCGTTGGATCTGTATTATTTGATCGCCGCAGAAATTTCATTACCGTTAGCCCTTCAGTGGAACGAGTATTACCTGAATTAACTTGAGGATCCAAAGGGAGAAGAGAATTTGAGTGATTTTTTAGAGCAGGTACGTGATTTAATCGGGGATGGTGAAGTTCGTATTTCTGAGCATGCATATGATGAACTTGTAGAGGATACACTGACAGTCAGGGAAGTCATTGTAGGTGTTCAGGATGCACTTGTTGTAGAAGAATACTTAGATTATCCAAAAGGACCT
>CAZBPR010000053.1:0-18510 GCA_964493825.1 uncultured Dactylococcopsis sp.
ACTGATGGGAGATGCGGTCATTGATGTTCGGAACCTGAAAGTTGAGTTTTTCCTAGAAGACCAACATTTAATTGCAGTCAACGGCATTAATTTTCAGATTCCCCGAGGACAAACATTAGGTTTAGTGGGAGAATCGGGTTCCGGAAAATCAGTAACAGCGTTAGCATTGATGGGTTTAGTGGGGACTCCCGGTGAAGTCACTGCCGGTGAAATTTACTTTCAATCTTCTCCGGATACACCGCCTCTCGATCTCCTAAAACTGCCCAACGCAAAACGCCGAGACTATCGGGGTGGGAAAATGGCGATGATTTTCCAAGAACCCATGAGTTCTCTCAATCCCGTTTATAATATCGGCTTTCAGATTACCGAAGCGATTCGGCAACATCAAAAGGTTTCTCCCAGTGAAGCACGACGACAGGCGATCGCGCGTCTCCAAGAAGTAAAATTATTACCGTCTGATGACATCCTGCGACAAGACTGTCTCCTCGAAGATAACAGCCTTAGCGAAAGCGAAGTCAATCATCGCATTAACGAACAAAAACGGGCTTTTCTCGAACGCTATCCCCACCAACTCTCCGGTGGACAATTGCAACGGGTAATGATCGCGATGGCAATTTCTTGTAATCCGGCATTACTGATTGCGGATGAACCGACAACAGCCCTTGATGTTACTGTCCAGAAAACGATCTTAAATCTCTTGCGAGATTTGTGTCAGGCGCGGGGAATGTCCATGCTATTTATTACCCATGATCTCGGTGTCGTCGCAGAAACCGCGGATCAAGTGGCTGTAATGTATCAGGGAAATCTTGTGGAATCGGGACACATTCACAGTATTTTCACCGATCCGCAACATCCTTATACGAAAGGCTTATTGGCGTGTCGCCCGCGTTTAGACCAAACCTTAGCCTATCTCCCCACTGTTAGCGATTTTTTAACGGCAGATGGACAACTGAAAACTGATCAAACGCTCCACTGGCAAGACAATGGGATGGGCAGAGAGGTCGAAGAACACCCGCTCGGTGAAGATAGTAGCGTTGCGAGTGCTCCCTTATTGACCGTACAAAATTTACAAGTGGGGTTTCCCTTGCGAGGAATTTTTGGACAACCGAAGCGATATTTTATGGCTGTCAATGGGATTTCTTTTACCGTTTATCGGGGGGAAACTTTAGGGTTAGTGGGTGAATCCGGTTGTGGCAAATCCACCTTAGCCCGTACCCTCTTAAAACTGATTTCTCCCTTGCACGGGCAAATTTTCTTTAGTGGGGAAAACATTACCCACTGGCAAGGAAAACGTCTGCGTCGTCTGCGTCGTCAAATGCAAATTGTCTTTCAAAATCCTTATAATTCGCTTAATCCTCGCCTCACGATTGGGAAAACCATTATTGAACCACTCAATATTCATCAACAATATCAAAATTCTCGGCAGCGAAAAGAACGTGTCGCTTATTTGTTAGAAAGAGTTGGTTTAAGTGCCAATGATATGAACCGTTATCCCCACGAATTTTCCGGCGGGCAACGGCAGCGGATTTGTATTGCTCGCGCCCTGGCTTTAAACCCACAGTTTATCATTTGTGATGAGTCGGTTTCTGCCCTTGATGTGTCTGTGCAAGCGCAAGTGTTGAACTTACTCAAAGAGTTACAAGACGAATTTAATTTAACTTATATCTTTATTTCTCACGATTTGAGTGTGGTGAAATTCATCAGCGATCGCGTTATGGTGATGAACAAAGGCAAAATTGAAGAAATTGGTAGCGCCCAAAGCATCTATCAAAACCCAGAAACCGCTTACACAAGAAAACTGATTGATGCCATTCCCACCATTGAAAAGCAATTAAATGTTAGTCGTTAGTTATTCGTCCTTGGTCATTTGTCGTTAGCTCATTCCAAATTAAGAAGAAAGGACAAACAATCATGAATCAACAACCAATCACAGTTCAAACACTGCCTGCAGAGTGGGTGAGTCAAGATGCTTTTGCCCCTTATGGACAATTGGTGTTACCCGCTGCAGATGGCAAACCCTACGACGAGAATGACGCTCAATTGGACTTAAGCCAAGGACAACCCCGCTTTTATATTATGCAGTTAACGCAGCGGGGTAAACAATTTAATCGGATTACGCGTCATCAATGCTGTACGCAATGTTTAGGGGCATTAGAAGGGAAAAGTTGGCTGTTAGCTGTCGCGCCTCCTAGCGCTGATCCTAAACCCAATGCCGAAAAACTAAAAGCCTTTCAAATCCCCGGTCATTGTTTTGTGAAACTCAATAAAGGAACTTGGCACGCGGGACCTTATTTTGAGGATGATGTGGTGAATTTTTACAACCTGGAATTAAGCGATACTAATGAAGTTGATCATTTCAGCTACGACTTTTTAGAAGCTGAAAACTTGATCTGGGAAATTCAAGCTTAAAGGAAGTAAAAAAAGCCTTTTAAAAAATTTACGTAGCTACTGCTACCTGTCTTCAAATTGACGAGAATAGGGGGTTGAAAGATCAGCAGGGTATTGGCTGATGATACCGGCTTTGCTTAAAAAATTCGCTAATTCAATTAACTCATCAACCCAACGACCATTTAATAACTCGTTGTTTAATTCTTTTGAAGAATGTTGTTTATTCATATGCTATCTACTCTCCTTTTTTCGACGCTACTTTACTTTTAATTGTGGGTTTCCATGAAGCGCTGACGTTCGGTTAGAGCTCAATTTTTTCGTGAATTTACTTAAGCCTAATTGTCTTTCACTGCCTGAGTCAAGTATTTTCGGTGATTTTTATATTTCTTAACGCTAACCAGTATTCATGATCTTGACTAACGGTTAAAGCAAGGGAGTTTTTTAAGTTTAAGAGATCAACCTTCTTTTTCAGGCAAGGCAGTCTGTAATCTAATATTGACGTTCGCAAATGAAAAGATGCGGATAGAGTTCCCCTGTTTTCACTAAGCGTTCTTCCCAAATCTTAAAGGTCCCGAACTGGGAAATAATTTTCTTAAAGGCACCGCAACCTTTACCGACTAAAATCACGATCCGACCTCCCGGTTCTAAAATTTTCTCTGCACCCTGTAAAAATTTCCAATATAAGCGATAAAAGTCCATTTCAGGTCCTAAGTGCATTCCGTAAGGGGGATTAGTAACAATTGCCTGAAAAAAGTTTGCGGGATAATGGGTTGCTAAATCTCGGGCATCTGCTTGCTGAATTTCAATTCGATCCGCAAAATTAGCCTTACAGATATTATCTTGTACCCCGGTAATCGCTTCATAGCGGCGATCGCTGCCATAAATTTCTAAATAAGGAAATAAAGTGGCTGCTTCGATTAAAATCGTTCCTGAACCGCAAAAGGGATCTAACAAGCGTCCCTTACCGCCGAATTGACACAGCTGCAACATGGCAGAAGCAACGGTGGGTTTTAAGGTAATTCGGGGTCGCCAAACTTTTTTTTGTCGTCGATCTAAGGGCTCTCGTGTTTGTTGCACACTCACTAAACAAAGACGATCATAAACATCGACTCGGATATTGAGATCATATGCGTCTAAACTCACAGCTTTACCATAATGCTCAATGAAAGCGGCACCAGCAACCCGTTGCACATCCATGGTACGAAATGAATGTTGTCCACTGCGCTGGGTGGTCACGCGAAACGTTTTCGCAGATGGCATTTCCCAAATATCTAAATGTAATAAATTGGCATAAATGTGGTCGAGATCTGCCACTTCTGAGATCAAAGAAAAATGATGAACTTGGCGCATGACATGAAAGATGGATCGGGCTTGCAAAGCGATTCCAGAAAGTTGGGGATCAGGACTTTCCATCAAAACTTGTCCTTTCAGACCGAATGGTTTCTGCTCGATTTTGGTAATGTGACATTGTTTTTCCGCAGCGTGCTCGCGCAATTCTTGCTCTACAACATCCTCAAGACCGGGATTTGTGGTCAAGCGTAACTGGATCATGTTTGTCTGCCTATCATCACAAAGGCTTATTTTAACCTGGGTTATTTTCCAATAAGATCACATGATTATGGCATTTTCCTCTTGTTTAAGTATAAACGTCTTAAAAGTGATTTAAATTTATTTTTATGAGTAAAATGGTTAACAAAAGTAACTGATCAATTATCAGCGATGACAGTTTCAGAAACGGTTCAAAAACTCAGCCAAATAGAAATTGACCAAGTGATGCGCTCTGCTAAGCATCCTCGAAAAGAGCTAGAAAAACTGATTACTGAGTTAGAAACGACCTTAACTCTCTTGAAAAATAAAATTGCTGAACAAAAAGAGCAACAAAAAATACAGCAAGCAACCCTAGAAGAAGTTGTTGCGAGTCTCACTCACAAAAAAATTCGGAGTTATGAAGAAACTGCTATAGAAAGGCAAGATCAATTTATTCTGGAAAAAATCAGGAAAACGAAACAATTAAAGCTTGAAGAAAAAAACGCTCTAGAATGCGAGTTAACAGGGATTAAAGAGAATATTAATTTCTTCTATCGAGAGCGTAATTTACTTGAACAAAAACTTTCCCAAGCGCGATCGCGCTATCAAATCCTAGAGGAAAAACACAGACAAAAATACTTTTTCCTGACTTGGCTTAAAACGCTTCCGGCATTTCAACTCTCTTTTTCAAGCCCAGGTAAAAAAAACCTGACGCGCAAAAATTCAAAGAAAAGACAAAAATCTCGGCACAGTGAAAATAATGGTTTATTTACTCTGATTACAATCAACCTTGTTGTTTTTATTTTAGATCATACTCTCAACTTAAAATTTATTGACCGATTTTATTTAGACCATGATAATGTTCTCTGGTACCAATTCATTACTGCAATGTTTTGTCATGCGAATTGGCAGCATTTATCCAGTAATCTTTTCTTTTTATATCTATTTGGTCGCTTAGTTGAAGAAGAAGAAGGAGCAAAGGGATTGTTGGGAAGCTATTTAATTTGTGGCTTCGGTGCTAATGTAATGAGCTTGCTTTTTCAGCCGAGTTATATTGTTTCTCTAGGCGCTTCTGGTGCAGTATTTGGGCTATTTACAGTTAGTGTCTTATTAAAATTAGGGTGGCATTGGCGAAGATTACTGGAAGTGATTATTTTAGGGCAATTTGTTCTGCAACAAGTCTTATTTGAACTTCAAAACTTAGATCGCATCGATGGCATTAATCGTGTTGCTCATGTGGGCGGGGCTTTAATGGGGGTTTTGCTGATTTGGGGCGTTAAACATTGGCAAAAAAGAACCCAACCTTTAGAATAATTTCGCAATTAGCTTTTGCCTGAGATCAGTTATTGAAAATAAAGTCAGGACACTTAATGAAGAAAATAATTCTAACCTTAAACTGACCACAATGCCAGGAGTAAATTGTTAAAATTATTTTGGACGATCCCTAATTTTGAAGGTTTCATCATGGCTACTTTTTCTCCTGAACGTAAACGCCGTATTTTTGACCACTTAAACCAGACGACAGACTTTATTTCTAACCAAGATAATAGCTCTAATCAAATGGATTCGCGGAAAAGACGCATCATGGAACACATCGAAAGAACGCGCGGTTAGTTTCCTTCCGATTTATCTCGGGGGGTGCGGGGTGAAGCCCCCCGATTAGGATCAAGAATCCGATTAATTTGGCGCAATTGTTCTGCGGTTCCCATACAAAATAATAAGTCTCCGGCTTGCAACATTTCATCTGCGGTGGGACCGCCAATCAACGTGCCATCCGCTCGGCGAATAGCGAGAACTAAGGCACCCGATTGCGCTCTCAATCTCGCTTGGCTTAACGTTTGTCCCACACAAGGACAAGTCGAGGGATCAAGGAGAAATTCTTCAATATAAAACGAGCCTTCGGTGCCGGCTAAAATGCCATCCACAAAGTCCATCACTTGTGGGCGGAGTGCGGCGGCGGCTAAGCGTCTAGCACCAGTAATGTGGGGAGAAACCACGGCATCAGCACCGGCGCGTTGCAGTTTTTGTACCGCTTCTTCCGTATTGGCTCGCGCGATCGCGCGCACCTTTGGATTGAGGGTTTTTGCCGATAAAATCGTGTAGAGATTTTCGGCATCAGAACTCAACGCCGCAACCAAACAAACTGCATCTTTGATTTTCACCTCCACCAGGGTTTCATCAAGGGTGGCATCTCCTTCTAAGGCAAGATAATTGGCATTACGCGCTACCTCCACCTTTTCAGGAGATTTGTCAATCACAATAAAGGGAATCGACTCTGACTGAAATTCACGGCAAATTTGTCTTCCCATGCGTCCAAACCCACAAATAATATAGTGAGAAGTGAGTAGATCAATCAAACGTTTTCTTTGCCTCAGTTGAATGCCTTTTTGAAAATAACCTTGAATAATTGCTTCAGTGAAGCGATTCACGATATAACCTATGGTAATTAACCCGGCGGCAATCAAGCCAATTGTAAACAGCTGTGAGCGTTCCGGTAAAGGACGCACTTCGGAAAAGCCCACAGTCGAAAGCGTGATCACTGTCATGTAAGCAGCTTCTGACCAAGTCCACTGTTCAATAAAGTGATACCAAGCCGTGCCCACAAAAAAAACGCCGGCTAAGGTAATTCCCCCTCCTACTAACTGTTGCTGTAAGCGCCGATAATTTTGGTCAAATGAATACATTTTTGAATGGATCAGTGATCATTGATAATGGATGATGGATCAGAGATAATTTTGAAAAACAGAAAAATCGGTCGTTCAACTATTCTTTCATCAACGTCTCCAAAGGTTGAAAAGAGGCGGTGAGTCGTCAGCAAAAAGCAGGGAGATGATACCGAATCTTCTCTCGGAAAAGTCCATTCAGCGAATTCCTAGTAGGCAACACAAGATTAATGAGTTCAGAAACCCTTTTAGACAATTTCCAATCCTTAACCGATGCGGCACCCGAGTTTAACCCCCAACAGTTTGACCAATATGTGATGTCAACTTATGGCCGGTTTCCCATCGCGATCGCGCAAGGGAAAGGTTGCACCCTTTGGGATACAGAAGGAAAGAGTTATTTAGACTTTGTTGCCGGTATTGCAACTTGCACCCTCGGTCATGCTCATCCCACCCTTATTAAAGCAGTCACCGAGCAAATTCAAAAACTGCATCATGTTTCTAACTTGTACTATATTCCCGAACAAGGAAAATTAGCACAATGGTTAGTGGAACATTCTTGTGCGGATCACGCTTTTTTCTGTAATTCTGGGGCTGAAGCGAATGAAGCAGCGATTAAACTGGCACGGAAATATGCCCATACAGTACGTAATATCAAAAATCCGGTTATTCTGACCGCTCACTCAAGCTTTCATGGGCGCACCCTAGCAACCCTCACCGCTACTGGACAACCGAAGTATCAAAAAAACTTTGACCCCTTGGTTCCCGGTTTTGCCTATGTTCCCTACAATGACATTAAGGCATTAGAAACAGCAATTGCAAAATATTCCCAACAGGGGGTTGCTGCTATTTTAGTGGAACCGTTACAAGGAGAAGGGGGCGTTTGTCCCGGCGATTTAGATTATTTTCTCCGCTTAAGAAAAATTTGTGATGAAACGGGAATCCTCTTGATTTTTGACGAAGTGCAAGTAGGAGTCGGACGGAGTGGCAAATATTGGGGCTATGAAAACTTAGGGGTTGAACCGGATATTTTTACCAGCGCTAAAGGCTTAGCCGGTGGCATTCCCATTGGGGCGATGTTGTGTAAAAATTTTTGTCAAGTTTTTGCCGGTGGCGATCATGCCAGTACATTTGGTGGGAATCCTTTTGTATGTAGTGCAGCATTAGCCGTTTTACAAACTTTGGAACAAGAAGACATCCTTTCAAATGTGATTGCTCGAGGGGAACAAATGCGGAAACATCTGCGCGCGATCGCCCTCGACCACCCAGAACACTTCACGGAAGTCCGAGGCTGGGGCTTAATTAATGGCTTGCAAATTCATCCAGATCGCGAATTGACTGCGATTGCAATTGTCAAAGCAGCAATGGATCAGGGGTTACTGGTCGCGCCAGCCGGTGCGAAAGTCTTACGATTGGTCCCGCCCTTGATTATTTCCGCAGCAGAAGTGGAAGCCGGTATGGAAAAATTAAAAAGTGCCATTGCTACAGTAGCAGTTTAGAATTGCAACCTTAAATTCACGGAATTTACTGACTGCTAAAGTGGCAGGTTGCACTACAATTATCCTAGGGTTTTGAGAATATTTATCGAGATTTCATAGCGCTAGCCATGATTTCCTCGAGCCTGAACTCAAATTGCGCCCAATTTTGGAAAAATACTAGACCCATTATCTCGCTGAACTGATTTGCCAATCAGGATCAACGCATGAGTGCAAACAAAAAGATGGCAGTTTCCCCACTTATCATTGTTCAAATTACCGATACTCATCTTTTAGCCTCACCGGAGGGGAAATTACTGGGTTTACCAACCCAAGATTCCTTAGCAGTGGTGATTGAGGAAGTCAGGAATCTCTTGCCTCAGCCTCATTGCTTACTCTTGACTGGAGACTTATCGCAAGATGAAACCCTTGCTTCTTATGAACGTCTTCATCAATATCTAACCAAGCTCAATCTTCCAGCATATTGGCTACCAGGAAACCATGACCAACTTCATTTCATGGAAAAAGCACTGACAATTCCTCCTGCTTATGGTGATAAATGTTTCCAATGGGGCGGTTGGCAATTTATTTTACTCAATTCTGCTGTTCCAGGTCGGGTTTATGGTTATCTGAGTCAAGAGACCCTCGCTTGGCTAGAGGCAAAACTCAACCAAGCAAAAGACTGTCCAACTTTAGTGGCGCTACATCATCCTCCTTTTTTCGTGGACTCCCATTGGTTGGATAAAAGTCGCTTGCAAAACCCAGAAGCGTTGTTTCAAGTGTTGGATAGTTATTCTCAGGTTCGCCTCGTCTTATTCGGTCATATCCATCAGGACTTTTATCACGATCGCGCTGGCGTTCATTATTTTGCCACACCTTCGAGTTCTGTCCAGTTTAAACCCAGTTGCCAACAGTTTACTCTTGATGAAGCGCAACCGGGGTTTCGGCTGCTTTGGTTATATCCTGATGGACGCTTTGAAACGAAAGTCAAACGGGTTGAGTTTAGCTATAGTTTAGACCTCACTGCTAACGGGTATTAATAATTGATCATGAAGAATTGGTAATGGGATAATTGATTGGTGTAAGAATATAAGACGGGTTCAATCAATTTAATTTAAAAATGACAGCGACTACTTCTTCTGGCAGCAAAATTGTTCGTATTGGGACGCGCAAAAGCAATTTAGCAATGGTACAAACCCATTGGGTGCGGGATGAACTGCAAAAGCACTTTCCTGACTATCAATTTGAAATTGAGGCAATGAGTACCCAAGGGGATAAAATCCTTGATGTTGCTCTCTCGAAAATAGGGGATAAAGGGTTATTTACCAAAGAATTAGAACTGGGCTTGCTCAATCAAGAAGTGGATTTAGCCGTTCATTCCCTCAAAGATTTACCGACCCAATTGCCAGAAGGATTGATGTTAGGCTGTGTGACTAGCCGGGAAAATCCCGCTGATGCTTTGGTGCTCAATGAAAAATATCAGGGCTACACGATTCAAACCCTTCCGGAAGGGGCAGTGGTGGGAACCTCCTCTCTCCGTCGTCTCGCCCAACTCCGATATCATTATCCCTACTTAGAATTTAAAGATGTGCGCGGCAATCTCAACACCCGCTTAAAAAAATTAGATGCGGGAGACTATGATGCCCTGGTGTTAGCTGTTGCCGGCTTGCAACGCTTAGGCATGGGCGATCGCGTTTCCCAAGCGATTCCCAGTGAAGTGTCTCTCCATGCAGTGGGACAAGGGGCACTGGGGATTGAATGTCGGGAAGGGGATACCCGGATTTTAGACCTCCTCAAAGCCATTGAAGATCCGGAGACGCGCGATCGAACCCTTGCCGAACGCGCTTTCTTAAGAGAGTTAGAGGGCGGATGTCAAGTCCCAATTGGGGTCAATAGTGCGATTGAAGGAGATCAACTTACCTTAACCGGCATGGTCGCCAGTCTCGATGGTCAGCAGTTATTGAAAGATACTATCACTCGTAATCGCGCCGAATATGACAAGATTGGTTATGATTTAGCGCAACTTGTGAGAAAACAAGGGGCACAAGCAATTTTAGATGAAATTTTTGCACAAATTGAGCGCTAACGCGGCAAGAAGAGAAATGCTGACTGGAAAATTGCCCCATTCGTCAGCAGCGAATGCTCAACAATTCGATACAATATAAGCCGAACTGGATCAGTTCAGATTGTAGATGATTGTCAGGGGAAACCCAAAAAGGAGAAACCAAATTCATGGGGAGAGTTGTCGGGATTGACTTAGGCACCACTAACTCAGTTGTTTCTATAACCGAGGGCGGGAAACCATTGGTCATCGCCAACGCGGAAGGAACACGGACAACCCCCTCTGTCGTTAGCTTTAACAAAGATGGGGAACTTTTAGTCGGTCAAATGGCACGGCGACAGTCTGTTCTCAACCCGCAGAACACATTTTTTGGCGTTAAACGTTTTATTGGACGGAAATATGCTGAATTAAGCCCTGCTAGCAAACGAGTTCCCTATACCATTCGTCGCGATGATGCGGGGAATGTCAAATTGCGGTGTCCCCGGTTGAAAAAAGAATTTGCCCCAGAAGAAATTTCAGCGCGCATCTTACAGAAATTAGTGCAAGATGCCAGCCGCTACCTGGGAGAACCAGTCACCGAAGCGGTGATTACTGTTCCTGCCTATTTTAACGACTCGCAACGGCAAGCGACGCGAGATGCCGGACGAATTGCCGGATTAGACGTTTTACGGATTCTCAACGAACCCACCGCTGCCGCTTTAGCCTATGGACTGGATCAAGAAGAAAATAGTCTCGTCCTCGTCTTTGATTTAGGCGGGGGCACCTTTGATGTTTCCATTTTGGAAGTCGGTGATGGCGTCTTTGAAGTGAAAGCCACTAGTGGGGATACGCAACTCGGCGGCAATGATTTTGATGAAAAGATTGTCAATTGGCTGGCCGAGGAGTTTTTAGAGCAAGAAGGAATTGACTTGCGGCGCGATCGGCAAGCGCTGCAACGCCTTTCCGAAGCCGCGGAAAAGGCAAAAATTGAACTGTCTGGAGTGGGAACCACTGAAATTAACTTACCCTTCATTACTGCCAGTGAAAATGGTCCCAAGCATATTGAAACCCAACTCACGCGATCGCAGTTTGAAGGGTTTTGTGCCGATCTCATGCAACGCTTACGTCGTCCCTTAAAACGAGCCTTTAAAGATGCTGGGTTGCGTCCCTCCGACATTGACGAAGTGGTTTTAGTGGGTGGATCAACCCGGATTCCCATGGTGCAAAATATGGTACGCGACTTAATCGGGCGCGAACCCAACCAAAACGTCAACCCAGATGAAGTCGTTGCCGTGGGGGCTGCGATTCAAGCGGGAATTCTTGCTGGAGAAGTCAAAGATGTCCTTCTCTTAGACGTCAGTCCCCTGTCTTTCGGGATTGAAACAATCGGCGGCGTTATGAAAAAACTGATCCCTCGCAACACCACCATTCCTGTCCGCCGTTCCGACGTTTTCTCTACCAGTGAAAATAACCAAACTATGGTAGAGGTTCATGTCTTGCAAGGAGAACGGGAAATGGCAGCCGAGAATAAATCCCTTGGGCGCTTTAAGCTCACTGGCATTCCCCCCGCCCCACGAGGGGTTCCACAAATCCTGGTCTCCCTCGATTTAGATGCCAATGGCATCTTGAATGTCACTGCCATGGATAAAACCACTGGGCGTGAGCAAAGTGTAACCATTCAGGGCGCTTCTACCCTCTCCGAAAGCGAAATTAATCGGATGTTGAAGGATGCTGAAGAACATAGCCGCATTGACCAAGAACGCAAGGAACGGGTTGAAAAGCGCAACCGTGCCGAAGCCCTCGCTGATAGTGCGCAGCGGCGTCTCAAAGAAGTTGCTCTCGACTTTGGTACCCAATTCGCCAGCTACTATCGTCGTCGCATCGAAGCTCTGATTGAAGAATTAAGAGAAAGCTTAGCCCGTGATGATGAACGAGGCATTGATCGCGCTCAAGCCGACCTACAAGATGCCTTATATGAACTGAATCGAGAAGTGCGTTTGCAATACGAAGATGAAGAAGATGATTTATTCGGCTCGATCAAACGCACCTTCCTTGGGGATGAAGAAGACGACCGCATCCCCCCCTACCGCCGTGAATCCATGAATTCTCGCCCCAGAAGTCGTCCTCGCTATGAACGAGATTACTATGAAGAGGATGAATATGAGCGTCGCCCGCCACGCCGTTCCTCTCGTCGCCGTCCCTTTGAATATGAAAATGATTGGGATGAAGAAGACGATGATTGGTTTTAAAGTTAACTAAGGGTCAGCAAGTCGCTTGTCTCAATTATGCAAAATCTTCCCAATTATTATGAACTCTTAGATGTTTCCCCTGATGCCACAGTGGAAGAAATCAAGCGAGCCTATCGTCGCCTGGCTCGCAAATATCATCCTGACCTCAACCCAGGAGACAAACAAGCTGAAGAAACCTTCAAGGATCTGGTTGAAGCCTATGATGTACTTTGTGATCCCGAAGAACGACAAAAGTACGATCAATTAATTAATAGCCGCAACCCGAAAAGTCGCCGTCGTAGTCAAGCCTCGAATCCTAAAACGCGTCGGAGTCCTGCATCTACTGAAAATGGTCGCTATGGATCAGACTTCAATCGCTTTGTGGAACAAACCTTTCGCCAAAAAACGCAACGTCAAACCGGAAAAACTCCTTCTCAATCTTCGCGCCGGGTACCTCGCGATGAGGGAAGTACGTATCGTCCCGGAACACGCAAAACAGCTTATAAAGCCCCAACCGACCCAACTCGTTCAGAAACAGAACGTCCCCGTGATGTAGAAGCAAGGTTAAAACTCCCTCTAGACAAAGCTTATCGCGGTGGCAAAGAGCGAATTCGTCTTGAAGATGGGCGTTCCTTAGAAATTGATATGCCGTCGGGAATGATTGATGGTCAACAGATGCGTTTACGGGGGCAAGGGATTGGTGGCGGTGATTTATATTTAACAATTACTATTGCTCCTCACTGCTTGTTTAAGCTTAAAGATAAAGATGTTTTCTGTCGCATTCCCGTCAGTCCTAGTGAAGCAGTTTTAGGGAGTGCGATCCAAGTTCCGACTTTAGATGGTTTAGTGGAAATGTCGATTCCTGCGGGAATTAAATCAGGTCAGCGTTTGCGGCTTGCCAATAAAGGTTATCCTGTGGATGGAGAACGGGGGGATCAACTTGTTGAGATTCAGATTGTTGTGCCTCCAGAACCAACAGCAGAAGAAAAAGAACTCTATCAAAAACTCCAAGAAATTCAGAGCTTTGCCCCCCGTGATTCACTCTTAAAGAGTAGAGGAGAGTAGGATGGGAAAAAACAAAATTTCTCGTTTGAGTGGGGTGAACAGAACAAGGAAGGTTTCAATCCGTTGCTCCTTCACCCTTTCTGTAATCATGATGTCTCAATGCGAGTTCACTCTTTACCGTCTAGCGTGTTCTTCTAACAACACTTTTGCCCTGGGCTTGTAAATCAGATAAAACAGAGATTCAATGTAGCGCAACATATCTTCTCGGTTTTCCTTGGAGGTGAAATTCCAGAAGCCATAAATCCGGGCTAAAGAGAGTAGTTTTGTGGTATGAATTTTCCAAGTATAACTGGTGTAAACCCGCTGCATTGCTTTTTGGGAAATTTCGTGCCAGAGTTCGGGATTAACGTCACATTTTTCCACGAAATCAAGAATTTTTTGGGCAGTTTCTTCTAAATTGGTGGGATTAATATAAAAGCCATTGACTTGGTCTTGAATAATCTCTAAAGGACCCCCAAATTGGGTACCAAAGGTGGGCAAACCCGAGATCATCGCTTCTAAAATGGTCAAGCCAAAGGCTTCAAATAAAGCAGGCTGCACAAAGATCCCTTCATGATCGGCAATTACCCGATACACTTCCCCAGAATCGCTTTTTGGCAGTCGTACCCCTAACCAACGAATTTTTCCATGCAAGTTGTATTCCTCAATGAGGCGATACATTTTTTCAATTTCTTCCCGTTCCTCACTATCTGTCGTTTCAGACGTATGGAGTTTTCCTGCCACCAAAATCAGATTACAGTGTTCTTGCAGTTGAGGAGATTTGCCAAAACATTCGACTAATCCGGTTAGGTTTTTAATCCGATCTAAACGAGCCATCGAGAACAAGGGACGCTTTTGAGGATTCTCTAGTTTACCAAAGACTTGAGAGTCGTCTTCTTTGTAAAATAATAAGTCTTTGACCTGATCCACGCGGTTGGGAATTCGATCTTCTTGCTGCGTATAAGGGAAGTAAATATTTTCGTTAACGCCAGGGGGAACCACATTAAATTTCGGCGAAAACAGTTCAATCCCATTAACAACGTGGTAGAGATCAGGCATCGTGAAGTTTTGATAGGATTCATACTGTCCCACACTATCGGGTCGCCCTACAATTTCTTGATAGGTACTGCTGATAATACACTGGGCAGCATTCATGGCAATTAAATCAGCAGTAAATTGAATTGAGAAATGATAATTCGGCTCTAAATCTTGCCAGTAGAGGTTACTAAACAAGTATTTTGATTTTTCTAAAGCATGGGCAACATTAAACTGGGTAATGTTGAGACGACGCGCTAACAGAAACGCTACTAAATTGCCATCAGAATAGTTGCCGATAATCAGATCAGGTTTTCCTTCAAGTTCCGCACAAATTTCGGTTTCAGCATCAATGGCATAGGTTTCGAGATACGGCCAAATTTCAAAACGAGAAATCCAATTTTGGGTCACTTCCGGGTTGTACTCTCGAAATGGAACTCGCAAAATCCAACCGTTTTCCGTACCATTAACTTTTTCTAATCGTTCATTGCAGCGGGTACCGTCATTATTATGAATGAGGCGAGAGAGGATAATGACTTTCGGCTTAACCCCTAAATTGGTTAATCCTGCTAATTCAATGTCCTCTTCGAGTTGTTTTTCTAAACTGCGGGCTTGGTCTAAAACATAAACCACTTGCCCCCCAGTATCCGGTCGTCCTAAAACGCCCTCTTGCCCGAACCAACCATGAACGGAGACCAGAACAATCTTGAAGATCATGGGAATACGAGAGAGAAAGGCTTCTAGTCCTTGATTGTCGGGAGAATCAATCAGTTCATCCAAAATGGCTAGGCTTTCTTGAATGCGCCCAGCGGTATTTCCCCAACCCGGTTCAAGTCCAAGATCTTGTAAGTCAAATCGGAAGTCTTCGTAGGGCTTATCTTGAGGAAGGTCACTGACAAATTCGAGAGCCCGTTTGACTTGAGTAGACAGCTGCTGCTGATCTTTAATCCGCCCGTTAATCAGAAGCGTAATGCCATTATAACTATGAAGACTGAGGAAATTATAAACGGCGGTGAGCCATTGATTGGGGTCTTGGAAAAGTTTACTGGACATATAGCGGTTCAGGAAATCCACCCCGCGTCCAATATTTTTAGAGTCTTTAATGATCGGAGAGTAGTCGTAGAAGGGTTGAAAGTCGATCTCAAAAACATCCCCTTCCTCAGGATGATAGTGGTTCACATAGCGATCGCGCACATCTAATAATTCTTGCGTGGTCAGGGGTTCCACCGTTAAATCATCCACAATGCGGTAGCTTTCTTGTTTGGCAATTTGGGGACGAATAATCAGATAAAGGCTTTCGTATTCTAAAATCAGTTCTTGGGTGTAGTAAATGAGGCGACCTAATGCTGAGTTTCTCGCATAATCAGTATTTTTTTCCTGATCTTGGCAAAAGGTAGAAAAGGCATTGAGGATATCATTCCGGAGGAGATAGCGATGAGATCCTTCACGACGCAGGAGGTCGATAAAATCGCGTAAATCGGTTCTTTCTTTGCTTTCGAGGACAGCTTGCACTAACTCAGACATCAATCATTCCTTGTTGCTTACAACTTCGCAAACTACTATGGGTAAATCTTGGATTTGTTGCTACTTCCCTGGGGAAGAATTAATCTTGACGCCGATCGCGCGATCGCGCTTTGATCAGGAGTGTAACTGTAAAATTACAGTGAGGAGAGTTTATTGACTAAACTAATTATACAAATCCCTTGTTACAACGAAGAAGCCACTTTAGGTGCGACCTTAGCGGATTTGCCCCGCACAATCCCTGGTATTGACACAATTGAATGGCTCATTGTTGATGATGGTAGCCGCGATCAAACTGTAGAAGTCGCAAAAGCGAGTGGGGTTGACCATATTGTTCGTCATCCGAAAAATCAAGGTCTAGCCAAAGCCTTTATGAGTGGCTTAAGTGCTAGTTTAGCCGCAGAAGCAGATATTATTGTGAATACGGATGCGGATAACCAGTATTGTGCTGCTGATATTCCCCATCTTATTGAACCAATTTTATTAAAACAAGCCGAAATTGTCGTGGGAGCACGACCGATTACCCAGATTCCTCATTTTTCTCCGATTAAGAAAAGCTTGCAACGCTTGGGCAGCTATGTGGTGCGTTTAGCCAGTAATACGAATATTCCGGATGCCCCAAGTGGGTTTCGTGCGTTTAGCCGTGAAGCAGCATTACAAATCAATGTTTTTGATAACTATACCTACACGCTCGAAACCATCATTCAAGCGGGACAAAAAGGGATGGCAATCGTCTCTATTCCCGTGAGAGTTAATCACGATTTACGACCCTCTCGTCTAGTTAAAAGTACACCGACTTATGTGCTGCGGTCAATGACAACCATTCTTCGCATTTTTATGTTATATAAACCGCTGCGCTTCTTTCTCATGATCGGATCAGTACCATTTAGCTTAGGATTTCTTTTGGGAGTACGCTGGTTATTTTTCTTCATTATGGGAACGGAAAGAACTCGTATTCCCAGCCTAATTTTAACGGCAATTCTAATTTTAATTGGATTTCAACTTTGGGTGTTTGGCTTAATTGCTGATTTGTTAGCCGCTAATCGCCGATTAATGGAAGATATTCAAGTTAATTTGAGAAAGCAAAGGTAAAGTAGTCATTAGTCATTAGTCATTCGTCATTAGTCATTCGTCATTAGTCATTCGTCATTCGTTTATGTTCCATCCGCTTTTAAAGGAAAATACTCCTTCTTTGAATCATAAAAAACTTGCTGATATTTTAATCAATCATGAAAATATTCTAATTATTCAAGACTTAGATGGTGTTTGCATGGGATTAGTCAAAGACCCCTTAACCCGTACTATCGACCCCAATTATATCAAAGCTACAAAAGCCTTAGCCGGACATTTTTATGTCCTGACCAATGGCGAACATATAGGAAAACGTGGCGTCAATCCCATTATTGAACGGGCGTTTGGTGATGCTGATTTTGTAAAAAAAAATGCGCTTTATCTGCCTGGCTTAGGTGCAGGAGGGGTACAATGGCAAGATCGCGCCGGTCATATCTCTCACCCCGGTGTAACGGAAAAAGAGCTCACGTTTTTAGCACAAGTTCCACAAAGAATTAAACACGCATTAGAGAGTTTTTTTGAGGAACAAGAAACTTCGCTATCTGCTCTTGAAATTGAGGAAGGGATTGAAGCTTCCGTTTTAGATAATATGGCGTCTCCCACCGCTAATCTCAATACATTATACGACAAATTAAAAGCGTCACCAGAAAATTATGCAGCCTTACAAACAACAATGCAGCAATTAATGGAAACTTTACTAACTGAAGCCGAAACAGAAGGGTTAAACAATTCCTTTTTTGTTCATTATGCGCCTAATTTAGGACGAGATCAACAGGGCAAAGAAATTCTTCGTCCAGTAGCAGAAAATGATTCGGGAACGACGGATTTTCAATTCATGATTCGCGGGGCAATTAAAGAAGCAGGGGTGTTAGCGATTCTCAATCGGTATTACTATCAACGAACTGGCAATTATCCGTTAGGAGAAACTTTTAATGTTCGCAATGCACCCAATGATTATTCAGAATTACTGGCATTAGTTAAAAATAATTTTGATCCCAATTTAATGCCGATTATGGTGGGAGTCGGCGATACGGTTAACAGTAGCGTAACCGAGGTCAATGGTAAGTTAGAAGCCAAAAGGGGGGGCAGCGATCGCGCTTTTCTGCAATTAATTCAGGATATTCATCCCCAAAATATTGTGGTTTATATTGACAGCAGTGGTGGGGAAGTCAAAAATCGGAAGCCCGTTCAAATTGAAACCACTGCAACGGGAGAACAAGCAGTCGTAGAACTGCCCACTGATCCAGGAGACACCGCCGATCCGCTTAACTTAAATGTCATCTTTCCTCACGGACACTGTGAATATATTAACTTTTTTCAAACCGTAGCTACGAATCGAGACCAACACACCTAAGAAGCGCCTGGCTTTCGCCTCTAATTGCGCTTCTGGTGTGACAAGTATATGAGTGGAGTGCCACGCTTGGTGACTTCTTGGGCGCACGTGCTATTCGCGGTGCTATCCTAGTCTCACAACTAGCTCCTCAAGCGTTAATTCCCATCCTCCCGATGGTACTACGATC
>CAZBPR010000054.1:0-692 GCA_964493825.1 uncultured Dactylococcopsis sp.
CTGGCAAGCCTTACAAATCTCAGGCATTGCCCTTTCTCCTGAATATGTTTATGCGGTTTCGGGTGCGGGGAGTCTTTATCCGGATGATCGACGCTTTGGGATTATTTGGATGAATGAAAGCGCTTTAGCCAATGCGTTTGATCTTGATGGCGCATTTAATAGCGTTGCGCTGACCTTAACCCCGAATGCAAATGAAACGGCTGTGATTGCGCAATTAGACGATTTGCTCGATCCCTACGGTGGATTAGGGGCATATGGCAGAGACGATCAAGTGTCGCATCGGATTATTAGTGATGAAATCAAAAGTTTAGAAGTTTCCGCGACGATTCTGCCCACTCTCTTTCTCGCGATCGCTGCTTTTTTATTGCACGTTTTGCTCTCTCGCCTCATTGCCACGCAACGACAACAGATTGCAGTGCTCAAAGCCTTTGGTTACAGCAACGGTCAAGTCGGATGGCACTACCTCAAGTTTATGCTGGTTGTCTTCAGTGCTGGGGCCATTTTAGGAGTCGGATTAGGATTGCAACTGGGATACGGCTTAACGCAAATCTATACGGATTTTTTCCACTTCCCCTTATTGCGTTACGAAGCCGGTTTCCCGTTAGTGGTTGCTGCCTTATTGGTCAGTGGTGGGGCAGCTTGTGTTGGCGGTTTAATGGCAGTTCGCAGCGCGATCGCGCTTCCCCCCGCCC
>CAZBPR010000054.1:702-4283 GCA_964493825.1 uncultured Dactylococcopsis sp.
GATTGAAAATTAATGCGACCCGAACCCCCCGCAACTTTTCGTCCCACTCTCATCGAACAATTAGGCTTACAACAGTTTTTTTCTCCCGCCGGACGGATTATCTTACGCAACTTAGAACGTCGCCCCGTTCGTGCGGGTTTATCCATTTTAGGCATTGCTGTTTCTGTGGCGATTCTCCTTACCGGGTTTTATTTACGAGATGCCCTAGATTGGCTCATGACAGTACAGTTTCAAGTGATCCAGCGTGAGGATGTCACCTTAATTTTCAATCAACCCCGTTCTCAACGCAGTCTATATGACCTCAATCATCTCCCTGGAATCCTCTATGCGGAAGAATTTCGGATGGTTCCCGCCCGTCTGCGCCACCAGCATTATCAACATCGTCTTGCAATTACTGGCTTACCCCTAGCAGGGGAATTGCGCCAACTCATTGATCGGCAATTGCATGAAGTTCCTTTACCCCCAGATGGGTTAGTCTTAACCAATAAACTCGCAGCAATTCTCCATCTACAACCGGGCGATTTTGTGCAGGTGGAAGTCTTAGAAGGGGCACAACCCAAACGACAAATCCAAGTGACGGGCTTAGTGGATGAAATGGTTGGGTTATCCGCTTACATGAATCTTGATGCTTTAAACCAGATGATGCGCGAAGGTCGGACAATTTCCGGGGCGTATGCGATTATTGATCAGGCACAAGAAGACAAGCTATACCATCAATTAAAACAAACCCCTGTTATTGAAGGCGTTTCCTTTCGGGACGCGCTGAAATTAACGGAAGGCTGATATGGGGGAAAATATGCAAATGATGACGGGAATTCTCGTGATCTTTTCCTGCATCATTACCTTTAGCGTTGTCTATAATTCTGCTCGCATTGCCCTTTCTGAAAGAGGGCGGGAGTTAGCCAGTCTCCGGATTATGGGCTTTACGCAAACTGAAATTGCTCTGATTTTATTGGGAGAACAAGCGATTCTTACCCTGTTTGCCATTCCCGTTGGTATTGGCTTTGGTCTGGGGTTATCTGCTTTAATGGTCAAAGCCTATGATTCGGAATTGTATCGCTTGCCCTTCGTCATTAGTCGCGCCACTTATGGTTTCACCACCATCACCGTGATCATTGCGGGTCTAATTTCTGGTTTCATCATTTATCGTCAACTCCAAAAACTTGATTTAATTGCAGTTCTCAAAACCCGAGAGTGAGCAGTTGTAAAACTCACTGCTAGGAAGACTTTCCATAGAATTAACCACAAAGACACAAAGGACACAAAGTGTTGAAAAACTTCAACTGTAGCTTTATCTTTTCCAAATTACAAATAGCTACCGCTATAAAATTAAACTATAGCGTTGCTTAGTCGGTTGAGTTACAAAATATGTCAGTAGATGTTATAGCACTACTCATTCAGGTTAGGACAAATCAAAATCCACAAACCAACTCATGGCTTACCTTTCCCCTTTCTCCTTGTTCTTTCCCCAGCGCGTAGCGCTATATCTGTTCTTGGTGCTTTGTTCTTTGGGAAGTACATTAACAAATCATGGCATCTCTCAGATTGGAAGTAATAGTCCAAGTGCTTCCATTCTCTGTGTTCTCTGTGACTCTGTGGTTCATTTTGTCGAATCGTTTTCAGAAATAGTATAAGGAATATAAGGTTCAGAATTTATTTATTTTACCTGTCTGAGAACTACTAACAACTCCACTGATCCTCTGTTTCTGAAGTGGTTCAATCCCCCCAGTATCATGAAACTGTCTCAGTTACGTCCTCACTTTTTCCGTTCTGAAGAAAGCTCAGAAAATGGTGTCACTCCCCCCAAAAAACGCTTTCGATTGCGACCTTGGCTTTATATTCTCGGTGGGTTAGGCATAACCGGTGCTGTGTTCTTCCTCTTTCGTCCCAGTCCGATTGTAGTCGATGTTGCAACTGTTAAACGGGAAGAACTCTCCGTAACCATTACAGAAGAAGGGGAAACCCGAGTGCGCGATCGGTATGTGGTTTCTTCGCCCGTTGCTGGCTATTTGCAGCGTCTTGAATTAGATGAAGGCGATACCATTACTGCTGGCGAAACCATTGCTCAAATTGATCCGCTGATTCTCGACAGTGAAGTGCAATCTCTACTCGCTGAAATTGAAAGTCTCAAAGCCGAAAAATCCGGGGTTGCAACTCTCAGACCTAAAAGTGCTGCCCTAACTCAAGCCGAGGCAAATATTTCCGCCACAGAAAGTCAGATTTCTGCCTCAAAAGCAGTCATCCAAGAACTACAAGCGCGATTGCAACAAGCCAAACACGATCGCGCAAGAGCGAAATTTCTCCGCCAACAAGGCGCAATTTCACAACAAGCCCTAGAATCCGCCCAACTCAATGAAACCGCGATCGCGCAAAGTTTAGCCGTTGCCCAACAAGACCTCAATCGCGCCCAAGCTGAACTCAAACGGGCACAAGCGCGTCGGGAAGAATTACAAGCCGAACAACAAGATCCGGACTATCTCCTCAGGGTGTATGATTCACAAATTCGGAGTTTAGAAGCTCAACTCGCAGAACGAACGGATCGCGCCCAACGCACTAATATTAACTCCCCTGCGAATGGTCAAGTGTTACGCATTCATCAAAAAAGTGAACAGTATGTGGAAGCGGGTGTATCGCTGTTAGAACTCGGTAATCCCAAAGATCTCGAACTGGTTGTTGATGTGCTTTCTACTGATGCGACTCAAATTGAGCGCGGCGATCTCGTTTTAATCGAACAGTGGGGAGGCGATGAGCCGTTAGTGGGAACCGTGAGACGAATTGAACCGGCAGCCTTTACGAAAGTATCAGCCCTTGGTGTAGAAGAACAGCGCGTCAATATCATTATTGATTTTGTTGACATCCCCAATCATTTAGGCGATCAATACCGCGTGGAAGCCCAAATTGTTGTCTGGGAACAAGAAGATATCTTACAAATTCCCATTAGTTCCTTATTTCGCTGCGAACAGGGCTGGTGTATTTTCACCGCAGAAGATGGCAAAGCAGAACGGATTCCGGTTGAAATTGGACAACGGAATAACCTTGCAGCACAGGTCAAGTCTGGCTTAGAGGAAGGAGAACAAGTCATTCTTTATCCCTCCGAACGTATTGAAGCGGGAACGAAAATTACCTCCTCACTCTAATTTGTCGATGGTATTTTGTACGGTTTCATACAGTGGTTGGTTCCCTTGGTCTTGATATAATTGAGCTGCCTTTTCCAAATCCGCGATCGCGCTCTCTTTTTCGCCCATCGCCGCCCGAGTGACACCGCGATTGGCATAAGCATCTGCTAAATCAGCATTTAAGTCTAGGGCTTGGTTATAATCGGCGATCGCGCTTTCTAATTTTCCTTGTTGAGCATGAGCAATTCCCCGATTGAGATAGATTCGCTCTTGATCGGGTTTCAGCTCAAGTGCGCGATCATAATCAGCGACGGCTTTTTCATACTGACGCAGTTGAGTATGTGCCAAAGCGCGATCATAGTAAGCACCGGCATTCTCTGGATTCAGCTCAATTACTTGCGTTTGATCGGCAATGGCTTTGTCAAGTTCTCCCAATTCTAAATAACTAACGCCTCGAAAATAATA
>CAZBPR010000054.1:4293-4726 GCA_964493825.1 uncultured Dactylococcopsis sp.
TTCTGCTGCTGGATCGTTATTAATTGCTTGCTCAAACGCTTCAACTGCCGTTTGATAGTCCCCTTGTTGATAAGCTGTCATCCCTTGTTCGAGTGCAGAGGACTGCGTTTGCGCCCAACTCGGTGCAGCCGGCACAATTGTAATCAACAACATGATCAAGGTGGAAATTAGAAGAATAGCCACTTGTCTTGGCTTTAGGAATTGAGGTGTCATGGTGAGTTTTTTCTGGACGATTCGACCCTGATTGTAAAACGAATCGGTTAGCAGGGAAACCTACTATTAATTAGTCAAACTCTCTTTGAGATAATCAATGAGACTAAACCCACCAATCAAAATTCCTGAGACAACAATCAAGGCAAGGAAACACACGACTAATCCAGCTAAACAAATCGCCCCGTCATCTTCTTGTAACCCAAAACCAATAATAAAAATG
>CAZBPR010000054.1:4736-18274 GCA_964493825.1 uncultured Dactylococcopsis sp.
TATTGGTTCCCGGAATCGGAATCATCATCGAAATTGACATCAGCGCGATCGCGCTTCCTAAAATGACACGACCCCCGAAACTCGTGCAAATATAGCTCAAACGAGGACGAGATAGATTTTCTAAACGCTGCAGCCAAGGAACTCCTTTATTAATAAAACCTTGCACTTGTTTTAAATCTAACTGATGATAACGAACCCGTTGCGGAAGCCAAGGTTCTTGTGCCCCGAACACCATTTGGCTGGCTAGTAAAAACATCACCACACCAAAAGGAATCGAATAACCGGGCGCTGGAACGGGAAGTGCAGACGGGAGAGAAAGAAGAACAAATAAAAAGCCAAAAATGCGTTCTTTTGTTATTTCTAAGAAGTCAGCTAAATCAACTTGTGCGGCTCTCTCTTCTTCACAAAAATAGCGATACAATTCACGAGATAATTTTGCCATTCACCCTCAACTAACCACGATAAGGCAAAGCTTCAACGTTAAATACTAACTCGTGAGCAATTATAGACCACTTGTCGAGCAATTCTTAATACAATCGTCGTAAGATATAATCTGCCAGTTCTCGCAGCGCTTGGGTAGAAGCAGAATCTTTGAGGGCTTTATCCAGGCATTCTACGGCGATTTTGCTATGTTGAGCAGCCAATTGTCGTGTCCGCTCAATCCCATTACTTTCTTTCACGAGCGCGATCGCGCGCTCTAACTCGCCTTCGCCCGTAAACTCATTTTCTACTAAATCTTTTAATTCCGGCTTTTCTTCAAAGGCATAGAGCACCGGTGCGGTTAAATTCCCACTTTTGAGATCCGAACAAGCTGGTTTGCCAAGGACTTCACTTGTTGCCGTAAAGTCAAGGATATCATCCACAATCTGAAACGCTAAACCGAAATTCCGACCATAATGATAGAGTTGCTCACACACCTCGGGAGAGACCCCACTGAGCACGCCTGCAGCTTTTACGCTATTGGCAATCAAAGAGGCTGTCTTATAGTAACTCTTTTCTAAATAATCCGTAATCGATAGTTCCACATCAAACTGACTCAATCCCTGACGAATTTCACCTTCGGCAAAATCGCGAATGACCTCAGATAGCAGTTTGACCACCACTAAATTATCCAAATTTGCTAAATACCAAGAGGATTGAGCAAAGAGAAAGTCTCCCGCCAGTACGGCAATCCGATTGCCAAATAAACTATTAACGGTTGCCACATTCCGGCGGGTTTCTGAGTCATCCACCACATCATCATGAACTAAACTGGCGGTATGAATCATCTCCGTAATTTCTGCCAAACGTCTATGATAGGATGTTAGGTCTTGTTCGACCATCGTTGCTCGGGACGCTAACAAGACAATGGCAGGGCGTAAGCGTTTTCCGCCAGCACCAAATAAATGTTCTGCCGCCGCACCAAGAATGGGGTGACGCGCTCCAACGAGTTGTTTTAGGTTATCTGTCAATAAGCGCAGGTCTTCATCAACAGGAGCAAATAAGGATGTTACAGAGGTCATCGGTAAGCCTATAACTGGCGCAGTAGTAGATAAATGTTTACATATCTTTATAACAATTCTAATCTAAGCTTTACCGACATGAAAACAATGGCGACAAGAAAAATTGACTTGTTTTGCGTTCTTTCCCTTTTGGGCACTGAATTTGAGGATTTGATCAAAATTGCTGGTTGAAACTAAAAATTCGCGTGATCTCCTCTTAGAATTGTGCTAATCTTAGATTGAGGTTTAAATAAAACTTAAACCTAAAGCTAGTTTGTTGAATTGAGTTTTAAAAGTAGCTAAAGCTTTTCTTAACGGCGAGTCACCGCATGAGCTTTTATAAAGCTCTATTGGCAAGTGTAAGGCTTGGTTATCAAAGCAATTGGCTATAGCCTTAGTCTTAGCCGGGAAAAGTGGGGAAAGAATAAAAGCTATTTTACAGCTCCGGTGAGTCCCGAATGCTCGCAAGGGCTGGAAATAGGTTTATTTGTTTAATCTAATTGCTGGTCAAGACTATTGTAAGCATTAGCCTCGCCAAAGGGAAAGAGTTAGCAGACTCTTAATTAACTGTCCACTCCTCACAACCACTCATCATGAATATGTCAATCCTAATCCCTGTTCTTGCTATTTCCTATCTGACAATTGTTTACGGTGTCTTATTCTTAGCGCAACGGGTGCGCAATGTACAATCCAATCGCACTTAGTATTGCTAGCAGGTAACACACCAATAATGAATTAATCTGAATTAGGATAAAATGATCACGGCTTAATCTTAGCCGTGTTTTTTTGCCGGATTAAAAATGAGTGACTCTCAACAAACTAACCTTTTCGAGAATCCTCCCTCTATCTCTGCACAACAGTGGGAGCGTATTCCCTTTGATCCTCAAGTGCCGATTCTTCCGAAAACCTACAACAATCTTGATGAACTGGCTTACCATTGTCGCCAGTGCCAGCGTTGTGACCTTGCTCAAACTCGTACTCAAGTCGTTGTTAGTCGAGGCAATCCCCAAGCAGATGTCATGGTTATTGGTGAAGCCCCAGGGCAAAGCGAAGATGAGCAGGGTTTGCCGTTTGTCGGTAAATCAGGACAGTTACTCGATAAAATTCTTGCTTCGGTTGAATTGAGTCCGGAAGAAGATGTTTATATCTCTAATATTGTCAAGTGCCGCCCGCCCCAAAATCGAAACCCCTCGACCAAAGAAATCAATGCCTGTAAATCTTATTTGTTGGAGCAAATTAATCTTGTCAATCCCAAAATTATTCTGTTTACCGGTGCAACTGCTTTGAAAGGATTGACGGGAGAAAAAAGAGGAATCAGCAAAATTCGCGGCCAATGGTTAGAGTGGGAAGGTTATTTGGCAATGGCAATTTTTCATCCTGCTTATTTGTTGAGAAACCCTTCGCGCGAAAGGGGAAAGCCCAAGTGGTTAATGTGGCAAGATATGCAAGCAATTCGACAAAAATTAGATGATCTCAGAAAATCTTAATAAAAAATAAGTCACAAATTATTGTGATTTTAAACTACAATAAGCTTCAAACCCCTTTAACACCAAGAATTGATGAAGCTAAGTGCTTGTTTTGACCATACAAATGCGCGTGAAAATACTGTTGTCTTCCTTTTCAGATCACACTAGAATTAGACAAGTAACAGAATAAGTCTATTGAATCAGTTGCTGATTTCTAGTTCAAAAATCTTTACTTAAAGTGATCGTAAACCGATACAAATACATTTACAAGCGAATCCCTGGAGTGAAAAACGATGCCTGCCTTGACTTCTGGACACCTGAAACAAAGTAGCTTGGAGTTACTAAGGATTTACCAAAGTGATCAAAGTCCGAAAATTCGGAATCAGATTGTTGAACTCAACATTGGCTTAGTTCGCAAAGAGGCTCATCATTGGGTCAACCAATGTAATGAAAGTTATGAAGACTTGATTCAGGTCGGTTGTATGGGCTTAATTCGCGCGATCGAGCGGTTTGAGCTATCGAAAGGAAATGCCTTTAGTTCCTTTGCCGTTCCCTATATTCGTGGTGAAATTCAACACTATTTGCGCGATCGCAGCACATCTGTCAAAATCCCAAGACGTTGGTTAGAACTCAGACAACAAGCGACCAAAGTCACCTATAAATTGCGAGCAGAATTAAAACGGGAACCAACTGACAGTGAAATTGCTCTCAAACTTAATATTTCCCTAAAGGAATGGCAAGAAGTAAAACTTGCTGCTAAAAATCGGGAACCCTTAAGTCTAGATATGCCTATGGGATCAGGAGAAGGAGATGAAACCACTAGTCTTGGGGAATTAGTTCCTGATACTCAATATCGCAGTTTTCAACTGGCCCAGGAAGACCAAATTCGATTACAACAAGGGCTCATTGGCTTAGAAGAACGGACACGCAAGGTTCTCGAGTTTGTCTTTCTCCATGACCTCACGCAAAAGGAAGTTGCAGAAGTATTAGGGGTGAGTGTCGTTACAGTTTCTCGGCGTCTCAAAAAAGGCGTCAGTTTACTGAAAAACAAAATGTTGTGATCAAAGACTCTTCATCTATCGAAGGTGTTATACTCAACAGCAACTGGGTCGGAAGAATTAAGCATGAAAAAGCCATTACTCATCCATCTTTTAATCATTTTAGGATTGTCTTTAAGTAGTTGCCAGTTCCTTCCCTTTGGCACTGAAACCGAACCAACCAATGACAGTCCAAACTCAACTGCTTCCTCAGAAGAAGAATCTCCTACAGAAGAGATAGAAGCCAATCTTGAAGAAGACAATCAAGTTGCGCCCGTAGAAGAAACAGCTGCTCCAACTCGCAGTGTTGCTGGGTTAAAAACAGCAACTGATCCAGACGAGTTTATTCAAGCACGAGGCATGACTCCAGGAGAGAATCGTAGCGATCCGTTTACACTGTTTCCCTTAACACCGAACGGTGAAGTAAGACCACAATCTCCTGCTTCTGAATCTGATGGTTCTCCTGAACCGGTACCGAATTTACCAGCAGCAGAACCAGCTCCCCCCCCGCCTCCCGAACCCAAATTAGCAAGAGCCGTGCAAGTCCAGGGAGCCGTTAAAATAGGCAATCAAGTGACAGCAATTTTAAAGGCGCCTAACGAACAAACCAGTCGTTATGTTCGGGTCGGACAGTTAATTGCAGATAATCAAGTTTTAGTGAAACGAATTAATATTGACCAACGACCTAACCCAACTGTTGTTTTGGAAGAATTAGGTATTGAAGAGGAAGTGATTAAGAGTGTAGAAGAAGGGATGAGTGTTGGGGAAGCTCCCGTTGAGGAAAACACCGTTGGGCAACTCCCACCCCCTCCTTCTTCGATCTTAAGGTGAGACTCTAGACAGTAGTGATGTCTTCTTCTTTTGCTTTCAGCAATTCATCAACTTTGCTGACGTACTTATCGGTTAATTTTTGGATTTTTTCTTGAATATCATGAGCTTCGTCTTCCGATAGTTCATGATTTTTTTCGGCTTTGCGCACTTCCTCGATGGCATCGCGGCGGATATTGCGAATGGAAACTCGTCCTTCTTCGGCATATTTGCCGGCAATTTTAACCAGTTCTTGCCGACGTTCGCTGGTCAGAGGAGGAATATTCAAGCGGACAATTTCACCATCATTGTTGGGAGTTAAGCCGACATCGGACATTGAGATCGCTTTTTCAATTTGTTCCAAACTGCCTTTGTCATAAGGCTGAATAGTAATGGTTGTCGCATCTGGTGTGCTGATATTTGCTAACGATTTGAGAGGGGTTTCCATACCATAGTAATCAACCATGACCCGGTCAAGTATAGAAGCATTTGCCCGTCCGGTACGTAAACTATTGAAAGACTGCTGAGTCGCATCAATAGCTTTTTTCATTTTACTTTCAACGTCTGATAATTTCATTTGGGTTCTCCGACCAATGTTCCAACAGTTTCTCCTTGCACAACACGCATAATGTTGCCGCGTTGTAGGAGATTAAAGACAACAATAGGAATGTGATTATCCCGACACAGCGCGATCGCGCTGCCATCCATAACTCGTAAGTTCTGACTCAGAACATAAGTATAGGTGAGATGTTCAAATAAACGAGCCTCAGGATTGGTGTGGGGATCACTATCATAGACCCCATCTACTTGCGTCGCCTTAAATAAGATTTCCGCGTCAATCTCTGCTGCCCGTAAGGCTGCAGTGGTGTCAGTGGTAAAAAAGGGGTTCCCAGAACCCGCAGCAAAAATAACCACTCGTTTTTTCTCCAAGTGTCGAATGGCCCGTCGCCGAATATAAGGTTCAGCTACTTGTTGCATTGTAATTGCACTTTGAACTCTTGTGGGAACCCCAACCTGCTCTAAGGCATCTTGCAGAGTCAAGGCATTCATGACCGTAGCAATCATACCAATATAATCGGCAGTTGCTCGATCCATCCCCGCAGATGCTGCTTTGACCCCTCGAAAGATATTTCCTCCACCAACGACAATCGCCATTTCAATGCCGGTTTTAACGATTTCAGCAACTTCTTGAGCAATTTCACTGACCACAGTCGGGTCAATGCCATATTGTTGGGTGCCCATCAAGGCTTCCCCACTTAATTTTAGTAAAACCCTTTTGTAACTCATCCTTATGATTAGCGTACATTATTGAATGCAGGCTGATTTATAGAGTAGTAGTGTCCTGCCGCCACCTAATTGAGGAGGAGGATGAGGAGAGCATCCCCACAAAAATCTAACATACCAGTTTTGGGAGCTTTGACCAAGCTCAAGATAATTTAGCAGCAAGGATGAAGCAGAATGGAAAATTAAGGAGATGAATGGTTACTGAGCAATCTTCAGGAACTTTTCACAAACTTTTTTTATGATGGGAGGTATGGGTCAACATCACGAAATAGTGATGGCACTCATGATAGAAGTTAAGATTAGTCATCCTGCTTTTAACCCTTTTTCCCTGAATAGTTATGAAAATTCCACTTGTCTCCGTTATTGCCATTGCTAGCCTCAGCAGTCCAATTTTACCCAGTGATGCCCAGCCAGCGGAGCTTACTCCCTCAAGTGCTCAAGCTCAAGAAGTCTTTCGCTGTGATTTAAGCAGTCAACCACCTCAGACTATTATTATTAAAAATGATGACAATGCCACGCCCCGACCTTTGATTCATTGGTCAGCACAATATTTTCAATCGGATCAGGAAGCCTTGTCGCTTTGTCAAGAGGTATCACAGCAGCTACAACAGTTTTATGAAGCCGGGGAACTGACCCATCTTTCTCTGGTGGCGGGAGCAGTAGATAGCGAGGCTGTCGTTTGTTTAGAACGAGAATCGGGCCTGGGTTGCGAGCGCGATCGCGTCCTCTTTACGCTGGATACTGACCGCAACCCAGAAGTCGTTCTCTACGAATTGATTGCTGCTGAATTTAAGCCCCCTCGCACTCGGGGTGATTTCCCCACTCGTCTTGACTTTAGCTTTTTTGATTGGTTATAGCTTGAAACTAATTATTTTCGGGACTAGCCAGGGGAACTTCCTCCACCTCTGCTAAACGTTCTAAAGCAAGCCGAGAAGAGGAGTTTCCTCCTGATAATCGTTTCAGTAATTTGGGGCGAGGATCATGCAGAATGTAAAAAATTTCTTCGCCAGGTTGCCATTCTTGATCTGCTTTGACAACTTGTAAAGCCTCACCACGCTTAACCAATAAGGGCAATAATTCTCCAGCTCGAATTAACGCTTGCAAATGAGCTTGTTGGAAAGAAAAGCCTTCTTCTCGCAACACGGTATGACCGAGCTTAATTTTGCCTTCTTCCACGTATTGATTCCAGATTTTGATCGGGATTTCAGACATAAAGGCTTGGTTGACTTTTGTTTTGTTCGCAGGGGTCCGCGCTTGAGAATTTTTGGGAAATGCAGCAAATACTCTTGGTGGTTGAAACTCCTCTAAAGCTCTTTGTGCTAACACCAAATTCACTTCTCCGTTATTGGTGGTTGCCAAAAAAGTACCTAAAGATTCAATGCCCGCCTCTTCTAAAACCGTTTCATCTAACCCGCTACTTTGAATGACATTTAAATTAGCCGCTTCTGCCAATTCACAGGCTTCGGGATCGGTATCAATCATCACTACTGATTCTCCTTCTTGTTGAAAGAGTTCTCCCACGAGACGACCTAAGGGGTTACAACCAATAATAACCGCTCCTTTTACCCCCTCAGAGGTGAGTTTTAACCATCTTGCAACCCAACGGGCACTCAGTCCTTGAATGACTACTGTCATCATGATGGTTAGGAAGACAATTGCTTTGAGAGAGTCTCCCCCTGTAATCCCCCGCTGCGTTAGTAAAATCGCAAATAGAGAGGCCACTGATGCAGATACAATTCCTTTCGGACCCACCCAACTAACAAAGAGTTTTTGTCGCCAATTAAGGCTGCTCCCGAGAGTACACACCCAAACACTAAGGGGGCGAACCAAGAACATTAAACATAAAACAGTAAGGACACTCCCCCAACCTAAGGCCAAAATACTAGCAAGGGAGAGGTCTGCAGCGAGGAGGATAAATAAGACAGAGACACCAAGCATGGTTAACTGTCCTTTAAAGCGTCTGAGTAGCCGTTCTTCTGGAACTGATAAAGAACGGACAACCATCCCTGCTAACACCACTGCCATTAATCCCGACTCACTACGAATCATCTGAGAAATCCCAAATAATCCCCAAACACCAGCTAAAACGACCAGATTTTTCAAGTCTTCTGAGAGGAAATCAAGGCGTCTCTTTAAAAGGAGTCCCATGGCAGCACCGCCGACTAAGCCAATGGCAATACCAATCCCACCGCGCAAGAGTAGCCCATTTAAAACCTCCATCACCCCAGCTTCACTATTGAGAATCGTATCGAGGACAACAACTGCTAGAATTGCCCCCACCGGATCAATTAAAACCCCTTCTCCTTCTAAGAGGGTTGCCACTTGCCGATCCACTGCAACTTGTTTGAGTAAGGGACTAATTACTGTCGGACCTGTAACGACAACCAAAGAAGCATAGAGAAAGGCTAATTGCCAGGGAAATTCTCCCAACCAGTGGGCAGCCATACTCCCCCCAAATAGGGTAATTCCAGTACCAATGGTCACGAGGTTCCGTAAACTACTAGAAACCCGTCCCAAATCTCTGAGTTCGAGGTTGAGTCCACCTTCAAAGAGGATAATTGCCACCAACAGAGCAACAATAACCTCTAAGCCCAAACCTAAGTCACTAGGGTGGAGCACATTCAGCCCATCTGAACCTAAGGCAATGCCAATTAGTAACAAAAAAACAATACCTGGAACTTTAAAGGTTTCTCCGAGGACTTGGGCGGTAATTCCTGCACAAACAGCAATTACAATTTGTAAGGTAATGGTAAATGATCCATCCATAAAATCTTTTGGGGAGAAAAAAATTAAATCAATAAATGATCACGAGTCGCGATGATGAGATTTTAAAAATGGCAAAGGATAACCCCGCTATTGTATCACCTACATCCTAACAAGCTGGGTATAATGACTTACCATCCTTGTGACAAAATTGATACTTGATCAATGAATTTATTTTTCGTTTTTTATCACAGAACGGGGCGGGGTCTGTTGTAAAAATTCATGTGCCCGATCGCAGTTCAGGAAAAGAAAATCAGCAAAAATAATTGCTTCGTCAGGGTGACGGGTTACTGTCTCTTGTGAACTATCACATGAAATGTCAATAGCAGTTGTGTTATCTCTAGAAATAATCGTGCTCATATTAGTTTATGGATCGTCAGACTTTTGCAGGGGATGGCTCGGCTAATCGCATTCGGAATCAAAATGCTTGGACAGAACGCTTACTTGTGATTGCGCTTTTGCTCGCAGGATTATTGGTCTTTACCATTAATTTGGGAGGGTTACCGCTTCGAGATTGGGATGAAGGAACCGTTGCCCAAGTAGCGCGAGAGATTTTGCAAGCACCCGATAAAAGTGATCGCTGGTTATTTCCAACCTTGTGGGAACAACCTTATCTCAATAAACCGCCCTTAATTCACGATTTAATTGCTCTTGCTTATCGGTGGGGAGGAGTAAATGAAACAACGGCCCGTCTTCCTTCTGCATTGTTGATGGCAGTTTCAGTCCCTCTGGTTTACGGCTTGGGAAAAGAGCTGTTTTTGATGCGGCAACCGGCTTTATTTTCCGCATTGATTTATTTAACGACCTTGCCTCTGGTTCGTCAGGGACGGCTCGCGATGTTGGATGGGGCAGTGGTTTGTTTTACAATTTTGTTAATGTGGTCTGTGCTGCGATCGCGCCGCGATTTACGTTGGTGTTTAGGTATTGGCATTAGTTTAAGCCTAATTGGCCTAACTAAGGGCATCATGGCTTTGTTATTGGGCGGGATTGCTTTCGGATTTCTCGCTTGGGATACGCCTCGTTTGTTCCGGAGTGTCTACTTTTGGGGTGGGCTGATCATTGGGTGTTTGCCGGTAATGAGTTGGTATGGGTTGCAATGGCTTCACTACCAAGATGCCTTTGTCAAAACCGCCGTTGTTTCTCAGTCTTTCAGCCGTTTATGGCGTGCTGTAGATAATAACAGTGGTCCGCCTTGGTATTATCTACAACGATTATTGCATTTTCTCCCCTGGTTAATTTTTTCGCTTTCGGGACTCCGCCTCGCCTGGAAAAATCAGATCTGGAGTTGGTCAAAGCTAGTTCTCCTGTGGAGTGGGGTCTATTTTCTCGTGATCACCTTGATGAGTACTAAACTGCCCTGGTACATCTTGCCGCTTTATCCTGCCCTAGCGTTAGCAGGAGGCCGAATGTTGACGGAAATTTTTCGTTATCCTCGTGAAGTGGCTTATCCTCGGTTTTGGGGGCTATTACTCCTATTTTTAGGGGGAATTGGCTTGGGAGCTAGTATTTATTTTGGTGTCAGTGACGAAGGCACTAAGGAGTTAGTCGTCATTACACTCGCCGTGGCGTTAACAACCGGGATGAGCGGTGCCTTAGTGTTACGCCGGGATCAGCAATTTATTAATATTTTGACTTGGGGCATGTATGTCTCGTTATTGTTGTTCGTCAGTTCCTCACATTGGCTCTGGGAGTTAAATGAAGCGTATCCTGTGAAGCCGGTTGCGATGTTGATCCGCGATCAAGTTCCAGAAGAAGCCCCAATTTACACCTCGTTTGCTTACCAACGCCCCTCTCTGGATTTTTACGCCCAAAAACAAGTTCTGCCTGCAACACCAGAGGAACTGGCAATGCATTGGGAAAAACATCCCTCCGCTTATTTGTTAGTCGATCCGGAAACGCTAGAGAAAATTCCTTTTGAGGAAAGCACTGGCAAACATTATCAAGCGCCTCCTCATTGGCATTTGATCCACTCTGAACGGGAAAAAAATGGCTCTGGTGACTCTTAACTCTCGCTCAGAGCAGCTAAAACGGCTTCATGGAGAGAGCCATTACTGACAACAATTCCTCGGTTCTGGAAGAGTTTTGTGCCCACAGAAAAGTCGAGGGGTTTGCCATACATATCGCTGGTGCGTCCTCCCGCTTCTTCAACGACAATTGTCCCGGCTGCATGATCCCAAATGTTTTCCCGATAATCTGGCTTTTTCGGTGATGGCAGTCGTAAATAGAGGGCAGCAGAGCCAGAGGCAACGGCACCGTATTTGGCTTGACTGTCAATACGGAGAGAAGGCGCTTTAATGCCCGCTTTTTGCGCGATCGCGTTTTGTTGACTTTGATCGCCATGGGCTGCCTCAACACTTTCCACAAAGCGCAAATGTTCTTCATCATTGGGAGAAGTGACACTAATCGTATTCCAATTGTCTGTACTCAACGGACGGACACGGGTGCCTTCTCCGCGAACAGCGACAAAGAGTAGTCCTTCTTGATCCAGTGGCGGCGCGAGATCCAAGGTCAGAGCCGGACAGGCAAGGATGCCGACTTTGACTTCTCCTTCTTCTAAAAGCGCCAGCGCGATCGCGTACTGATCGCCCCGGAGAAAGCCTTTTGTCCCATCAATCGGATCCAGGGTCCAAAACCGTTCACTGGGTTCGCCATTGCCATGATCAATCCACTGTGCCACATCATCCGTACTCGTATTCGGAATGGCTTGCTTGACGTATTCTGTGACCTGCGCCAATTGTTCTGTCATTTCTGGGGAACGCAGGGCAGTTGCGTCTTCTTCTCCTACTACTGGATCCCTGGAAAAGGCTTGTGCTAGCGCCTGACAGATAATTGCTTGCGAACCAAAATCAGCAATTGTCACCGGAGAGCGATCCGCTTTTTCAATGCGATCTGGCAGATGAGCCCGGACAGCTTGGCACAATTTCGCAGCCTTTAAGGCTGCTTCAATTCCCACTGCAACTTCTTTTTCGTAAGCCATTCCTCTCCTCTCCATATTTGAATACAGTTGCTCTCCTGGTGAGGCAGCGATTATGCTCACCTCAGCATTCATCGCGCCCTTCAAAAATACCACAGAATTGAGTTGAGGAGAAAAACGAGCAACACTCGACTCGCCCTCTTTAGCGAAACAGGCTCGGATCGAGGCTGGAAGGGGAATTCGCTGAGCGCAATTGTTCTCCAGTTCCGCCATCTGCTGGATCTAAAAAGGGACGGAGATTAATACTCTCATCGCTTTCGCGAGCATTTCCTCGTAATAAATCCCGCCAGTTGGAATTACTGGTAAAGGTGTTGACACCGCGGGTCTGTATTCCTTCATTGGCATCTGCGAGGTTATCAAACACGCGATCGCGCGTGGCAATCGGATCTTGTCCTCGGGGAACGGTAAATACAATGCGACAACTGGGATCAACTTCGCTGGTAACACAAACAATATCTTCATTATTCATGACGCTTGTTCGCAGTTCCAAGAGTCCATCCGGACGATAAAGTTCCAACCGTTGACTAATCTCACGACAACGTCTTTCCGGTGACCAGTTTCCTCCCATTTGCTGCGGAATGGCCCAAGGATAACTGGCATTGGGTTGGCTTTCCGGGTTATACATCACAGTGTATTGACCGTTGTTATATTCGCAAGTAAAACGGCGCTCGGTTGCCACGGTTGTGGAAGTCGAAGATTCGCTCTCGACGACCACTCCTCCACTCGAAGAAGAGGAGGAACCATCATCAGGAATCGTATCGACAATTACTTCCGGTACACTTTGTGGTGCTTGAGCAACTGCTTCCCCAGCATTCAATTGGCTAATTTGCATTTTACCGTTGTTAAAAATGCGGGAAAACGAATCTTTATTTTCTGCTAAGTTGCTATTAAGAAGAAATGAAGATAAAGGATTGGCATTGACAGGCAAATTGACACTACCAAAGGCAACTACCAATGCCGATAGACTAAGGGTGAGAGAGCGTAACATCATTGAATTGGTCCTCGTAAAAAGACATCTATTAATTATGTCGTGATTCAATTCGTTTAGTTCCAAGCAGCAACCAGGGACAGTTATTTTTGTGTCACCTTTTGGCGATAAGCATTGACCTTAATTGTAAGGAACATACCTGATTTTTTTGATAGGGTTATTATTTTTGGTTCTGGCGGCTAACCCTAGTCAAAGCTGGCATCACTCATCATCCGACGCTACTATATTCTGGATCAGACCAATGCGATCCGGTGGCCAAAAACGAAACACAGCGCGACCAATTACTTTTTTTTCTGGCAAAAATCCCCAAACATGAGAATCATTACTGTTGTTGCGATTATCCCCTAAAACAAAGAGTTTATTTTCCGGAACGGTAATCGGAGAAATTTGATAATGGGGAGGTTCTTTGATATAGGGTTCCTTAATTTCATCGCCATTAATGTAAACGTTGCCATTTCTGACGGCAATGGTTTCTGTTGACTCACCAATGACTCTTTTGATAAAGGCTTGATCCGCCTCGTAGCCAAAATTTTGTAATAATTCCGGCGGATTAAAGACAATGATATCTCGAAACTCGGGAGAGGAGAAATAATAAGAGACTTTTTCGACAACAATTCGATCGCCGACTTCAAGAGTGGGGAACATGGAGTCCGAGGGAATATAACGGGGTTCAGCAATAAAAAGTCGGATTAAAAAGGCTACAATGAGCGCGATCGCGATTGCTTTTAGGTTTTCCCA
>CAZBPR010000055.1:0-18249 GCA_964493825.1 uncultured Dactylococcopsis sp.
AAAAAATCCCACGCCACTTTATTCAAGAGCTCAGTGAACAAGAAACGCTGTGTAACTTACCCATTGTCTGTCTCGATGCAGAAACGGCTCGCTTAGCGCATCAAATCGGGAAATTATCCGTTTATCCTTGCCTTAACCTGGATCCGAGCCAATCTCAAAATTCTCTGTGGTCAGTGTTACAGTTTGCTGCCGGCATTAATCCCCCCCCGAGGCATATTGCTCCTTATGTGGTTGTGGTAGATGGGAAAAGACTGAAAACCCCTTGCCATAATGTTGGTTCAGAGTGGTTAAATGCTTTCATTCAATACTTAGCCACGGCAGGTTATCGCAGTTCCCTTGCTCATTCTTGGGGAGAAGTTTATCAACAGGTGCAGCAGCAAGGGGCGGATCTCTTATTATTAGATTTGGAAGGAATCGAAGCCGATTCTGAAATTATCGAAGGCTTAAGGCAACTCAGCGTCATTAAAAATTTACCAATTATTGCCATTGCCGGTCCCCAACAGTTACTGCAACAAAAGACGCTTCACGATCTCCTCAAAGAGGTCGCGACTATAATTTTACCGGGTCATCCCCAATCAATGCAGGAACTGTTATCCAGTTTAAAAGAACAATTAACCTGGGCAGAATGAGGGAGAAAGACCCTCTGATTTTCCTCATTGCAAAAATGATGTTCAATCGCTATTTGCTCTTATCGGTTGTTAGCAGTTTTCTCTTGACCTTAAGTAGTTGTAGGGGTCAGAATCAGACCACTGAAATGATTCGCCCACAACCGCTTCCTCAAGATCCGTTGATTCAAGCTTACTTTAATCACAATTATGCTCAAGGAGCAAACTATACCGATCCTTATCGGCAACAAGAACGCCCAGGAGATAACTTAGAACAAATTATTATTGAGGAAATTTCATCTGCCCAGGAAAGTATTGTGGTGGCAGTACAAGAATTTCGTCTCCCGAAAATTGCTCAGGCTTTAGCGGAAAAACAGCGGGAAGGAGTTGAGGTGCGGGTGCTGGTGGAAAATAACTATCGTCGTCCTTGGAGTCGTTATTCGCAAAGTGAAGTTGCTCAGATGACGCAACGGAATCAAAGTCGCTATCAGGCAGGATTTGACTTTATTGATCTTAACCAAGATGGGACGCTCACCCCAACCGAAATTGAAGCCCGTGATGCCTTAATTATTTTAGAGAACGCAGGAATTCCGATTCTCGATGATACAGCAGATGGCAGTAAAGGCAGTGGTTTAATGCACCACAAGTTTATCGTTATCGATGAAACAATGCTGGTGGCAACTTCTGCCAACTTTACGTTGAGTGGGATTCATGGCGATTTAAATAACCTCGATACGCAAGGGAATGCCAATAATTTATTAATAATTAAAAGTGAGCCTCTCGCCCAGATTTTCTTAGAAGAATTTAATTTAATGTGGGGGGATGGTGTGGGGGGAAACCAAGATAGTCAGTTTGGTTTAAATAAAAACAATCGTGAATTTTCTCCCTTACAAATAGGTGATAGCAGAGTAGAAATTCATTTTTCACCGCTTTCGGAAACGCAACCCTGGATCAAAAGTAGTAATGGTTTCATTAGTCAACAATTAGCAGACGCGGAAACAACTGTGAATTTGGCTTTATTTGTTTTTACTGATCAAAAAATAGTGAATACTTTGGCAAAAGTCCATCAAAAGGGCGCGACGGTTCAGGGATTAATTGATTCTGGGTTTGCTTACCGTTACTACAGTGAAGGTTTAGATATGTTAGGAGTGGCTTTATTACGAAATTGCCAAGAAGAAGCCAATAATCAGCCTTGGTCGTCTCCGATTTCTACAGTAGGCGTTTCTGAACTTGCTAAAGGCGATAAATTACACCATAAATTTGCAGTGATTGACCAAAAAACGGTTGTTACCGGTTCCCACAATTGGTCAGCCTCAGCCAACCATCAAAATGATGAATTTGTTCTCGTGATTCAGAATCCTACGGTTGCTGCCCATTATGAACGAGAATTCAAACAATTGTATGATCGCGCTATCTTAGGAATTCCTCAACGGGTACAGCAACGGATTAACTCTCAACAGCAAGAATGTGCCAATTAATCAACAAGAATTAACGTAATTGTTGCGCCCGCTTTTCGCGAATGGTTTCAAGTTTTTCCTGCAATTGCGGTTGTTTTTCCTCTGACACATTCAGGGCTTCATTATACGCTTCGAGTGCGGCTTGATATTGACCTTTTTGATTTAGGGCATCTCCCCGCTGTTCCCAAGCTAAGGGTTGAGCCCCATCAATAGCAATGGCTTGATCATAAAGCGCGATCGCGCGATCATACTCGCCCTTTTCTAAGGCTTCGTTGCCCCGTAACGTCCACGCTTGATAATGAGCAGCACGCGAAAGCAATTGCTGGTTATCCCGATTCACGGCTTCCGTTGTTGTTTCGTTTGCCATTACGCTTAATTGTGGGGTAATTAGCACGCCAAGACTAAATAAAAAGGGAATAAATCGTTTCATTGCGACCTCCAGCAGTCGTCTTGCTTCGCTTATAAAACCAGCATAAGTGACTCATTGGCGAACCAACTTCCCTCAATTTGTAGGGATTACACTCTCTCAGATGACAGATTTAAATAACCGTTAAAACACATAAATAAAACGCTTCACTCCACTCCACGACGGCACCATAACTATCGCCGGTATGCCCGCCCAGCCGATGATTAAACCAGGCACTGACAATTAAGGGAATGGCGGTTCCGGCAATTAAAAATAGGAAAAGAATGCTGCCTAAATTCAGTAAAAAAGATCCTCCAATTGCAATCAAAACTAAGCTAATCCAACCTAATAAAATATCTTGGGGAAACTGAAAGGAGGCTTTGTGAAAACTACCTTTGCCTTCGGCTCTTAAATAAGGATACAGCGCGATCGCGCTCACTTGCGCCCATCGTCCCCAACCCATCATTAAAATTAAAATCAACCAGCGATATTCCGTAATTTCGCTAAGGGCTCCCACCTTTAAAAGCACCACAACAATTGCTGCGATGACACCAAAGGCACCCGTTGTACTATCTTTCATGACCTCTAAGCGCCGTTGGGGATCAAGCACCGCCAGACCATCAGCTGTATCAATTACGCCATCAAGATGTAACCCGCCTGTGAATGCAATTCCACTAGCGATCACCAGTAGAGAACGTGTTAAAATAGGCACGTTTAAAAAACTTAAACCCCAGTCCTCAATCCCTAAAAGCCCACCGATGACCATGCCGATCAGAGGAGCAAAACGGGCAATCTGCCCCAGTTCAAGGGACCACGATGCTGGCAAAGGAAACACCGTATAAAAAGCAACAGCACCCCACCAAGATTTTGCCAGTTCCTGGATCAAACTCATAAATTTTTTCATCATTAAGGTGAACAGAAATAAAAAGTTGGGCTAAGATTGTGTCGTAGCTAAAATAAACTGAATTTGATCTCAACCTGACTAAAGTTAAAGGCTGGTACTGACCTTGATCCCGAGCTTTTTCATTTTGATCCCCAACTTTCAAGCGTTGGTAATCATTTGCCAACGGTTAGTACAGATGCCTGCTTGAAAAACAAGGCATGATTTCTAAACTTTCTTTCCCTTGACCAACGGCTAGCCACAGGTTACAGGATCAAATTCCGGGGAATGGCCCACTTGAATTTTCCAGTTAATCTAGAATTTGAATCGACCCATGAGTAATAATAAACCTTCTCCACAAATCCTTGCTCCCTGTATCATTGATGATGGCTTAGTTGTCAATAAAGAAGATATGTATCGTTTACTGAACGATTTAGGTCATGTGCGCTATTATCATTACTTCGATGGTCATTGTAGCGGAGAGGGAGAAGGATATATTGTTGAGGTGTTTGATACACCGTTGCAAGCCACATTAATTGCGAATCAAACCATTTATTTAAACCTATCTAGCTTCGACTATCTCAAGTTAGAAACAACCGCAAATGAAACGTACTTTGATTTAGTGCAAGAGCAACGGACCTTACGCTTAGTTCCAGTCAGTAATCCGCTTAATTATCATGAGGCAAATGCCAACTTAGATGCGGCTACCTTAGAAGCCATGGTGACTGATGTACTCTCAGCCCGTCATGATGTACGGCTGGATGAGGAGGATGACGAATATTTCTTTTAAGTTTCGGTGTGAACACACTTGTCCTCAGACCCAAGCACGAGCCGGAATTTTTGAAACCCCTCACGGTCAGGTGGAAACACCTCGTTTTATGCCAGTGGGCACAGTGGCAACGGTTAAGGGATTAACGCCAGCACAGCTTGAAACAGCGGCAGCCCAAATGATTCTGGCAAATACTTATCATTTGCATTTACAGCCTGGAGAAGCCATTATTGAGCGAGCCGGCGGTTTGCATTCCTTTATGGGTTGGAAGCAACCGATTTTAACCGATTCCGGTGGTTTTCAGGTTTTTAGTCTCAGCGATTTACGGAAAATTAACGAAACTGGCGTCACCTTTCGTTCGCCTCGGGATGGGCGATATATTGACTTTACCCCGGAACGGGCAATCGCAGTGCAAAATGCCCTCGGTGCTGATGTCATCATGGCATTTGATGAATGTCCCCCTTATCCGGCGGATTATGAGGCAGTGCAATTGGCAACTGAGCGCACCGAACGCTGGTTAGAACGGTGTATTGACGCTCATGCTCGCCCCCAGGAACAAGCCCTATTTGGCATTGTGCAAGGGGGAATCTATCGGGATTTGCGAACGCAAGCGGCAAAGCGGTTAGTGGAGTTTGATTTACCCGGTTATGCCATTGGTGGGGTTAGTGTTGGGGAACCGGCAGATTTGATTCATGAAATTGTTGCGGTAGCCACGCCTTTATTACCTTGGGATAAACCCCGTTATTTAATGGGGGTGGGTACGTATCGGGAAATGGTTAACGCGATCGCGCACGGGGTTGATTTATTTGACTGTGTTATTCCCACTCGTCTCGGGCGACATGGTACCGCCTTAGTGAAAGGTGAGCGCTGGAACTTAAAAAATGCCCGCTTTCGCGAAGACTTTACTCCCCTCGATGCCGATTGCCCCTGTTACTGCTGCCAGAGTTTTTCTCGCGCCTATTTGAGCCATCTGGTCCGATCCCGCGAAATGTTAGGGTATCTCTTACTTTCTTTACATAACGTTACAGAATTAATCCGGTTTACTCAGACGATTCGCACCGCGATTTTAGAAGATCGCTTTGCCACTGAATTTGCAGATTGGTTGAATGATCAGTGACCAGAACTCCCCCTCACCCTGTCTGCAATGGGATTAATCATGTTAAGATACATAGCGATATCTTAAGTAACTGCGTTGGTAAGGAATCCTTAAAATATGCAAGCCGCTTTATTATTTGCCAAATTACCGGAAGCCTATTCAATTTTCGATCCCTTAGTGGATGTTCTGCCACTCATTCCTGTATTTTTTCTCCTACTCGCTTTTGTTTGGCAAGCTGCAGTGGGATTTAAATAAGTCTTTATTAACTTTTGGATTTTGCATTGCGACCACCTACTTTGATTTGAGTAGGTGGTATTTTTTCGGCAGAAATTTCACGGGTCTTGCGACGCTACCCTTGATTCCTGCACAAGAACCATAGATAATCAATAAGTGTTGATCAGTTTCTGGGTTGAGCCGGTGCTATTACTCTGCTTTTCCGATTTATTAGCAAGTTTGAATTGTTGGAAAGATGTTATTGCTTAGTGCAAACCAAGTTCGGTATTGTCAGGTCGCGCGAAAAGTTCAAAATGGTGAAGTAGAAGTAATTCCCGGCATTGCATATTACGGTAAAGTTTTTGTTCGGGGGGAAACTTTCCCCATTACTCAGAAAACACGAGCAATTGAATATAGTCGGCAACGATTTACAGAATACAAAGAGCAAGTTTATATCTTGATTGTGGAAGATCAAGATCGACTAACCCTCTGGTATGAAAATTCAGAGGTAACTCGTCTCGCGTCTGAAAACAGTGAATATTTTTCCGATTTTATTTCCAGTATTGACCTTAAACAACTGGTTACCCAAATGCGCTCCTCTTCTAATCTGGTTACTAAAACCAAGCGTCGGGGTTTTCGGACATTCCGAGATTGTTTTTCCGCTCGCGACGCCATTAACTGGTTAGAATATAATCTACAAATTAGTCGGGCTGATGCGATTCGCTTGGGACAACGGTTACTGCAAGAAAACTGGATTGTTCCCCTCACCAATAATTCTCTATCCTTTCAAGAGGGAGATGTCCTCTACAATTTTGAAACGTCAGTTTGATGAAGATTTTGGAAAGACTCGTGCTGATATGACCAACGGTTAGAGCAGGCGCCTTCCGTTTAGGAAGGCGTAATCTCTGACAAAAAAAAGAACCGGTAAAGGACAGCGAGAAAAATTGTCCTATCATAAGTAGGCAAAATAATGGGATTTTTCAACCAAGATGAAACTGCTTGATCGAGCTCGTTTAGGCTTGGCGGTTGCAATTACAAAAATTGTGACTGCCCTGGTCCAAAAATTACGTTTAGGTGCAGGAAGTGTTCTCCCTGGAGAAATTTCCCGGCGTCTCCATCCCCGACTCTTACCGCTGTTATGTGAACAAGTTCGAGAAGGGATTATTTTAATTGTCGGGACCAATGGCAAAACGACCACTTCTCTCCTGTTACGGAGTATTCTCGAAGCCAATGGGGCAAAAGTCACCCACAATGCCACAGGTGCCAACTTAATCAATGGTTTAATTACCGCCCTCTTAGCCGATACCAACTTACTGGGCAAATTGAATGCTGATTATGCCATTTTGGAAGTGGATGAAAATATTTTTCCGCTATTGCTCAAAGAAAGCCAGCCCAAAATTATCCTCGGCTTAAACTTATTTCGTGACCAGTTGGATCGCTATGGAGAAGTGGATATCATTAGCGAGAAATGGCAGCACGCGATCGCGCCCCTGCCCCAATCAACGGTTGTGATCTTGAATGCAGATGATCCAACCCTGTGTCATTTAGGACAAAGCCTACCGCAAACCGTCTTATTCTTCGGTCTTAATCAACCGCAACTCTATCTCGAAGAAATCCCTCATGCGGTGGACTCCATTTATTGCCCGGTGTGTGGGGCATCTCTCCATTACGAAGGAGTTTATCTGTCTCATTTAGGAGATTATCATTGTCCGAGTTGTGACTTTACAAAAGCAAAACTGGATATTAACAGTACAGCATGGGGACAAATTTTAGTCGGGGTTTATAACAAATATAATACGTTGGCAGCGGTCTTAACGGCGCAAACGCTCAATATTGCTCCTGATTTGATCCAGCAAACCATTCAAACCTTCCGCGCTGCGTTTGGACGAGCCGAAGAACTGACCGTTAAAGGAACGCCCGTCCGCATTTTACTATCAAAAAATCCGGTGGGCATGAATGAGACGATTAGAACGGTCAATGAAATTAAAGCTCAAGGTCAAGCCGAAACCGTCTTAATCGTCTTGAATGATCGCGCTCCCGATGGCACCGATGTATCATGGATTTGGGATGTGGATACGGAAAAGTTAGTGGCGCAAGGCGGTACCATTGTTATCAGCGGCGATCGCGTTTACGATATGGCACTACGGATTCAATATAGCCAGAAAATCCTCAACTATCCGGATCTAAACCTAATTATTAAAGAGAACCTGAAGCAAGCCATTGATACCGCCTTAAAAGCTACTCCTGCTCAACACACGCTTCATATTCTTCCCACTTACTCCGCTATGTTGGAAGTACGACGACTGTTAACCGGACGAAAAATTCAGTAGATGCAAACCTTAGAACCCAACTCCTCGCGTCAAAGTGTGCAACGCACCACTCTTGACAACGGCATTACCCTAATTGTTATTGAAAACCCCACTGCAGATATCATTGCTGGCAAACTTTACTTTAAAGATGCTGGCACTCGCGTCGAACCGCTTGCCCAAGCCGGCGTTTCTCATTTACTCTCCACAGTGATCACTAAAGGAACCATCCGCCTTAATGCTGCAGAAATTGCGGAACAAATTGAATCCGTTGGGGCAGGTTTAAATGCGGAAAGTGCCAATGACTACTTTGCCCTCAGTCTGAAAACAGTGTCTCAAGACTTTCCTGAGATTTTGCAACTCGCGGGAGAAATGATCCGAGTCCCCAGTTTCCCCGAGGCAGAAATTGAATTGGAACAAGCCCTGACCCAACAAAATATCCTTGCCCAAAAAGAACAGCCCTTTAATCTGGCATTTAATCAATTGCGGGCGCAAATGTATCCCCAGCATCCCTATGGAGGATCTATCTTAGGAACGGAAGAAACGGTTGCAAATTTAACCCGCACCGATCTCGAATACTACCATCAGACCTATTTCCGTCCAGATCAGTTAGTCATTAGCCTTGCGGGTCGCATTACCTTAGAACAAGCGGTGACTGAAGTGAAGCGAGTATTTGGGGACTGGGAATGCCCTACGACACCTCAGCCAACGCCTTCTCTCCCCAAACTGACGACTCAACCCTCGAAAAAATCTCTTGCCCAAAACACCCAACAAACTATCATTATGTTGGGTTATCTCACACCTTCCATTCAAGAAGCGGATTACCCGACGCTGAAATTAATCAATACTTATCTTGGTAATGGGTTATCCTCCCGACTCTTTGTGGAACTGCGAGAAAAACAAGGACTCGCTTATGATGTCTCTGCTTTTTATCCGACTCGCCTCGAACCTTCTCATTTTGTCACCTACATCGGAACCGCACCAGATAATTTTGAAGTCGCATTCCAAGGCTTACGCCAAGAAGTGCAACGGCTGTGTGAGGTGCAGCTGACGGCGGAAGAATTACAAGCGAGTAAAAATAAATTGCTAGGGCAATATGCACTGGCTAAGCAAAGTAATGGACAACTCGCACAATTATTTGGTTGGTATGAAACCCTTAATCGCGGCATTGAATTTGACGATTTATTCCAAGATAGTGTCGCAACTGTCAGTCGCGAACACATGCAAAGCGTTGCCCAAAAATATCTTGCCGTTGAACCTTATATTTCTATAGTCGGTTCCTTCCAAGAGTAATCAAGATCAACGGCAGCCTTCCCGGTACTCCTGACTGCCGTTTCTCCCGAAGTTCATGATTCGTCTTTTACTGGGTCTGAAACGGTTAGGAATTTTTGACAGTCGTAATATAGTCCAATAATTTTTCTAACTCTCTCATTAAGGCTTGAGATTCATTTAAATATTGAGCTGTGCGTCTGGAGGCTTGCGCCATTTCTGCAAGATTATTCGTGGCTAAATCACTATTACTTTTCAACTGAGAAAAACTCTCTAAGAGAGGATCAAGATGTTTCATTTCTTCTGTAGTGCGAGTAACTAGCGTTTCTAATTCCCGTAAGCGTTCTGTAGATTGAGTAAATAGTTGGTTTAAATCTTGGCTGGCTTGGCTATTAGTCGTTAATAAATTGTTGTGGAAGTTTTGTGTCTCTTCCATAATTTTATATTGCAAATCTTGATGTTCTCGGAGGAGATTTTCTTGTTCTTCTTGTAATTGCCTGTAACTCCGATACACTTGCGTCATGGTGCTCAAATAACTGCTGTGTACTTCTTGAATAGCTCCTGTAAATTCTTTAATTTCAGCAATAAGCTGTTGAAACTCTGATTTAACCAGTTTTTTATCATGGTTTTCCCCTAAACTTGAAATTTCTCCTCCTAGTAACCAACCGACAATACTGGTTGATAATGCACTTCCTAGTGGATAGAGAATGGCATTGAGTTCCCCTTGATTAAAAGTACTACTGCCTAACAAAATCAGAGCAGAGGCAAAGCCAATTAGCGTATGAAGGTAACCTGCGGTTTGGATACGATTTCCAGCTTCTTCTTTGAGAGAGTGAGGAAGAAAAAAGAATCCCCAAATGACAAGAATGAGTAAATGAGATAAACCTTCAATGAGTAGAATTTCTGTGGAGAAAATTTGACTAATGGCGATTACCATGCCCAAGATAATGCCTAAAACATAAATAAAAGTAAAACCAGCTAAGCTAGATTGAGGATACTGCATGATTTTATTGAGTCAGTTGTTTAATAATCTTCTCTAGTTTTTGAATTTTTTGTTGATGCCAAAATCTTAATAAGTTATCTTTTTGTTTTTGATAATTATGAGGTTTGATGTTGTCTAAGATATGAATAATATCTAAGGCTCTTTTGAAAGCAAAAGCAGTATTCTGAAAATTTTCTAAATTGTGAGTTGAAGCGGATTCGTACAGCGGAAAATCATTAATGGCAGTTGAGCGTAAATCATAATCTTGTTCAATGTTCATCAATTCTTTGATAAAAGCTTGACTCAACTTCTGTTGTTCTGCATCTTGAATCAGCATTTCGTAAGAAAGGTTGAGTGCATTTAAGAAAGTTGCCACTGCCGTAAAGGGATCACAGTATGGCAGTAAACTTTCGAGGCGATGGGGAAGATAATAGAGATTAACTTGTTTGAGAATTAATTCGGCTGTTCTTAGTTTTAAGAAGTCAATTGTGCTTTCTTCTCCGGGTTGACAAAAGGTTTGTTCTGGAAATAAAAGGCAATGATATTTTTCAAGGAAAATTAAAGCACTCTCTTGTGTTGCATCTCCTGAAACGGTGGACTGATTGTGCCAAATTTGTTGCCATAGCTGGCGCGGTCGAAACTTCGAGTTGGTGAATCTTCGGGTAAATGGGGATAAAAATTGATCTTTAAACGATGGCTCACTCATTAGTCATTCAAGGTCAATTAATGACCCTTGTTAGCGGGGAAAATTGTTTCGAACGTAGCTACTGATTTCGGTTCAACCGAATTACGAAAGACATTAAATTACTGATCCATTGTAAAAGGTTTGAGTTGCTATAACGTCTAGGTTATTGTTGGTTGGCATTGACTAGGATAACTTGATCGGTGAAATGACTGGCAAGGAAGGTTTTTAGCGCGATCGCGCGACCAATCGCTTGAGCGGTAAAATCCTCTAGTTCTTTAACTGAAATTTCCTCTCTTATTTAATTTATAAGTAATTATAATTGTTTTTCTATTGTTGATTAACAAAGTCAATAGTTAAAGTGAAATTAACTGAAAAAAAATCAACAACATCTTTGGAGGTTCGCCAATGTTAGCTGTGGCACTTGTATTAATCGCTGGTTGGTTACTCGGTTCTATTATTGGCAGTTGGGCCTATTTTGCTGGTGCTCCTGAAACAGAAATTTCTCCTTTTAAGAACTATAAAAAACAGGTTTACCAGAACTTAAAGCAAAAACGGCAGACTTGGCTACAAACCAACCGCCCCCGCCAAACCCAAGTTGCAGGCTTTAAAACATTTTCATCTAACTTATAAAAAAACCGAGAAATGCGATCAAGAAAAAAAGTATTTTCATGATTGCGCCCCTTTTTTCATGAGGACTGCTTGTTGATATCACCTGCTCACAGTCCTCATTTTTTATTGGGAAAATATCTATTAAATTGCTGCGTCTGAGTTCTATCAAAACCCCTGTTAAGTTGGGTGATCTCAATTTTATCCCAAATTGGAAATTTTTGTTCCAGAATCGCCCCGGGTCAGCTTTGGAGAAAGAATCAGCAGTTTGCTAAACTTGATTGGCGTTATCAAATGACGAGATTAAATGCTGAGTTTAATTGCGTTCATTCAGAGAAGCAAGTCATTTAAGCAAATAAATTCAAATCAATGCAGCAATATTCCCGACTCACGATTTTTTCTTATGTACTCGGTCCCATACTGATTATTGTTAATCATATCGGAGCCTTGCTAGTGTTCAGCACTGGTTTATCGTGGGGGGCACTCCTCTGGATAGTCTTGTTATATCTCATTCGGATGTTGGCAACCACGAGCATTTATCATCGCTTACTCACGCACAAAAGTTATCATGCTCCAGTGCCCATTCTTTGGTTCGGTAGTATGATTGCTGCGGCGGCAGGGCAAATGGGTCCCAGTTGGTGGAAAGCTCACCATCTTGCTCATCATCAATACGTTGATCGCGATTTTGACCCCCATTCCCCTCATACCCCAAATCAAGGATTCGGCGGATTTTGTTGGTCGCAATGGGGTTGGCTATTATCTCCCCGGTTCTTCCCAGAAAAGTTACCGAAAGATGTCGAAGAAGATTTAGTTTTAAAGCTAATTGATCGTTGGCATTTTATCCCTGTACTTGCCCTGGCAGGAATTTCTTACGGAATCGGAGGGATGGAATATCTGGGTGCATTTTTTCTGAGCACTACTTTACTCTTTCACGGCGTACAAACTACTAATTCTCTTTGTCATCTCGTTGGCAACCAACCTTTTCTCACGGATGATTGCAGTCGCAACAATGGGTTTGTCGCTTTTTTAACCCTCGGTGAAGGGTGGCACAATCTCCATCATGCGTTTCAAGCTTCTAGTCGCCAGGGAATCACGATTCGTGAGGGGAAAGTGATTTATTTGGTTGATCCGACTTTTCGCTTCATCAAATTGCTCGAATGCTTCAACTTAGCATCAAAGTTAAAGGTTCCCTCAGAAAAGAATCTGTTGATGCGGGCTCAGGCGGAAACCTACTCTAATTTATGATAACGGATGAAACAGGATGGGGGCTGTGCAATGTCATCCGACGTTTTGGGGTAACCTAAAGAGTTAGTAGCAAGGGTTCGTGCAGCTAATTGAGTCAAGGAAAAATCACTATGTTTTTAGGTCGAGTGGGCGCGATCGCTGCCAATGGATTTCGGGAAGTGATTCGCGATCGGATTTTATACTTTATTGGTTTCTTCGCCTTATTAATGGTCATCGCCCTACGTTTACTCCCCCAAATTTCGGTCGGCGCTGATGAAAAAATCCTCCTTGATTTGAGTTTAGGAGGGATTGGTTTACTCAGTGCAGTGGTCGCCATTTTTGTGGGAACTGGCTTAATTAATAAGGAAATTGAAAAACGGACAGTGCTGGTTTTAATTCCGAAACCGATTACTCGGGCGGAATTAATGATTGGCAAGCACCTGGGCTTATCCGCTGTACTGGTGGTTTTAGTGGCGGTGATGGGAGTGATTGGCTTTGGTTTACTGAGCTTAAATGGTATCAGTTATCCTCCCGGCGCGATCGCGCTGTCTTTGCTTTATCTGATCATTGAACTCTCACTGCTGGTGGCAGTTGCTCTGCTGTTTGGGGTTTTCACCAGTTCAATTCTTGCCACTCTCCTCTCCTTTGGTGTTTACCTGGTGGGACATTTTAGCCGTGACTTACTTGAATTAGGCAACCTGAGCGATAATGCCAGTGTGAAAACCTTTACCCAGACACTGTATTTAATTCTCCCCGATTTATCGCGTCTCAACTTTCGGAATGAAGCGGTATATGGCTTACTACCCAATGCGGGAGATTTACTCAGTAATGGGCTTTATGGGATTTTGTACACCATTTTGTTGCTGGCAGTGGCAACCCTCATTTTCTCGCGTCGTCAATTCTAGAGCTGCGGTTTAACGTAGGGAGAAAGGAAAGATGAAGATGATGGAAAGATGGATCAACTCAAACAACTGCAAGGCTTATTCCAGGAGATGGAACAGGCATTAATCGCCTACTCGGGAGGGATTGATAGCACGCTGGTGGCAAAAGTCGCTTATGATGTGCTGGGCGACAAGGCACTAGCCGTGACTGCCGTTTCCCCTTCTCTGCTGCCAGAGGAATTAGATGACGCTCAAACCCAAGCCCAAACCATTGGGATTCCCCATGAGTTAGTGGAAACCCAGGAAATGGAAAACCCTAACTATACCTCGAATCCGGTGAACCGCTGCTACTTTTGTAAAAGTGAACTGCACGATACCCTCAAGCCCCTCGCCCTTGCCAGAGGATATCCTTATGTAGTGGATGGGGTCAATGCCGACGATTTAAAAGACTATCGCCCCGGTATTCAAGCGGCAAAAGAACGGGGTGCGCGATCGCCGCTGGCGGAAGTTGGCATTACGAAAGCAGACGTAAGACGATTAACGCAAGAACTAGAGCTACCCTGGTGGGATAAACCCTCACAACCCTGTTTAAGTTCTCGCTTTCCCTATGGTGAAGAGATTACAGTCGCCAAACTGCAACGAGTGGGAAGAGCAGAGGTTTATTTACGTCAACAAGGTTGGAATCAGATTCGCGTGCGATCCGCTGGCGATACTGCCCGAATTGAACTGCCTCCTGACCAAATTCAAGACTTTGTCATGCAAATGGACTTGCCGCAGTTAACCCAAAAGTTTCAGGATTTAGGTTTTCTCTTTGTCACCTTAGATTTAGAAGGCTATCAAAGTGGGAAGCTGAATCGGGTTTTAGCAATGTAACATCAATCATGACCCTTTCGTTAGAGGAAACCATTCAAAGTCTTTTTGATGCTCCTGCTGATGTTGCAAACCGTTCTACCCTCAAACCCCTTCTCAAAGATGCCATCTTAAGGGAAGCAGTTTATGTCTTCTAAAGATCCGAAGCAACGTTTCTTAGAAATCAATTTCCTCCCTTGCGAAATGTGGTTGTTACAGAATTAGAAAGAACTTTCTTACAATAGAAGATTAGTGCAAAAATTGTGGAAACCTCTTTTAAGAATAACTTATGACCTCTTCTTTAACACCCGATATCAAAACCAATCAATCGCTTTCGCTTCCTCGTCGCCCCCGTCGCTTACGTCGGAATGCAGCGTTACGGAAAATGGTGCAGGAAGCCCATTTGTATGTGGAAGATTTAATTTATCCGCTGTTTGTCATGGAAGGGGAAAATAGCCGCGTCGAAGTGCCTTCTATGCCCGGCAGCTATCGCTACACCCTGGATTTATTACTCGCGGAAGTCAAAGAAGCTTCAAAATTGGGGATTTGCGCGATCGCGCTCTTTCCTGCCCTACCGGAATCCAAAAAAGATGCCACGGGTACCGAAAGCTATAATCCCAATGGATTGATCCAACGAACCATCCGCGCGATTAAAGAAACGGTTCCGGAAATGATTGTTATTACCGATGTTGCCCTCGATCCCTTCTCGGATCAGGGACATGATGGCATTGTCAGTGAAACCGGAGAAATCCTCAATGATGAAACCGTAGAAGTCTTGGTAAAAATGGCTGTTTCCCAAGCGGCTGCGGGTGCAGATATGGTCGCCCCCTCCGATATGATGGATGGTCGGGTCGGTGCGATTCGCCAAGGCTTAGATAACGCGGGTTATACGAATGTGGGCATTCTGGCTTACTCAGCAAAATACGCCTCAGCCTATTATGGTCCTTTCCGGGATGCCCTTGATTCTGCCCCGAAATTTGGCGATAAGAAAACCTATCAAATGGATGCGGCGAATGCCCGCGAAGCCATCACTGAAGTTGAGTTAGACGTGCAAGAAGGGGCAGATATGGTGATGGTCAAGCCCGCCCTCGCCTATCTCGATATTATTCATTTAGTCCGTCAAAATACGAATCTGCCAGTAGCTGCTTATAATGTCAGCGGAGAATATGCCATGATTAAAGCTGCTGCGGAAAAAGGCTGGATTGATGAGGAAAAAATTGTCATGGAAACCCTGACCAGCATGAAACGGGCAGGAGCTGATTTAATTCTGACCTACTTTGCGAAACAGGTAGCGCAATTGTTAGCTCAAAAATAGAAGCAATCCTTCAAGTATAAGGTGAGCATTTCTCACCTTATACTTTTACTATTTCTATCTATAGCACTTCCTAAGCGGGTGAGGTACAAAATTATCGGTTTAGGGAATAGGGAACAGGGAACAGGGAATAAAGGATGTACTTCATGAGAATAAGAATTGCTATATGATCGTCTGACTAAAAAAAATAATATCAAAAGCCAAAATGATTAACTTAAACGATCTTCATCCAGAATATATTACTGATCAAACAGGAGAGAAAAAGTCGATTATTCTTCCGATTGCTGAGTTTGAAGAATTGCTGGAAGACATAGAAGATTTAGCCACCATTGCAGAAAGAAAAGAAGAAGCAACTATTTCTCATGATGATTTAGTCAAAGATTACGCCTTCCGTTTAGGAAGGCGCCTGCTTTGACCGTTGGTCAAGGAATTAAAACAGGATGGCTTACTATCAGATTGAATGGAAACAATCTGCAAAAAAAGAGCTAAAAATTTCTCTAAAGTTTTAGTCATCGAAATTATTAAAGTTGGTCATCGAAAAGATATCTATCGAAAACGTTAGACCTAATCAAGATCAAGTATGGCAAAGAAACAGAAATTTCCCTACCTAGTTGGCTCTAAATGGACTGCCCAACAACAAACTTGGGGGTGGCGACATTTTGAAGTGGTGAACCGTAAAAATCAAGGGAAATGGGTATTTGCGGAAATGGTTGCTTCTTGTGATGGGAATGTGAGATTTTGGATTAATGCGCAACAATTAAAAGATCGAGATTTGTGGCAACCCGGTTGGAAACCCTTGCAGCAATTATAAATGATAAAGTTTAAAAAATTGAATGAACGAGCCTCGTTTAGCGACACAAATTGAAGCCATTTTATACCTGAAAGGACAACCGCTTTCAATCAAAGAAATTAGTGAGTATGCCCATCGCGAGCGCGCGGAAGTGGAAGATGCCATATTAGAACTCATGTCAGATTATGCTCATCGCGATAGCGCCTTAGAAGTAGTAGAAATGCCCAATGGCTATAGCTTACAATTGCGATCCACCCATCAGAAATTATTACATCATCTAGTTCCTGCCGAATTAGGCGTTGGTGCCTTAAGAACGCTCGCCGCGATCGCGCTCAAAAATCCCATCTTACAGACGGACTTAATTGAACTGCGAGGTAGTACTGCCTATCAACAGGTGCAAGAATTGGTGGAATTAGGATTAGTGCAAAAACGCCGTGAAGGACGGTCTTATTGGCTAGAAGTGACTGATAAGTTCTACCAATATTTTGAAATCGATGACATTAAAGAAATTTAGCCTGACTTGACAAGAAAAGGCTGTGATTCAGGAAGGGAGAGGAGTTTACGCACTGCTTTGTGAGATTGCTTGGGAAAATGCAATGGTACTTTTCATAAAAATTTACAAAACATCAGTAATTTTACGAGGTTTGATTCAATGATGTTTGACTTGTATCTATATTTTGTTGTTTGATAAATCACATTTTCTGTTGTCATAAAATGCCTGTTTCGATGAAATGCAGTCGCCACCTTGGTTTGCGAGAATGTATTCCTTGATACAGAAAAGATGACGTAAAAAATACAGAATTTGAGCGATTCCGATGATTAAATTGAATAAATACAGTTAAGTGCCAACTTGGCTCCTTTTTTCAAACTCTTGTTGCATAAGTTTAGATTTGCTAATCGCTCAATCAGGAACATTTCAGTAATGATGTCTCAAACGAAACGAAAAAAGAAGGAAACTGTTACTAAACAGTATTCCCTTTGGAACTCACCTTTATTACAACCCATACGATTTATTACTCGTTCTTTTTCTCCCTATTGGCTGGCTTGTATTCCCTTAGCTGCCTTAATTGTAATCCTTACGCAGAGTGCCGCTCAAGCTCAGCACGCCTTTGATCTTGAAACAGTTGACATGAGCGATCCTGCCGTGATTAAAGGGATTCTGGATACTGTTTTTGTATTTTTCTGTGCAGTACTGGTTATTTTCATGAATGCTGGTTTTGGTATGTTAGAAACTGGCTTCTGTCGTCAGAAAAATGCCGTCAACATTCTTTCCAAAAACTTAATCGTCTTTGGTATCGCTGTCATTGGATACTGGGCTCTCGGTTTTGCCTTCATGTATGGCACAGGAACCAGCTTTATGGGCTTTGCAGGGTTTTTCCTTTCTAGTAGTGACCCTGCAACGTATGGTTTAAGTCCTTTCCCTGAAGGTTTACCGATTTCAGTGTCTTTCTTATTCCAAGTTGCCTTTGCCGCAACTGCTGCAACGATTGTCTCTGGGGCAGTGGCAGAACGGATTAAGTTTGTGGATTTCTTGATCTTCGCCTTGCTCTTAACAGCAATCTCCTATCCCATTACTGGGCACTGGGTTTGGGGAGGCGGCTTACTCGCAGAAATTCCCTTTCTCGGTGGAGCGGGCTTCCATGATTTTGCCGGTTCAACGGTCGTTCACTCTGTTGGTGGCTGGGCAGCGCTGATGGGAGCAGCTTTCGTTGGTCCTCGGACTGGAAAATATCGTGAAGATGGGGGGACTAGTGCAATTCCCGGTCATAATATGAGCCTTGCGACCTTAGGCTGCTTAATTCTCTGGATTGGTTGGTACGGCTTTAATCCCGGTTCTGAGTTGGCAGCAACGCCCAATGTTACCTATATTGCAATGACCACCACTCTGGCGGCAGCAGCAGGCGGAATTACGGCTACCT
>CAZBPR010000056.1:0-16104 GCA_964493825.1 uncultured Dactylococcopsis sp.
GCTGTACTGGCGTCAACGGCAACTGTTTCTCTGTGGCAAGCTGTTGAGCATATTGACTGGAGTAATAATCTGGGTGATGATCGCAAGTAATCCGGCTGGGTTGGAAGTCATAGAGATTCCCTAGACTCTGCAGAGTTTCGGAAAAGGCTTGGCGCGATCGCGCTGTCTCTAAATCCCCAATATGTTGGGAGAGAACCACTTGTTGGTTTTGATACAGGGCAATGGTATTTTTGAGATGTCCGCCCACTGCCAGAATCGGGGATGAAGGTTGTCGATGGGGAAGTTCCAAACGAGTAGAAAAGGGGGCATATCCCCGCGCCCGTCGTAAGAGAGTTAGCTGATCTAAAATGATGCGAACGACAGAATCATCAACTGGACGCGCGATCGGGCGATTGTGAACTAAAAAGCAGTCGGCAATGCCCTTTAACCGTTCTCTGGCTTCCCCTTCCTCCGTACAAATCGGTTCGTTCGCAAGATTGCCACTGGTTGCCACAACCGGAAACTGTAATTCTGTGAGTAAGAGGTGATGGAGGGGCGTATAAGGAAGCATCACCCCTAAATTCGGATTATTCGGGGCAACAGCAGGTACAATCGACCTAGTGGTTGGTTTTTGGGTGAGGAGGACAATCGGTGCTGCTGGAGATTGTAAAATCTCAGCTTCGGTGTCTGAAACCTGACAATCGTCTTTCACGCTTTCCAGAGAGGGATACATTACTGCCAAGGGTTTCGTCGGACGCTGTTTCCGTTGTCGCAGTTGAGACACCGCTGACTCATTCCTGGCATCCACCATCAGGTGAAATCCACCCAATCCTTTAACCGCGACAATCTTTCCTTGTCGTAATGCCTCTGCTGTGGCAATTAAAGCTTCATCCCCCTCGACTTTTTCTTGTCCCCAAAACGTTAACTGGGGACCACAATTGGGACAAGCATTGGGTTGGGCATGAAAGCGGCGATCGCGCAGATTTTCATATTCTGCTTGACAGGCGGGACACATCTGGAAGTGTCGCATCGTGGTCGTGGCGCGATCGTAGGGTAAACCCTGAATAATCGTGTAGCGGGGACCGCAGTGGGTACAGTTCGTAAAGGGATAGCGATAGCGACGATGATTGGGATCAAAAATTTCTGCCAGACAATCCGAACAAGTGGCTAAATCTGGTAACACCCCTGCTGATTTCGGATCACGCTCAGTGCTGGGAGACGCTCGAATTTCAAATTCTTGGTATCCAATTGGATCCAGCCATGTTGCCTTCACCTCATCCACGCGCGCAATGGAGGGTTTGTCGGTTAAAAGTCGTTCTTGGAAGGTTTTAAGCGTCTCACCGTTGCCTTCCACTTCAATGAACACCCCACTCACCGTATTGTTGACCCAACCGCAAAGGGCTAATTCTGTGGCAAGACGATAGACAAAGGGACGAAAGCCAACACCTTGGACGACCCCTTGCAGTTGTAGATAAAGACGAAAATGGGAAGCAGACGGTAATGGACTCACGGCTCTCGTCTCAATTGACACTCCCACGTCTAAAGACAGTGGGATTCTTCCTTCAGCGACCTATCTTGCTGATGCAGGATATTTCCAACATCAGTAGAGGACAAGTCTCCAGAAGCGTTCACCTCGACTGCGCTCGGTGAGCGAAGCCGAACCAGAGTTCCGCCATGCCCTGACGTACTCAAGTTGGGAAGGAATCCTTAACTCAATTCTACCGTTTCTTAAGCCTTTGGTTTCAGCATCGCGATCGCGTCAGGCTTCAATTCTCTTGAAGCACCCCTATTTCAAATAAGCGACAGTGACCCCAGAACCGCCCTCATTTTGCGGGGCTGTTTCATAGCGTTCTACTTGTGGATGCTGCTTGAGAAATTCCTGAACCCCTTGACGCAGTTTGCCGGTTCCTTTGCCATGAATGACCCATAGCGCACCACTGGTTTGAGACCGAATGGCGTTTTCCAGTTGGCTTTCGGCTTGGGCAACCCGATACCCGCGAATATCGAGCGTGTTGCTTTCAGTGCGCACTGTTGGAGCTTCACTAGCCGCCTTTTTCGGGGTAGAAGCCGATGCTTTTTGTTGCTTTTGGGGAAGTTCCGGTTTTTTCCCATCTAAAGATTCGATATCTGCCAGAGAAACGGTCATTTTCATTAAGCCGAAACGAATCGTCAGTTTTCCTTCTGCATTCGGTGCCGTTAAGACTTCTCCGGTTTGATCAAACTTGGGAAGGCGCACTTGTTCTCCCACTTGTGGTTGATACTTGGGCTTGGGTTTCGGAGTTTCTGGTTTTGGACGATGACGAGTGGCAATTTCATTAACGGTTGCTGTCGCTTTTTGCGCTGCTTGTCCGGTTTTTTCCCCCTGCTGCAATTGCTTAATCACTTGGGCAATTTCTTGTTTGGCTTCAGATACTGCATCATTGACCGCTTGTTCCTGAGACCGTTTTAAGTCCGCTTCTCGGGCTTCTAGTGCCTTAGCACGACTCGAAACATCTTGATAGAACTTCTCGGCTTGTTCAAGAAGTTGACGGGCTTCTTGGGCTTTTTCTTCTTGTTCGCGCCGTTGGTTTTCTAACCCGGCAATCACTTGGTTAATATCTTCGGAATAGCCTCCCATTTTGTTTTTTGCTGACTCGAGAATTTCGGGATCCAATCCGAGGCGACGGGCAATGGTGAGGGCATTTGAACGTCCGGGAATGCCCCATAATAAACGATAGGTAGGAGAAAGGGTTTCGTCATCGAATTCCACAGAAGCGTTTTCAAAGCGTTCATCTTGATATTTCAGGGCTTTTAATTCCCCGTAGTGAGTCGTGGCGATGGTGAGGCACACTCGTTCTGCTAGATATTGGAGTAACGCGATCGCGATCGCGCTGCCTTCTGCGGGATCAGTTCCGGCACCGACTTCATCGAGTAAAACCAGAGAGGCTTTCACTTCAGCTTCGGTTGGTTGAACTTGGAGTGCTTCAATAATCCGCGTAATCCGGCGAATATGACCAGAAAATGTGGAAAGACTTTGCTCAATGGATTGTTCATCGCCAATATCGGCTAAAACTTTTTCAAACCAGGGAATTTCAACTGGTTCTTTGGCGGGAATAAACAAACCGACTTTTGCCATCAACGCGGCTAACCCCACTGTTTTGAGGGTGACGGTTTTCCCGCCTGTATTGGGTCCTGTAATGGCTACCACCCGCGTTTGCGGATTAATTTGCACATCAATGGGGACAACGGGTGTTCCTTGTTCATGATGGTGTTGCCAAACCAGAAGGGGATGGCGTAGACGACGGAGGGTAATGGATTCATTGCTATTAGTTTCAACAAAGCGAGGAGGATTGGCTTCTAGCCACAAACTGTAGCGCGATCGCGCTGTGGCGAGGTCTAGTTTCGTGGCTACCGCCAAGAGTAACTCTAAATCCTCCTTAACTTCTGCCACTTGTTCGGTTAAGACTTGCAGAATTCGTTCTTCTTCCCGTTGTTCTTGGCGAATATACTGTCGCTGTTGGTTTCCTAATTCCACAATCGAATTGGGTTCAATGTAGAGGGTGGCACCGGTACTAGAACTATCATGGACAATACCGCGAATGGACTCTTTGTGTCCGGCTTTCACTGGTAACACAAACCGTTCTCCCCGTTGGGTAATCACCGGTTCTTGAATGGCACCGCTTTGTTGCTGCATGATATTTTGCAGCTTCTGATAAATGCGATCGCGCCGTTGTTTAATATTCTGGCGAATCTCTCCTAATTTTGGACTCGCCCGTTCGGTCACTTTCCCCTTATCATCCAAACAACGATTAATTTCTCTCTCTAATTCAGGATAGGTTCGCACCTGCGAAATTAGTTCTTGCAGGCGAGGAGACTCTTCTAACTCATCAATCACCCGCCGCAACCGTCGCATTCCGGCTAGAGTCGTCGCAATTTGTAACAGTGTTTCTCCCGGTAAAATCCCCTTATATTCCGCGCGTTCTAAGGCTGAACCAAAATCATAAATGCCATCAAATTTCCAACCCGAGGTTAAATTTTCTTCCAGGGCATATACTTCTTTGGTTTCTGTCAGTAGCGTTAAGCTGGCTTCACGGCGATCCGGGATGGGAAGATGACGGGCAGCATGGGCGCCTAGTTTAGTGCTGGTAAAGGTTGCCAAATGCTCACCTAAGCGTCGCCATTCCAACAGTTCGAGGGTTTCTGCTTCTATCAAGGTAAATTGGTTTCTGTTTACACTTTTCTAGTTCTTCATCTATCTTAATTGCTTCCGTTTCCTTTCTTGAGCAAATCGATTCGCTGATGAAACGTGATGCGGTTTATTATGCGAACCTTAATCCAACCCTTGGTTCCCACTTAGCAAACGCTGCCCTGTTTCCCTTGTCAGCTAATCAGATTAACAATAGCGCAGCAAGGATAGTAACCAGTTTGCCAATTACCCATTTGATTGATATAACTGAAGGTAACGCCGTTCTCTCCTGAACTTAAATCAGATTGCGAACCAGTTGAGGCATTTCCCGAATTTGTTGGAGAACATCTTGGGGCATAATTGTAAAAAACACTCTTAAAACAACTAAAATTATAAAAATTTGCAGTACTGTATTAAAGCTAATCATTACCATTTTCAAAGCAGCTTTGATCACTAGCCACAGAATAATTACAGTAGCAATAAGAATAATCCATTCAATACTCATAAGACTTTGTTATCGACTCAGTTCACTTCATACTAAAAATATTTGGATCATTGGTTGCCGTTTCTTCTCATCTTCTTGTCAGTGATCAAGCTGGAGTTGATCCTTTTGTCTTTGGCGCGCCACAATTAGAGAAGTAAACTTATATTAAGAAAATCATATAACAAGCAATGGCGTTAAACTCATTAACCCAAAGGCAGGGAAAGACTTCTCCCAGCTTAGATTATGATGTTGTAATTGTTGGCGGGAATATCACGGGCTTAACTTTAGCCGTCACCTTACAACAGAGTAACTTACGGGTCGCAATTGCGGAAGCAACCCCATTAGCAGTGGCAGCCTCTCGCGATCGCGCTTATGCGATTTCTGTTCTTTCTGGGCGCATTTTTGAGGGGTTAGGGGTTTGGGATGAGATTCTACCGAAAATTGGTAAATTTCGCCATATCCGCCTCAGTGATGGTGATTTTCCCCAAGCGGTTGCTTTTGAAACAAAAGATATCCAGAGTGATTATGTGGGATATGCCGCAGAACACTATGTTTTACATAACGCCTTACATCGTCGTTTGCAAGCAAGTGACAAGATTGACTGGTTTTGTCCCGCAAAAGTTGAGACCATCGAATATCAGGATCGCGCTGTTAGTGTCACCCTAGAAAGCGAGGGCAAATCAGAAACCATTCGCACGCGGTTAATTGTTGGCGCAGATGGGGCGCGATCGCGCGTGCGAGAAAGTGCGAAAATTAAGACGATGGGGTGGAAATACTGGCAATCTTGTGTCACCACAGTTTTTCGCCACAGTACACAGCCCAATGATACGGCTTTTGAGCGTTTTTGGCATACTGGACCCATGGGGATTCTTCCGTTACCGGGAAATCGCTGTCAGGTGGTTTGGACTGCCCCTCACGCGGAAGCACAGCGCTTGCAAAAAATGAATGAGAAGCAGTTTGTGGAAAAACTCACCCAGCGTACCGGTGGATTATTAGAAGAGATTGAACTGTTAAAAGACCGATTGGTCTTTCCGGTACAACTTATGCAAAGTAACCGTTATGTATTACCCAATCTGGCGCTAATTGGCGATGCGGCCCATCGGTGTCATCCCGTTGGCGGGCAGGGTTTAAACTTGGGAATAAGGGATGCCGCTGTTTTAGGGGAAATCCTTCAACAAGCATACGATTGCGGAGAAGAGATTGGTAATCTCAACATATTAAAGCAATATCAAAAGTGGCGTAAAACCGAAAATCTTGCCATTTTAGGCGTTACTGATTTGCTCGATCGCAGCTTTTCTAATCAATTTTTACCAATGGTTTTGAGTCGTCGCACAGGTATTTGGATGATGCAAAAGGTTCCTCCCTTAAAACGCTTTGCCTTAGAAATAATGACGGGATTAAAAGGAAAAACCCCTGCCTTAGCAATGGCTAAAAAGTAAAGCTTCCATTAAAAATAGATATCATGCTATGACACCAAACCTCCCCTCCTTGCGAGTAAAATTTCATCCTTACCGTTACGAAAAAAATGACTAGCAAGGGCTTTTAAAAACTAGCGAACAACTCCAAAATAGTGATTCCTTAGAAGTTAAATTTCGATTACTTTGATAACGATGACTGAAGCAACTATTACACGCCAACCTCAAGCCGAACAGACGCAAGCGAAATTATTTTATGAAGTTTCGTGTCCTGAACCGCAAACTCATTTATTTCACGTTAAATTACAAGTCCAAGACTGGAACGCAAATACCCTGAAACTTCAATTTCCAGTATGGACTCCCGGATCGTATTTAGTGCGAGAATATGCCCGACATATTCAACAAGTTAAAGCCTATAATGCCGAGAATCAAGAAAATTTATGGCTAGAAAAAATCAGTAAAAACTCTTGGCAAATTCATACAGAGAATGTAGAATCAATCACCATTGAGTATCAAGTCTATGCCAATGAATTAACCGTCAGAACCAATCATCTCGACGCTACGCATGGTTATTTTAATGGCGCTGCTTTATTTTTTGATGTTTCTGATTTAGAAACGACTGCCATTGAAATTAAAATCATTCCGCCTGCGAGTGACTGGAAAGTCACCACTCCTTTACCAGCAGTAGCGGAAAAACCGAATACTTTTTTAGCGGCGGATTTTGATACCTTAGTGGATAGTCCCTTTGAAATAGGGACTCATAATGTTTATGATTTTGACGTATTAGAAAAACCGCATCAACTTGCGATTTGGGGACGAGGCAACGCAGACCCGGAACAGATTATTCAAGATATTAAAAAAATTATTATCGCCGAAGCGAAAATTTATCGAGAACTCCCTTACGATCACTACATCTTTTTACTCCATCAGTCAGCGAGTGGTTTCGGGGGTTTAGAACATAAAAACTGCTGTTCCTTAATTTATCCTCGCTTTGGGTTCCGTTCTGAAGAAAAATATAACCGTTTCATGCAACTGGTTGCTCATGAATTTTTCCATCTCTGGAACGTCAAACGAATTCGTCCCAAAGCCCTCGAAAACTTTGATTATAGTCAAGAAAACTATACCACTGCCCTTTGGTTTGCAGAAGGAACTACGAGTTATTATGATGCCCTACTGCCGATGCGAGCGGGAATTTATGATGCTAGAACTTGTCTTGATAATTTAGGGAAAGATATCACCCGCTTTTTACAAACACCAGGACGTAAAGTTCAACCCTTAGCCGAATCGAGTTTTGATGCGTGGATTAAATTATACCGTCGGGATGCCAATAGCGATAATAACCAAATTTCTTATTATCTGAAAGGGGAGTTAGTCTCGCTGCTGTTAGACTTACTGATCCGCACCAAACATCATAATGAACGTTCTATGGACGATGTTCTGCTTGCGCTTTGGGAACAATTTGGTCAACCGGAAATTGGTTATACTGATGAACAATTGAAATCAGTTTTAGAATCCGTTGCTGAAACTGACTTAACGGAGTTTTTAGATACTTATCTCCATACCACAGCCGAACTGCCCTTTGCTGATTATTTCCAACCCTTTGGGTTACAACTCATTCCTAGCGAAGAGAATGATTCTACTCCTTATTTAGGAATGCGCGTTGCCCAAGAAAACGGTTCGACAATGATTAAGTTTGTGGATGCCTCATCGCCAGCCGGTTTAGCGGGGCTTGATGCGGGAGATGAGTTATTAGCCATGGATGGCATACGAGTGAATGCGGATCAAATCAGCGATCGCGCGAAAGATTACCAACCCGGGGATACCATGACTCTTACCGTTTTTCATCAAGACGAATTAATCAACCACAGCATTACCCTGGCGTCTCCCCAACCCAGTGGCTATAAAATTACGAGCATTGACGAACCCTCAGAGGAACAAAAAGAACTTCTCTTTGGTTGGTTAGGCGTGACAACTGTTTAGCAAGATAGATGACATCTAAATTAATTGCTAACTCTCAGTGTCATCTGACTCTTTGCCATAACCGTTGAATTTCTGCTAATTCTTGGGCATTGGGCGTCGAAACAATCTGGTGAACCGGATTAACCGCAGCACCGGGAATATTCTTGCCCCAAGGACTATTGGTCACTGCACTCAGATCCAGGTCAGAAAGCGCCGGACGAAAGCCATATTGCACCAATACCGCTTGTTGCTCGGGTTCTCTCAGAAAATTAATCAAGGTTTTTGCGGCATCGGCGGTTCGGCGGTTCACATTGCGACGAACAATTCCCGCGGTGGAAACCGTTTCAATGGTGGGATCAAGATAATAAATTTGATAACTTTGGTTACGGGTTTGCTGCGCTTGTTCCCAACGATATAAGGCAATACTTTCGTAAACCGTTGCGACATCGGCATCATTGGGACCTCTCGCGATAAATTCTTGGAGAAGAATATCAGTGGAACGCGGCGGTAAATAAACGGAACGCTTGATTAAGGCAAATAATGATTCTGTTGCTGGTTGTTGCAGCGCTTGCGATCCACTCTCTCCCGTTTTGGATCGCGCCCACAAGCTAAGGGTCAGTTGACCACTATTAGACCGCGTGGGATTAGTGGTGATGAAATCAAAGCTTCCCCAAGCAGAAGCACCGCCAATAGTTTCCCAATTCCCCTGCTGCATCGCATTTTCTAAGCGTCGCCAGTCAAATCGCCCCGTCGGAAATAAAATTTCGCCTCTCTCTTGCCAAGCAATGCCCACCAACATTGTCTTCGCGATCGCGCTGGGATCTTCATAAAAAGCTTCGCCTGCGCCTTGTGCCTGCCAACGCTTGGCTAATTGGTCTAAGATATCGGCACTGGCAGGAATCAAAACTGTTGGGTCAAAATCATTTTGCTGGTCAATGTAATTATTAACCATATCTTGCGACCCCTGAAACTTTAATTCCAGATCTATTTGGGGATGGGCTTGTTCAAAGCGGCTTGCCAAGGCTTCTAGCGGTTCTTGTAATTCTGTACCGCTGACAACAACGACTGTTTGATTCAAACCAGGTAGGGGAATGTAACTTGCCCCGAGAGAAGCGACAATAATCGCGATCGAGATCCAAGTGTTCTTTTTTTGTTGCATCTCAGGAGCACGGTTCATAATGATTTACGGGTTAAGATATCCACATTTTCCTGCAAACTATTGAGTTCTGCACTTAAATTTTGCAGTTCAGTGACTTCGTTCACATCGGCTAAATCGGCACGGCGTAATTTATTCTGAAGCTGTTGTAAAACCCCTGCTAAGTTTTGAATTGAGGTATGGAGTGCAATCACTTGTGCTTGTCGCGCATCTTCTCCTTGTTGGGCTAAACGAATGTTGCGTTGAACCGTTGCTTGGAGCGTTTCTAGCTGCTGACGAGAAGCGCCGGAACTTTTGGGTAATTTCTTTTGAATATCGGCTAGTTGGTATTCTAATTCTGAGATTGAGAGTAAGGAATCCGATCCTTGGAATTTGCGGGACAGGGCTTCAATTTGCGCTGGTAATTCCTTAGCGTGATCGCAGGCGTATTGCACTTGGGTTAACAAGTCTAGTTGTAAGGAGGTATCTGACAAAGCGCGATTGGCTTCGGCTCGGAGTTCTTCTGCTTTTTGTGCCACAGCGGTTGCTGTGGTGCGCACCGCTGCCAACTCTTGGGCTAAAGCGGGGTTATCAATCACAAGGGGTGTCGGTGCTTTTGATTTTTGGAAAGAAGCGCCGGCAGTCGCGATCGCGCCAGAGACAGGAAGCATGAGATAACTGGGTAAACCGACTAAACGTACCCCTACTACTAAAACTAGTCCCCCAATCAGCACCGCGATCGGGTAATCGAGGGGATTAGCAAGCCATTTCATGAAAAACCTCCTGTGCTCTCAATGTGAACTGAGCTGGCAATAACCCTCTTAGTGTAAAGCGAAAAGCTGCTCTTGACCAAGCTCTCACCCGGCAATTTTATGTCGTTTTCGCGTCACTATCACATCATATTAATAATTGTATTCTCAAGGCTACGCCATCCATGATGTTACTAATTGTGATCTTTCTATTTCTAAAAGAAGGAACTGCTGTTATAGTAAATTTAATCAGATTTATGTGATAGTAATATACTCAAAAAGGTATCAAAAGAAATAACAAACGTGATGGGGATCAAAACTATAGAAAAATAAATATTATTATAAGTAATCACTCAGAAATTATTTTCTTTATTTAATGAAAATTGTATAAGTTTTCTGAACAGATATTACTAATATCAGGTTTCCTTGAAAAATGATTGGCAATATTATTTAAACTTTAAGTAAATATAGATAATATTTTTTTGAATGAATCATGGATACTTCTCTCCATTCAACTAAGGAAATACCAATTTTAATTATCGGTTATGGCAATATCGAACAAGGAGATGCTTATGCGGGATCATTAATGGCCCAAATTATTAAAAAATTAAACCTTGAACAGGTTGAAGCTCTCAGCGTTGAAACCCTGACACCTCGCTTAGCACCGCTCATTTTAAAGGCAAAAACCGTTATTTTCATTGGCTCTTACTATGTTTACGAGCATATGAAGCCAGAAATCATGATTAAGCACTTTTTACCTCGTAATTTAACTGCTGATTTTGATACCGGTTATGATTGCTCACCTCAAAATTTATTAGCGTTTATGGAGGCAGTTTATCATAAAATTCCAGAAGCTTATTGGATTTTGATTCCAGCAATTACTTATCGCTTGAGCGATCATTTATCAACCACAACACAGACTGCAATTGAAGAACTCTTAAAATACTTTACCATTGGTTCTCATCTCGATCTTTTTCTTAAAAGACCAGTCCTTAACGAATATGTGTTGAATGCTTAGCTGAAAAGTTTTCCATTTGCATTGAATCAAAATAAAAATAGCGTCGCAGCAGTTAGGGGGAGAGACTTGAAATGCCTGCTGCGACGAAAGTTTGTTGAAAGATTGAAATGAATGGTATCCACAACAATAGAACTCGTGGCACTTAAAACTCTAACTGTAAATCAGACATCAATTGAGCAATAGTTTCCGGATTCCCTTTACGATAATAACCACCATTGAGTTCTGCCATTTTCTGGAGAATTTCGGGATTAAATTCTCCTTCTTCTCCATAACCAACTGTAAAAAAAGCCATCCGGCGATCTGAAGAAAAGCCATTGGCTGCTAATTCTTGAGTTAACTGCTGTAGAGATATTTGTGAGTCAGCATCTTCGCCATCCGTCAAAATTAATACAGCATTAATGGCTCCTTCCTGATAGTTATCTTGTAACCAATTGCGAGCTTGTAACGCTGCATCATACAATCGTGTTCCTCCATCAGGACGCAGGTTAGCAATAAACTCCATTCCCCGTTGTTGCCCTTGGGGGGTGCCATCTACTGGTAAGGGGGCTTGAATTCTCGAATCAAAATCGATGAGAGCAATTTTTTCTTTCGGACCCAGACTTTCAATATAGGTGCGTAAGGTACTTTGTACCGCTGGCAATTTGGATCCCGCCATTGAACCGGACGAATCAACAACAACAATAACCTGCGAAGGTTTTTTCGCGTACTCTCGCCAAGATTTGAGCATTGCCTCTACTACTTCTGGGGAGGGCGGACGCAAGGAATTATAGGTGGCATCAGGATCGACCCCGTATTGTTGGGAAAACTTGTTGCCCAACGCGACTCCCGGTACACCCGGACGGAGTCCGAGATCCGTGGCAATGGCTTGAATTTCCTGAGAACGCAAAAATTCAATCACCTGCTGGGCTGCTGCTTGTTCTTGTGGATTGACCCAAGGGGCTTGAGGCAGAATAGCTCGTAAATTGGAAGTAAACGTTGCTTGAGGATAAACGGCTTGGTAAGAAGGGGTCTGATTCGGGCTGCTGTTGGCTTCAATCACCAATGATTCATAAACTGAGGCAATGGATGCCCAAAAAATGCCATTTTGTACCATATCTCTGGCAAGGCTGCCGGTGGAAGTGCCATAGCGAGTAATTTTGCTTTGAATTTCTCGCACTTGCCCTTGATAGGCTTGGACATCAGCAATTGTCATTTGTTCTGGGGCTTTCCCAGACACACTGGCAAAGGCAGCGACTAAAGTTTGTAAGCCAGAATTGGAACGAGTGGGGGCGGTATGGACAAAGTTAATCGGTAAAGAAGGGCTATTGGCACCGAGTTGCTGGTGATTGTCCACTTGAACGAGGCTTTGGAATAGGTCTTCCTGCTGTTGTAAGCCTGGGGCTAATTCGGATGTCGTCATAAACACCATTGGGCTATTAGCCAGCAAGGGGGCATCCGGAATATTGGGGATGTAGTTTTGTCCGGGAAAAATTTGTTCAACTCGATACCGTAACTGGGCATGATAAATTTCTCCATCGACAGAGATGAGGCTTGGAAATTGGGGATCGGAGGGGTCAATCGTTCCTTGATTGAGTTGTTGGGCGAGAGTAACGACTTCCGCGACAACGTCGCCACTGCCTTTCGTTTCACAGGTCAGATAAAAGCGTTCTCCCGTTGCGAGTTGCGGTTGTTGTTGGTTCAAGCGGTCTGCTGCGCGATCGCAGAATGTTTCTAAATTACTTCCCGCCAGAAATTTTACTTCAAATCCTTGCTGATTCCCCTGCGTCTCCCCCCGATTATTCAACTGACAGCCGGTCACAAAAAATGTACTCCCAATTGCCATCAGGACAGCAGTACTTCGAGAAAAATCACCGATCATGGCTAACCCATTCTATATTTGGAAAAACAACTGAATCACCCCAATCATACTGCGATTCTTGCCAGATCGAAACTGGATGGGACAGAGGTCATCTTCCGAATCATGGTGAGTCAACGACTCAGGATCAGCGGCTGGGTTTAGTTAATAAGCCCCAGATAAAGATAATCGCGATCGCGCCAAGAACAGCAGTAATAATCCCCGATAAGCTAAAACTTCCCACTGCTGGACTCGGAATATCTAAAAACTCTTGCAGTTGTTCGCCAATCCAACCGCCGACGAGAGATCCAAGAATTCCTAATGCCATAGTTCCCGCAAGCCCTGTATTTTGTTCTCCCGGATAAATGGCTTTCGCGATCGCGCCGGCGATTAATCCTAAAATTGCCCAAGTGATAATGCCCATAATTTGTCCTTAAGTCCTTGGTTTCAATGTCTAATGACGAATCACGAATGACGAATGACCACTATGCTGATCCGACTAAGCCAGTGGTAGGAGAACTGGCGCTGGCATATTGTTTAATGGGAATGCGTCCGGAGAGGTAGGCGAGTCTTCCGGCTTCGGTTGCCATGCCCATGGCGCGACCCATGGCAACGGGATTTTTTGCCAGCGCGATCGCGCTATTAATTAATAAGGCATCTGCCCCTAATTCCATGGCATAAGCGGCTTCACTGGGCGTGCCAATCCCGGCATCGACCACAACCGGAACCTTGGCTTCCTCGATGATAATTTGCAAGTTGGCTTCCGTTTTAATTCCTTGTCCCGAACCAATGGGCGATCCCAGGGGCATCACCGTGGAACAGCCAATCTCTTCTAAGCGTTTAGCCAGAACCGCATCGGCGTTAATATAGGGTAAAACGGCAAAGCCTTCTTTAATTAGTTTTTCTGCTGCTTCTAAGGTGCCAATGGGATCGGGGAGGAGATGTTTCGGTTCAGGAATCACCTCTAACTTGACAAAATTATTGTCTTCTTGTCCCAATAACTTCGCCATTTCTCGCCCCAGTTTTGCCACGCGAATCGCATCCTCTGCGGTTTTACACCCGGCGGTATTCGGTAACATCCAGAGTTGATTCCAGTCTAGGGCTTCCCCTAACCCTTCATGTCCAGGGGCATTATTTTGTACCCGACGCACGGCTACGGTAACAATCTGGCTACCACTTGCTGCCAAACTTTGACGCATAATTTCAGGATTGGGGAATTTTCCAGTGCCAGTCAGCAAGCGGGATTGAAATCGACGCCCTGCTATCACTAAGGGCTGATCCTCGCTTTGACCGACTGTGGGTTCACTGGCGATAGAGAGATGACTAATTTGAGAATGTCCGTTTTGACCGTTCATTGTTGTTAGAGAAGATAACTGTTTATGATGCAACCACTGACGAGTGTTTTGGCTGTGAAAGCGTTGGGGACGAAAATGATCCAGAAGCGGATCGCTATGACCACTAGTGATTAATTCCGCGATGATTTCAGCGGTAATGGGGGCAAGTAAAATCCCGTGACGATGATGTCCCGTGGCAAGGAATAAGTTTTCGTAGTCCGACTGTCCGAGAATCGGTAATTCATCCGGTGTCGTGGGACGGAATCCCCACCAAGTCCGTTCTATTGACCAATCTTGTAAGCCTGGATAGAGACGCATCGCGCGATCGCTGAGAGCTTTGATTCCGGCTGGTGTATTATTGGCTGTCCAACCCACCTCTTCTACCGTTGCCCCCACAATCAACCTACCATCTTGGCGTGGCACCAGATAAGTTCCTGGACCAAACAGCACTCGTTGCAGGGGATAGGGTTCCCTTGGCATCTGTAGCGACATCATTTGTCCTTTCACGGGACGTATCGGAAGTGGTAATAATTCTTTGACCCAAGATCCAGTAGCAAGAACGTAGTGATCCGCTTGCAGTTCCCCTTCACTGGTTCTGATTTTTGTCACGCGACCTTTTTGCTTTTGAATACTTTTGACGGTTACCCCTTCTCTAAAGTCAACCCCACTCGCTTTGGCAGCTTGTAACAGGGTTTTCATCAAGGCAATGTTATCCACTTGCGCATCCTCGGGATACCACCAAGCCCCAATTACATCTTGTCCTAAACCGGGTTGATAAAGTTCGAGATCACTCTGATCGATCCAAGTGGCGGGTTGAACCGCAGGGGAACTTGGTGCCTGACTTTTCTCATAAACTGGGGCAAGAATCCCAGAAGGAACATAGCCGGTATCTTCTCCGGTCTGATCTTCGAGTTCGCTAATCCAATCGGGGTAAAGTTCGCGCGATCGCAGCGCTAAATCGAGTAACGGACTGGGGGGAATGGCTTCTGCTTGCGGGGCAATCATTCCCCCTGCTGCAAACCCCGCAGCTTCCGCTTGTTTGCGACTAACGACGGTGACGGATTCCCCTCTTTTCTGCAGTGAAAGCGCGATCGCGCTGCCAATAATGCCACCACCAATAATTACTGTACTCATCGTTGCTATTCCAATCCTTGCCTAGTTCTCAATTTAAATATTTCTGGACAACACTCCATCCCGTCCAAGACACATAAGCCAGCGCGAAAAATAAGACGGCATTGGTTGTGACATGAAGCGGTCTTGCCCAAGGGCGTTTTGGGCTAATTTGAGTCGCACTCGTTGCTGATAATAGCACTAACCCCACCACTGTAATTCCGGCAATTAAATGGGGAGAATGCCCCAACTTACCATAATGTCCTAAAGTGCCCACAATGCCAATGCTCAGCAACAGCAGCACTAAACTGACTAAAATGATGCCAATCGTGTAGTGCAATGGACGTAACCACTGCGGGCGCGATGATTTTTGGGCGCGGAAATAGGACATTCCGATGCCAGTCCCCGCTAAAATACCATAAGCCATTACAGCCAAGCCCATTGACCAAGCAGCGATCTTCCACAACCAGAGAAACGAGGGTAAATCCAAGATTCTTTCCTAATTGGGTCTTCTTTCCCATTATCTCTTAAACGGTTGGTCTTTCAACTTTTATTCTCGATAGGGGTTTACCTTGGCTTTTTGAAATAACCACAAAGACACAAAGAGCACAAAGGGATTTTAAATTAGGAAGCTACGAGGTGGTATAAGTGTTAAATTGAGTATTTGTTGCTTTTGCTTGCTGATTCGGCGTGGTTGAAAATAAAATGCAACTTAATGTAATTTTTATGTTTGTATCAATTCGGAAAAATTATGCTTAAAAATGATGAATGGATTAAAGAAAAGGCAAGTCAAGGCATGATTTCGCCTTTTGAACCGCAGCAAGTACGCAAACTTGATGGTGATATTCCGGTTATTTCTTATGGGTTGAGTAGCTTTGGCTATGATATTCGTTTATCCCCTAATGAATTTCGGATCTTTCGT
>CAZBPR010000056.1:16114-17948 GCA_964493825.1 uncultured Dactylococcopsis sp.
GCGATGAAACAGGGAGTTATTTCATTCTTCCGGCTCATTCTTATGGGTTAGGAGTGGCGTTAGAACGGTTAGAAATTCCTGATAATGTAACGGTTATTTGTATTGGAAAATCAACTTATGCAAGAGTAGGAGTGATAGCAAATGTTACACCTGCTGAAGCGGGTTGGCGAGGTTTTTTAACTTTAGAATTTTCTAATTCTTCTAGTGCAGATTGCAAACTTTATGCTAATGAGGGAATTGTACAATTAATCTTTTTAGAAGGAGAAAAGTGCTCTGTTAGCTACGAACAACGTAATGGCAAATATCAAAACCAAACCAATAATGTAACGTTAGCTCGGATTTAATTCAAATGTCGATTTTAAGTGATACAGATCTGAAGCAAATTGTTTGTTTTAATGAAAATGAATTCAATGAAATACACAATATTTTAATTAATAATGGATCAAAAGATTGCTTTACACCTATGGGTTATGACCTAAGAGTAGGTAATTATTATAAAACTTTAATTGGAAAGCCTAATTTGGTTTACTTGAAAAATGAAGAAAAACAAAAAGTTATTATTAAGCCAGGGGATGTAGCTTTAATTGCAACACTAGAACAAATTAAAATGCCTCAAAATGGGAAAATATCAGGTTTAATATTATCCAAAGTATCTCAAGTATCTAAAGGAATATCTAATGTATCAACTAAAGTTGATCCAGGATGGTCAGAAGGCGAATTATTAATTCCTATTCAGAATTTTTCTAAAGATACTATTGAATTAGATTATGAAGAAAAAATATGTACGATAATATTTATTACTAACCAGTCGGGAGCATCGGATTTATATGATTACGGTTTAACTAGAGAAAAATTCTTTAAGCTCATGGCTCAAACTAAGCGAGATCATGAATTTTCTTTGCAAGATAAACTTATTGACTTTATTGGATCTATATTAATTCTTTCTATTTTTGCTGTTATAGGATATCTTTTATTTAGTAATAGCACTGGAGTGATTGCATTATTAACTTTAGGCATTGCTCTTAAAACGTCTTTACAAGATATCGTAAATCAATATTTAAGGGCAATAACTGATAAGTATTTCAAGTAAATTATGCAGGATTAATTTAGTAAATCGATAGATTTAGAATCGAAGTCATAAACTTAATGCCGAATCTGCCATAATTAAATTAATGTGGTTAGCGATGCACTAAGATTATTCGGAAGAATTTGTTTGGGATAAGCGCGATTAAAGATATGAGTAACAACAACAAGAAAATTTATAATTACACAGTTATTTTAGAGAAAGAAAAAGAGGGAGGATATCATGCTTTTTGTCCCATGCTAAAGGGGTGTCATTCTCAAGGCGATACCTTTGAAGAGACAATTGAAAATATTACAGAAGCAATTGAATTATATCTAGAAAGTTTAATGGCGGAAGCACTAGCTTAAAAGGAATAGAGTAATGGATAAATTTAGAATTGAAGTCATTAAAGCAACGCCAAATCCGCAACAAGTGATGTGGTTAGCGATGCACCAAGATTATTCGGAAGAGTTTGTTTGGGATAAGCGCGATCGCGCACCAGATGAAACCAAGGCAGGAGAAAATGTCATCAAGTTTTTATTAGCTGGAGAAAGAGGGCATTATGGTCCTTTAGAACATCCGCAAATCACATTTAATGTGGGCTTTTTTCCTCACTCCATGATGCAACAAATTCGCACTCATAGAGTTGGAATTTCATTTGATGTGCAGTGTCTTGCTGGGGATACTGAAGTTACCTTTGTTAAGGCTTCTGGTAATCTCAGAAAAATTAAAATTTCTGAACTATATGATTTGTGGACCAATGGTGAAAAA
>CAZBPR010000057.1:0-2920 GCA_964493825.1 uncultured Dactylococcopsis sp.
TCGCGCGACTTGTATTAGGATTATGAGGCGCGGTTTGATGGGAAGTGCGACAAGCGTGTAAATTAAGGTTTAGATGGTCTCCTAAAAAAAACAAAATTTAAGTATGCTAAAACCGTCAAAATGGCTAGAAAAATTACGCCTTCTAGCTAGAACCAGTATTATTACTCTTTTATTGCTGAGTTTATCAGTTGGACTCAGTGGGGCGTGGTGGAACTTCTGGGGAGGAGATTCTCAAGAGCAACAGCAACAGAAGCGGGAAAGCGTCCTGGCGCAAGGGGAGGCGATTACTGATCCTACCGCTTTACTCCGTTACTCCCTTCCCTTTGATAATTATCCAGCGCGAAAACTACAGGATAGTATTGAAGATATTGGCTTACAACTCCGCGGTAAACGGTGGGGTCCGATTAAGAAAGATCTCAAAAATGCCAGCCGGGTGCTTAATTCTAAAACTGATGAGCTCTTAGCCGATATTCCTGAGCAAAATCGGGAAAAAGCACAAGCTTTGTTACCGGAAATTAAGGAAAACGTTAACGAATTGCGAGAAGTCGTTGATCAGCGTGAACTAGAAGCAATTTGGCAGACTCGTCGTGATGTTCTCCAACAACTCGACGCTCTCGAAGCCTTATTTGTGGAAGAGTTTCCGTTTTCTGTACCGGAAGAATATGCGGATCTCCCCCAACTGAAAGGACGAGCCACCGTGGAAGTAGAAACCAATAAAGGCAATTTAACGGTGGTTGTGGATGGTTATAGTGCGCCCGTAACAGCCGGTAACTTCATTGATTTAGTGGATCGCGGCTTTTATGATGGCTTAGAAGTGAATCGGGTCAATGACTTTGCCGTGCAAACCGGTGATCCCCCAGGACCGGAACAAGGGTTTGTTGATCCGGAAACGGGAGAATATCGCTCAATTCCTCTAGAAATTTTAGTTAGAGGCGATGAAAAGCCAGTTTATGGCGCAACCCTCGAAGAGATCGGTCGTTACCAAGATCAGCCTGTCTTGCCCTTCTCTGCCAATGGGGCTGTCGCGATCGCGCGTCCCAGTGGAGATCCCAATGGTGGATCATCTCAGTTCTTCTTCTTCAAGTTTGATACGGAATTAACCCCACCCGGATTTAACTTTATGGATGGACGATATGCCATCTTTGGTTACACCGTGGAAGGAGATGAAATTCTAGAAGATATGCAAGAAGGTGATCAAATTATCTCCGCCCGGGTCGTCAGTGGTATTGAAAACTTACAACGTCCCCAAGATGCTTCTCAAACCGCTGCGACAAGCGACGATGACACGAGAAGCTAATTTGACCAACGGTCATCCACAGGCTTCTCAAGCGAAGGCAGAAGGAGGGATGACCGTTGCCGATCTAGGGGAACAAGGACTACTGGCAAAACTGCATCGCTTTTGTCCCGCGCATATCGTGGGGGATGATGCGGCGGTGGTGGATTGGAGTGGCGATCAGTCTTTGGTTGTCACCACTGATGTGCTTGTGGATGGCGTCCATTTTAGCGATGGCATGGCGCAACCGGATGTTCATACCACAGCCGCCGAAGACGTGGGTTGGCGCGCCGTTGCTGCTAATTTATCTGATTTAGCGGCGATGGGAGCAACGCCTCGGGGGATTACGGTTGGCTTAAGTTTACCGAAGACCGTGCCAGTGGCTTGGGGGGAACGCCTCTATCAAGGCTTAAGTGAGTGTTTACAGCAATACCAAACGCTCCTGTGGGGGGGAGATGTCACCCGGTCTTCTCGGGTGACGATTGCGATTACTGCTGTTGGCAAAGTGGAACCGCAGCGAGTGATTCGGCGTCAGAATGCTCAGGTGGGAGATGTGATTTTAGTGACGGGAGAACACGGCGCATCTCGGGCAGGATTAGAGTTATTATTAAACCCAGAACGACAATCTGAACTCGATACAGTGAGTTGCCAGCGTCTGATTCACGCGCACCAACGCCCAAAACCGCGGCTAGATGTGTTGCCCTTGCTGGGGGAAGTGTTACCGGAATTTCGTGTTGCTGGTATGGATAGCAGTGATGGTTTAGCCGATGCAATTTTACAACTTTGTCGCGCCAGCCACGTGGGAGCCAACATTGATTTAGACTCGCTTCCTATTCCCAAAGTTCTATCGCGGTGGGTTTCCCAAGAGCAAGCCTTGCAATGGACACTCTACGGGGGAGAAGATTTTGAGCTAGTGTTAACCCTGCCAAGGCATTCAGCAAAGCAATTACAGCAAAAATTGGGCAATGGAGCGAGCATTATTGGTGAAATTACAGCCGAACCCCAAGTAGAAGCAACTAGTTATTCCTCAGGGCAAAGTTGGACACTGGATTTAAGTCAAGGGTTTCAGCATTGGGGTGATTCTAGTGAAGCGTGACCATATCTAGGGAACTCATCTAAAAATTGATCAATGTTTGCTACAGATTGATTGGGGAGACCGGAAGAGGGTATTTCTCTTTCATCTATGTGTCGCATGAATTAATCCATTTCAGAGATTCAGTTCGTTGCTGTTTGTTCCAGATAATGATGCACTCCCTTGCTCATTTGGATGAGGTTAGGGACAATCGTTTTCCCTAAAAAATTTTCGGTTATCCTAGCAATTTTATCCCGAAAAGACGGCGGAAATCCTTTAATTTGCCCTGGATCGATTTTCATCTCTCCTCGCGTCTCGATGATAGTCTGATCATTATTGCCAAGGAAGCAGTTCTTCCCCGCGCAAAAAACGGCTTCTGTGAAGGCATGGGTTTCAATGCGCCACTCCAGTGTAAAGTTTGATTCATCCCAGATGTCATATTCAGTCCAAGAAAGCATTGCTTCCCCCATCACGGCTCTGAAGGCTAACGGAATTTTGCCGCCCCCATGCCAAATATTGGTGCAGAAAAGCTGCTCATTCTCTTGACGACGGGATTTGATTTCAACGGCTCGAAT
>CAZBPR010000057.1:2930-14833 GCA_964493825.1 uncultured Dactylococcopsis sp.
GGGACTAACTCAACTAGCCGATCGCGATAAGTCCTATACACGAGAGAGCGGGAAAAAGGAAGGTTTAAATCGGCACTAATCAGCATTGGTCTTGGGTGATGGGGTTAATCTGGGGTAACTAACCGGTCATCTTGAGACTGTTGATACATCAAACTGTTCGTTGTATTATACCGGTCCCACTCTCTCTTAACCCACCAATTCTGCCATTAATTCGGCAACTGGGATAATTCGCTCAGCACGCCCAGCATTACTACCAGCAAAGATTAGTCCATTGTTTACATCTCCACGAGCGGCTTTATCTAAAGCCCGGGCAATACAATAGTGTTCAGCGCGATCGCGACAGCTACAAACTTGCAGACAACTGCCAAAACAACGTTTGTCTAAATCCGGGGCTTGCGCAATTGCTTTTTCCGCGAAGGGATTCTTTAACGCTCGTCCCGGCAGTCCAACCGGTGAGGGAACAATCACCACATCTTTTGGTTTTGAATCACGATGATATGCTTTATATTTCCAATCCGCATCGCACTCATCCGTTGTAATAAAACGAGTTCCCATTTGAACGCCACTTGCCCCTAAACTCAAGGCGCGATTAATATCCGAGCGATCCCAAATGCCACCGGCAGCAATCACAGGGATTTCTGCTTGTAACTCTTCTCGCAGATAAGCAATTAATTCGGGAATCACTTGTTCTGCACTGAGATTCGGTTCTCCTAACTCCTCTTTTTTTGCCCCCAAATGACCGCCTGCTGAGTTAGGATTTTCCACCACAAAGGCATCCGGTAAGCGCCCATGTTGACGTTGCCATTTGCGACAAATCACTTTTGCCGCTCTTGTACTCGAAATAATAGGTACCAGGGCAACATTGGGATAATCACGGGTATATTCGGGTAAATGCATCGGTAATCCTGCCCCAGCAATAATCAAGTTTGCGCCATTTGCCGCTGCTGTCCTCACCAAGGTTTCATGATCTTGTCCGGCAACCATCGAATTAATGCCAATAATTCCATCGGGGCTCAGTTGACGGGCTTTTTGCAACTCATCGATTAAAGCGAGACGATTGGCTTCAAAAATATTTCTTTTCCCGCGTTGCTTGGGATCAAAATAGGAGGAACCAAACCCCAAGGCAACAGCAGAGATAATGCCGATACCGCCAGCATTGGCGACAGCACTCGCTAAACGCGCACCGGAAATTCTAATTCCCATTCCGCCCTGAATGATGGGGTATTGAGCGACATGGTTACCAATTTGAAGCGTTGGAAGCGTAGTCATAATTTCTCTCACACCACAGACTAAATTTTTAATTACTAAATAGTAATTTACTCATATAATTTTACAAAAAGCTGAGTGAATTGTCACTGATAACCTGAGCGGTAGTAGCGATTGATTCAACGTTGAGATGTTTAAGAATTTTCTTGGCTAGACCTTCTCTAATTTCGGGATCAGGTCATGCTTCCGTCTCAGACGGTACCAATATCCTCATACCACAGTTGCGGAAAACGATTAATGAAATCAGTCATTAACTGTTTACACTCGCTGAGATCAAGATTGATCACTTCTACTCCATGCTCCTCCATAAAGGCTTTTGCGCCAACAAAGGTGGCTGCTTCTCCGGCAATGACTTTCGGGATACCAAATTGGACGATCGCGCCGGCACAGAGATAACAGGGCATCAGCGTGGAGTATAAAATAGTGTTGCGATAACTGCCCACCCGTCCGGCGTTACGCAAGCAGTCAATTTCGGCATGAGTCACTGGATCATTGTCTTGGACACGCTTGTTGTGTCCTTGACCAAGAATGTCTCCATCGCGAACTAAAACAGATCCAATCGGAATTCCCCCTTCTTTTAATCCTTGTTTGGCTTGCGCGATCGCGCTTTCCATAAATTCATCCATAATTATTCTCAATCATTACTAGATTTAAGATTAAACGACTTCATAAAGCCGTGCCAAACTGTCAATGAGAATATTTAAACTGTGCGCATCAGAAAGTCGGTGTTCCCCCTGTTTAAGCAGAATGAGCGTTACCAAATCACTTCCTAATTCCTGTTGTAATTGACAACTCCATTGCCAAGGAACAACACTATCTTGCAAGCCATGAATTAAAGTTACAGGACAAGTTAAATCACCTAATCTCTCAGTGCCAAGGAGATGATGATTAACAGACTCTTGCAGGTAACGCTGCGTCATCGGTAAAGAACTATGCGTAAGAATAATCTCACCTTTCGTCTCTAGTTCTTGCTTTTGCTCCTGAGTGAGAGCAGGTAGAATTAATTTTGAGGGGAAGTCGGTTGCTGTGGCAAGACCGATTAAACCACAGACTCGTTGCGGATCTTGCAGGGCTAAGAGTAACATGATCCAGCCTCCCATTGAAGAACCCACTACGATTTGTCGTCCGGATGTCACGGTTTCCAAGATATGACAAGCGTGATTCACCCACTCACCGAAAGTGCCCTCGGTAAATTGACCGCTTGAATTACCATGTCCCCCATAGTCCATTAAGGTTGCTTGCAGACCCTTTTTCCTTGCCCAATTCAAGAGCGTTGTTGCTTTGGTTCCCTCCATATCTGACCCATAGCCGGGTAAAAAAAGTAGCCCTGGTTTTTGGCTTTGGTTGGCTGAGGCAGGATGATGGTAATAGGCGATGTGAGTTCCATCGGGATGTTTACTGTAACTAATCTCCATTATTTAATTATCCATTCAGACCATACTCTGCCCATAATTGTGGCGGAAGATCCGGTAAATTGTCCCGTACCTCTTCCCAAGATTGATTGTTTTGTAATCTATCCGTGACCACTGAAAGGGGTTGAGGCAGAATATTCTGAAAATCTGCTTCTCCTGATAAAGAAGGAGAGTAGGCTAATTGTTCCGTTGGTGGTATAAACTGAGCATCAACTCGCTCATTATTTCCTCTTGGATCAACACGATACCAACCCACTCTTTGCAGATAAATAGCGTTAAACCCATGAAGCGAATAGGGCGCACCCTGATCATTAATACTGAGTCGTTGATAGCAAAATCCTGTAGGAATGCCATGCGCGCGTAGTAAAGCAGCGAGTAAGTGGCTTTTCGCGTAGCAGTAACCGGTTTTGTACTTTAAAACATTAGAAGCCCGACAAGTCACAGGATTTATTTGATAATCAACGCTGTGCTTAATTTCATCCCGTACCCACTCAAAACAGGCTTTTGCAATCATTTCTTGAGTCTGATACTGCGAGGTAATCTTGTTGGCAAGTTTGAGAATGGCAGGGTTTTCCCAATCAATAATTGTTGTTGCTTCTAAATACTTTTGAGTTGGTGGCGCGATCGCGCTTTGGCGATTAAAATTATACATAGTCTAACTGAGGGAGAAGTGATCACTCATGAAAGTTCAGTTAAGAAAATGGGGAAATAGTCTGGGATTAAGAGTTCCACAGAAAATTGCCCAAAACTATGGTCTGGATGAAAATTCCCTAGTAGAGTTGACCGAAACGCCAGAGGGAATCATGATTCAGAAAAGACATCGGGTTTCAAGCCTTGATGAATTGCTATCTAGCATTCCCGACGATTTTGAATATCCCGAAGATACCAGAGAGTTTAACGAAAGCGGTTCCGTTGGCGAGGAATTGATCTAGTGGCTTGTCAATTCTATGGATATCGAACGGGGAGAAGTCATCCGAATTAATCTTAATCCCATTAGGGGTCGGGAACAAGCAGGAAATGCTCGTCCCTGTTTAGTTATTAGTCACACCCAGTATAATCAAGCTCGCGGAGGGATTGTGATTGTTACTCCGATTACGGGAACGGTCAAACCCGAAGTGAAAATTATGATTCCGATTCCAGAGGGGTTTCAAGTTCAGGGGTCGGTGATTACAGAACAGGTGAGGTCACTTGACTTAAATAGTTCGGATTTTATGGACAAATATCCAACATCCTTCTTTAGACGTAACAAGGAGTCACTCTAAAAGGTTTAACTACGGAAACCTTTATCCCCTCGCTGTGGCTGAGCTTGTCGAAGCCCGCTTTGGGGAATGCCTTTCTTAAGATATTCAGACTGCCATTGACATCGGCGTTGACCAAACATCCTTTTCCCGTCCGATACAAACCTCTTTTTATCCTTTTCCCACTAAACTTATATTGATTCGTTTCTTGAGGACGATAAGTCGGGATTGAATCACCATCATCAAAACTAGCTTGGGAAGTGAATGATTCTTCTTGTAAGACCACTTTGATTCCTACTAATTGAGCTTTGTATTTAATTTGTTCAATCAGGCGACTATGGGGAATCCCGACAAAATTTTGATTGTTTTGGTCTCCGATGTTAATCCCATTTTTCCAACCTTTATTTTGTCCAATCACTAAAGTTCCTATCTTCTTAGAAACTAGGTCATCAATGAGCCATCGAGAACAATGATGAAGATAATGGTCAATTCTAAGGTTTCTTTTATTGGTTAGGTTTCGGATTTGACGGCTAGTTTTTTCGGATTTAGGAAGTTGAGACTGAAGACTCGCTTTTTTCTTATTAAAACGATGATTGATGGATTTTAACGGTTTGCCATTGATCAGAACAGGATTTAATTCTGGCTGATTATAAGTAATTGTGCAAAGGTTATTTAATCCTAAATCTATACTGGCGATGCGACTTTGATCTAGTTCATAATCTTTTTTTTCTTGGTGATAAACCACTTCAATTACATAATGATCACACTTCGGGACAAGGCGAACACAAGCGATGTCGGGATGAATAACTTTCACAAATATATTGGTTTGAGAAAGATGAATCCATCCTTTTTTTAACCATTTTCTGCTAATTGCTTGAGTGGTGTAAGTGACGACACTTCTTCCCTTTTCCTTGTCTTTATATTTAGGAAGTTTGGGACGACCAAAAAACTTACTTGGGTTTTCTTTCCATTCGGTTAAAGCTGCGAAAAAGGAACGCCATGATTCATCTAGCCTTTTTAAGGTTTGTTGGGCAACTTTAGAGGGAAGAGAACGGTAAGGTTCACTTTCTTTAATTACTTTAGCTAAGGTTTCATAAGGAATAAATTTTCCTTGCCAAATAAAGCTCTGACGAATTTGATAGTTAGCATAATTAAACAAGTTTTTGGAACAGAAAGCAAGTTGATCGCATTCAGCCCAGTCGGGATGAGTTTTTTTGATCATATGGCGATCAGTTAGTTGCATCCTTTAGTTCCTTGATTAGTTTCATCACTTTATCATGTCACAGAGTTCGCTATTCGTCTATACTTTTCCATAAAATTAAAGACCAGTTACAATACTTGCTGGTGGAAAACAACGGGAGAAGTGTTACCCAAACCTTTTGTTGATGAGGTCGTGCAAACCTTAAATCTGATTATTGGCAGTTAACGGTTAAAGAAACAATAGATTTGAGTGTGATCAAATCTTTAAGCTGATGCGCATTTAAATTGGGATTTTTGCAGCCCAGACTCCTTACAGTAAGCCTTTTGAGCGATCAAAATAGATGCATAACAGCTTAATGTCTTGCCAAAAACAATCCCTGCTTGCACAAATTTATCTATAGTTAAGACTTAAATCAGACTAAAAAACAAGACTGTTAGCTTAAAAGACTTTATATTCAATTTCTGAGGTTTGAAAGAACTCGGTTGTGTAATTTAAGGCTCGTTCCGTATCGAACGCTTTGCAAGTGAATAAAACAGTAGCAAAAAATTTTGCTGAACTCCAAATATACAGTGAAATTCCAGAATCAATCAGTGGCATAAAAGCATCAAAGCCCTGATTTTCTTCTTTACCCAGACCACTAGGCGTATGAATAATTGCATCTCCATACGTGCCTAAACCAAGATATTTGGCAATTCCCAATAAATAAGAATTGACGATCTCTCGATTAACCTTAATTGAGTAAAAGCCTTCAATCAGGACTCTTTGCCGAAAGACTTCCGGTGCAAGATCTCTCATCTCCATATGCCTCAAATATCAATAATATTAACTGTGCATGATTACAGATCGAAAAAGTATTCATTTTGATGACTGGGAATGCGAGAGGGGATTTTCTAGTTTTTCTTTACACCGCTTGAATATACTCCTGTAATGCTTTCACATCCAATGATCCAGATTGCAATGCCCGAATGGCAGCCACATTCGCTCTTGCGCCGGCAATCGTCGTGACCACCGGGATTTTATAGGCTAATGCGGTACGCCGAATTAATTGACCATCCGTCTGTGCTTCTTGTCCCGTGGGGGTGTTGATAATGAGTTGGATATTGCGATTTTTAATCGCATCCAAAACATGAGGGCGACCTTGATGCAGTTTTAAGATCAGTTCTACCTCTAGCCCTTCCGCTTCTAAGGCTGCTTTCGTTCCTTCCGTGGCGATAATATTAAAGCCGAGTTCAATAAAGTCTTTCACCACTGGAATGACCAGTTGTTTATCGCGGTTATTCGTGGAAACAAAGACGGTTCCCGAGAGGGGTAAGCGTTGTCCGGCTGCCAGTTCGGCTTTGGCAAAGGCTTTTCCAAAGTCGTAGTCAATGCCCATGACTTCCCCAGTCGAGCGCATTTCGGGACCTAAAATGACATCGGTACCCGGGAATTTATCAAAGGGAAAGACAGCTTCTTTGACAGCGATATGGTCGGGACGGGGTTCTTCAGTAAAGTTGAGTTGGGCTAAGGTTTTACCAGACATTACCAAAGAGGCAAGTTTTGCTAGTGGAAAGCCGGTTGCTTTAGAAACAAAGGGAACAGTACGCGAGGCACGAGGATTCGCTTCTAGAATGTAAACGGTTTCTCCTTGGACGGCAAATTGAATGTTCATCAAGCCCACGACTTTTAAGGCGGTTGCTAACTGTGCCGTTGCTTTGCGGATGGTTGCGAGAACCGTCTCGGAAAGAGAAACGTAAGGGAGAGAACAAGCAGAATCCCCCGAGTGAATCCCCGCTTGTTCAATGTGTTCCATAATGCCACCGATGACCACATTGCCTTCTTGATCCGCGATCGCGTCCACATCCACTTCAATGGCGTTCTCTAAGAATTTATCAATCAGAATCGGGTGTTCCGGTTCTACCTGTACGGCAAAATTCATGTAATGTTCTAATTCTTCATCAGAATAGACAATTTCCATGGCGCGACCCCCGAGAACATAGGACGGACGCACAACCACCGGATAGCCAATATTTCCCGCAATCACCAAGGCTTCATCATAACTCCTGGCCAGTCCATTGGGGGGTTGATCAATCACTAACTGGCGTAAAATTTGTTCAAACCGTTCTCGATCTTCGGCAATATCAATGGAATCGGGAGAGGTTCCCCAGATTTTCGTCGGAATCGTAGCTTGATGGCGCTGGAGATATTCTTCCAGAGAAACTGCGAGTTTTAAAGGCGTTTGTCCCCCAAATTGAATAATAATTCCCCGGGGACGTTCTACGGCAATAATATTAAACACATCTTCTCGGGTGAGGGGTTCAAAATAAAGCCGATCACTGGTGTCATAATCCGTAGAAACGGTTTCAGGGTTAGAATTAACCATAATTGTTTCATATCCCGCCTCTCCCAGCGAAAAAGACGCATGACAGCAACAATAGTCAAATTCAATCCCTTGTCCAATGCGGTTCGGTCCTCCCCCTAAAATCATCACTTTTGGCTTCTCAGAGGGAATCACTTCCGATTCGCCCACTTCATAGGTGGAATAGTAATAGGGGGTAAAGGCTTCAAATTCGGCAGCACAAGTGTCCACCATTTTATACACGGGGAAGATATTCAGTTCCCGTCGTTTGTCCGCCACATTCCCTTCTGTAGTTTTTGTGGCAAAGGCAATTTGCGGGTCACTGAAGCCTAACTGTTTAATTTCCCGCATTTGTTCGGCGGTGATTTGATCTAACGGCGTTGCTTTCAGGAACGTCTCGCCAGCAATAATCCGTTCCATATTCGTTAAAAACCACGGATCAATACTGGTTAACTGATGGATTTCTTCTACCGTCATTCCGAGGTGGAACCCATGACGAACGGCAAAAATGCGTTCTGGGGTTGCGGTGCGTAAACTCGCGCGTACTTGGGTGAGAGAGGGTAAGGTTTCGGCTTTATCACATCCCCAACCATAACGTCCGGTTTCCAGCGATCGCAGCGCCTTTTGGAAGGATTCACAGAAGGTGCGTCCGATTGCCATTGCTTCCCCTACCGACTTCATTTGCGTGGTTAAATTCGGGGTAGAACCGGGGAATTTCTCAAAGGTAAACCGGGGAATCTTAGTCACCACATAATCAATGGTCGGTTCAAAGGAAGCGGGGGTTTGCTTGGTGATATCATTCGGAATTTCATCAAGGGTATAACCCACGGCTAATTTTGCTGCAAACTTCGCGATCGGAAATCCGGTGGCTTTCGATGCTAACGCCGAGGATCGCGAAACGCGGGGATTCATTTCAATCACGACGACTTCCCCATCATCAGGATTCACCGCAAACTGAATATTGGATCCACCCGTTTCCACGCCAATTTCACGAATAATCTTCTTAGAATAATCTCGCAGCCGTTGATATTCTTTATCGGTCAGGGTTTGCGCCGGTGCAACCGTAATCGAGTCGCCGGTATGAACCCCCATCGGATCCAGGTTCTCGATCGAGCAGATAATTACGACATTATCCGCTAAATCGCGCATCACTTCTAACTCGTACTCTTTCCAACCCAATAAAGACCGTTCAATGAGAATTTGGGAAACGGGACTGGCATCGAGTCCCAACTGGGCTTTTTCTTCAAACTCTTCTTGATTGTAAGCAATGCCACCGCCACTTCCGCCAAGGGTATAAGCAGGACGAATAATAATGGGATAACTGCCAATTTCTTGTTGCGCGATGATCTTGGCTTGCTCAATACTACTGGCAATTCCCGACGGGCAAACGGGAATATCAATTCGTGCCATCGCCTCTTTAAACAGCAAGCGATCTTCTGCCATCTCAATCGCAGGGAGTTTCGCGCCAATTAAATCGACATTATATTCTTCTAAAACCCCAGCATTGGCTAAATCCACCGCCACATTCAACGCCGTTTGTCCGCCCATCGTCGGAAGCAACGCATCCGGACGTTCTTTGGCAATAATTTTCTCGACAATTTCTGGGGTGAGGGGTTCAATATAAGTTCGTTCCGTCGTCTCGGGGTCAGTCATAATCGTTGCGGGGTTCGAGTTGACCAACACCACATCATAGCCTTCTTCGCGTAGGGCTTTGCAGGCTTGCGTCCCGGAATAGTCGAATTCGCAGGCTTGTCCAATGACAATGGGACCAGCACCCAGAACTAGAATTTTTTTGAGATCGGTACGACGGGGCATAGTATTTTCGCGCCTAGAACACAGTTGGAATCGAGACTATTTTATAGCACAACTGTGGTTCTCGAATAAATCCCAGTGACTACCCCAAGGAATTAGCATGAGATCATGCTGTAATACTTCGTCAAGAAAAACTCCAATTGTATAGTCACAATTCAATTAATTTTAGGGAAAGCGCGATCGCGCTGAGCAATACAATTTCCAACTCAAGCTAAGTCAAAACAATAGAGTTAGACTATTTCTTAAGGATACTGATCCAACATTCCTTATCGTGAATTCATGACTGCTTCTCCTGCCCAAATTCTAACCCTTGAAGAATTGCTGATGTTTCTGGCTATGCTTCAACGGGTTCTAAGGTTTTGCTAGCAGATTTAACAACGTAAATTCCGGCTAAGACTAGTAAAAAAGCAACCCAATTGGTAAGAGAAAGTTGTTCGGAAAAGATAAAGAAGGCAAATATAGCAGTAAAAAATGGCTCTAGAAGCATGAAAATAGCAATGAAAGAGGAGGAAAACCGCTTGAGGCTACGAGCGAGTAAGCCTTGTCCTAAAATTTGCGAAATCAAGACAATACAACCGATCCAAACCCAGCCCATGGTTACAGATGGAAAGAGTTGTTCTCCTGAGAGTAACAAAGCAGGGGTTAACAGAACAGCAGGAACTCCTGTCATCCCAACCATAATCGTTGAGGTATCAAATTTTTTGGCTAACCGTTCTGTGAAGAGATATTGACCAGCATAGAAGCTAGCAGAAAGTAAAGCTGCTAAATCACCAATGAGGTTAGTAGCAGAGAGATGTAAGTCTTGCATCCCAATAACGAAGGTTCCCCCAATCGCGATCGCTAAACCAAGGATATATCGCTTGTTAAATTGCTGTTGCAGAAACAGCCACGCTCCTAAAACTGTGAAAATGGGGGTTAGGTTGTGTAACAGATTAGAATTTGCAACAGAGGTTTGCGTTAATGACCATGCCCAAAAGATTGAGCAAAGGACAAAAGATACCCCTAAACCGATAAATTTTGCAATATCAGCAATTGTATAGTCATAATTATTAGCCTTGACGCTAGCTTCAGTCGTACGTGCTCGCTGTAGAGACATCACAATCATTTGCCATGAACACAGCACGATTGTGCTGAAAAGACATCGATTGAAAACTGTGGCGCTTGCGCCGATGTAGTCTTGACTGAGACGAGTGAAGATTGCTGAAAAGGACAGTGCTGAGATAGCAACGATCAGGAAAACAACTGCCCAAATATTAGCGTTATTGGTTTCTTCTTCCTGAGACTCTAGCCCACTGGCTTGCCGATACTCCCACTCTGCTGTAACTTTACTACTTAAATTAGTTCCTTCTGTAATCTGACGATTAATGTCTTCTAAAAGCTCTTGGCTTAGCTCTCGATTTACCCCGTTGGTATGCAGACTCATGTCGCTGATCACTATCTTGTCCTACCTTGCTTTTACAAGTTATTTAATTTTCCTGAAAACTGTATTAATCGTAACAGAAAAATCATAGTAAAAAATGATAAGTCAGGAAGCGATAACTTTTGATCAAAATGTTATTAGATAATGCAATTTATACATAATAAATAATCTCTATTTTTCCAAATTCATCATATGTTACTGGGGTTGAGTGATTCAATTCAACATTTAAAGGAAGTATATTAAAAAAAAATTGTAAGGCGATTTATTTTCAATCTTGCTATTACTAATAATCAGCATCCGAGTCATATCAATTTGTGGACAATTCGATAAACTAATATGCAATTTAGGCAAGTTTATTGCTGTAGCGGTAATGGTATTAAAGACAATTAGTGGCAAGGTAAGCTCGACATCATTAATCTATGGCATATTGCTTCTAAGGGACGAACCCACTTTCATGAAATGAGCCGGATTTTAATTGCGCCGATGTTTGACCGGAATCGGTGTTCCTTGTTTGTTTCCCGCTAAGCTAGCTGTATTTTCTAAGCTTTCTGTAACACTTTTGCTGCATAGATAGACATATCTCTAGGAACACTTACGCGATCGCGCCCTCTGTATATACCCCAAAACGCAGTTTTCAGAAACGTTAGGGCATCAAAAAAATCTCAGCAGCATATCAGGAAAAATTATTCTGAGCCGCGAAGATAGTAAAAGAAACTATTTTTCTGTAACTAATTTGACTCAGCCTTCCCATCTTCTTCATTTTTGTTTTCTACATTCATATCTGTAGGTCAAAAATTTAGGAGATCTTGAAATATGGATAATGATCAACTGACCACTGAGTTGACTGAAGAGCAACAAAATCCCCTTGCTGAGGATGAGACTCCCGAAAATGGACTGGAGCAACCTGGCGATCCATTAGAGGAGGAAGCTCCCAGTGATGACACCGATGATGAGTTAGAGGAGACTCCTGAAGGTGAACTTGATGATGACACCGATGATGAGTTAGAGGAGACTCCTGAAGGTGAACTCGATGATGACACCGGTGATGAGTTAGAGGAGACGCCTGAAGGTGAACTCGATGATGAGTTAGAGGAGACGCCTGAAGGTGAACTCGATGATAACACCGATGATGAGTTAGAGGAGACTCCTGAAGGTGAACTTGATGATGACACCGATGATGAGTTAGAGGAGACTCCTGAAGGTGAACTCGATGATG
>CAZBPR010000057.1:14933-17789 GCA_964493825.1 uncultured Dactylococcopsis sp.
GACACCGATGATGAGTTAGAGGAGACTCCTGAAGGTGAACTCGATGATGACACCGATGATGAGTTAGAGGAGACGCCTGAAGGTGAACTCGATGATGACACCGACAATATGGATGATTCTGGAAGTGATACTAGCTCACAACCCGATGTTTCTTTTGGTAGTTTGGGTGACGACGACTTCTCAGAAATCAATGTTGAAGATGTGCTAACCGGCGATAGCTCAGTCCTATTTACTGGTGGAGGTAACGACTTTATTAGTACAGTCGGTAGTCCGGGAACAAATCGCATTTACAGTGGTTCTGGAGATGATATCCTAATTGCCGGGAATGAAGATCGTCTCTTTGGTCAATCGGGAGATGATCAATTCTTTATTTCAGACCAAAGCGATAATATCCTTTTTGGTGGTGCAGGAAACGATACCTTTAATTTAGCGAATGCCGAAATTCCCATTGGTATCAACTTCGTTCGTGACTTTACACCAGGTGAAGATATTATTGGCATCAATGGTTTAGATATCAGCTTTGAGGATCTCACCTTGACCCAATCAGGAAGTGACACTATTTTAGGTCTGTCGGGTCAAGATTTTGCAAGTTTATCTCAAATTGATGCAACTACTCTCAATGCTGAGGATTTCACTTTTGGTTAGACCGAACTCCGAGTAGTTCATTCAATCATTGCGACTCTTCTTCTAAAAAAGCTAGAGAGCTGGTTCAGTAGAAAGTGAAGCGGTGGCCTCTCCTGTGGCAATTGTCACAAGAGAGGCCACCGCAATTTTTAGCATGGTATTGTAGCGCTACGGGCTAGGGAATAGGGAACAGGCAATAGTAGAGTGCACTTTACCTTTTGTCACTCCTCTGCGTCCTAGATATAATTGTTGACATTTGGCTGTTCATTATCAGTTCTTTGGGAATGTTAACTGGGAGTATTGGTAGCGCGATCGTTATACTCGAGCAATAAGCTTTGATTCCTTTGAGAAAGGGTTAAGTCAGCAAGACTAAAATGAAGTTTTTATTTCGTAAGCGAGATGTTCAGAGCCAAAACAGAGCCGCTTCTGTAAAACTTTACGGCAGTAAATATTGGTCTTGGTTGAAAGAGAATCCAACCTCGATCGCGCTTCTCAATCGCATTCTTTGGCGCGGAGCAATTCTCAGTAGCAGTTTTTGTCTGATGCTTGTGGTCTCTAGCGCGATCGGAACATTTGGCTTGCTGGCAAATAGCGTTGCTGCTGTGATTGGCGCAATGATTATTTCTCCCTTAATTCAGCCGACAGTTGGGATTGCCTATGCCATGGTAATGGCGAATCGACGACTGCTTAAACAAGCCAGCTTAACGGCTGCTATTGGCATTATACTGACACTAGTGACGGCAATTTTAGTGGCTCATTTAATTGGATTGAGAACTCTTAATTCAGAAATCCTTTCCCGAACCAACCCCAATTTAATTAATTTGGGGATTGCTATCGGAGCCGGAATTGCAGGAGGATTTGCTTATACCCGCCAAAGTGTTGCCGATGCCTTACCCGGAACAGCAGTGGCGGTAGCATTAGTCCCTCCTTTATGCGTTATTGGTATTGGGGTAGTCAGTTGGGAAATGCCTCTTATGCAAGGGGCTGCTGTCTTATTTTTCACCAATTTTATTGGCATTATCTTTAGTAGCGGTCTTGTTTTTGTGCTTCAGGGATATGGAACCATTGCGAAAGCACGGCAAGGATTAATGGTGACAATTTTGGCTTTGTTTTTACTCGGGCTACCACTTAGCTATCAAATGAGACATTTGTTAGTTAGTTCAAACCTCCACAGTGATGTGGAACAATTGATTCGCCACCCGGAGCTCATTTTTGCTGATCAAGAGATTCGCACTCTCAAAGTGGCTTCTCGGAGTGATTCACTATTAATTGAGTTAGCCATTGAAGCACAGGTCAACTCGATTTCTAAAAAACAACTTCAATCGGCTCAAGTCTTTTTGAGCAATCGTTTGGAAACGCCGGTAACATTGCGAGTTCAGTTAGTTCCGATTGAATCTTTTGAAATCCCACCACCGGCAAGTGTTCAGGAAGACTCTCAAGCTGATTAATTAACCGTTCCGAAAACAGCAGATTTGAATGAAGATTCTTCCTGGATTACCAACTTAAAGGATACTAACACACTGTAAAAATTTACAGTCCTAAATCCACCCCAACGCGGTGAGCGCAAGCAAACCCAGAAAAAGCCACAGCATTTAATCCTTGTCCCGGAAAGGTACTATCACCCACGCAATATAAGCCTTGAATTGCCGTTTGATTAAAGGGCATTCCCAATAATCCCAATAATTTTTTCTGGGGAATCGGACCATAAGTGCCATCGTCTCGTCCTAGAAAACGGCGATGAGTGCGAGGGGTTCCCACTTCTTGATAATCGAGTGCTGTTTCTAAACCCGGGAATATTTTTTCTAAGCGTTTAATAATTTTGGCTGCAGTTTCTTCTTTTTTGCGCTCATAGTCTTGTGGCGATAAGCCCTGCCAATCTTCGATCCAACTTGGGGTAAAGGTATGGAAAATGTGACAACCCGATGGCGCGAGACTGGGGTCTAATAAAGTGGGAATTGAAAGGAAAATTGTTCCTTCTGCTTCTTCCATTTTGTCCCAATTTTCTAATAAGATATGATGACAATCGCTACCTTCAGGAACGACGCCAGCTTTAACGCCTAAATGTAAACTTAAAAAGCTTGGAGATTTTTGATAGCGTTGTTGCCATTTTTGTTCTTTTTTTGGCAAGGGGTTATTGGGTAATAATTTTTCAAAGGTATCCCAACGTGTGGCATTAGAAATAATTCGTTTTCCTCGGTATTCTTTACCATCAGCTAAACGAACACCGACTGC
>CAZBPR010000058.1:0-17167 GCA_964493825.1 uncultured Dactylococcopsis sp.
TAAAACCTCAGCCTTCCAAGCTGATGATGCGGGTTCGATTCCCGCCGCCCGCTTTAACTATTGAATTATAGTGGTTTTCAGCTTCACTCGGTTCTAATTAACCTTTGAGAGAATTTATGAAAACTAAAACAATTCAAGGCATCGTCGTTTCTCATACCCACTGGGATCGGGCTTGGTATTTACCTTTTCAATTGTTTCGATATCGACTCGTGCGAATGATTGATGAGTTAATTGATCTCCTAGAAAGTGATGCAGCGTTTCGTTTTTTTACCCTAGATGGACAAACTGTTCTCCTTGAAGATTATCTCGAAATTAAACCTGAACAAGAAACTCGTCTTAAAAGTTTAATTCAATCGGGTCGGATTTTAATTGGTCCTTGGTACACTATGCCCGATTTATTTTTAGTCAGTGGCGAAGCGGTGATCCGGAATTTACAAATTGGACGAAAATGGTGTCAAAAATTCGGGAATTATATGGCGGTGGGTTATCTTCCCGATCCCTTTGGACACTTTGCCCAAATGCCGCAAATTTTAAGGGGATTTGAAATTGATAGTTATATTTTTATGCGGGGTTTGGATGCAGAAACTAAAGCAACGCATGGCGCCATTTTTAATTGGCAAGCCCCGGATCATTCAACTGTTTTAGCGATCTATCAACGGGAAGGTTATTTCCCCGTTGGGGCATTAGGTCACCCTAGTGTTTTTGGACGGTTTGAAGGACATGATGCCAATTTAGATTTAGCTCAAAAACAGATTCATCAAATATTAGAAACAATGCTGCCGTTACAAGGAGAGAAAACGCTGCTGCTGAGTAATGGCTTTGATCATATGCCAGTGCAAAAAGAAATCCCAGAGTTATTAGCCAAATTAAATGAAACAGTGACGGGAATTGAATTAACCCAAGGAACGATTCCTGAATTTATTGAAGCCATTCAAGCGGAAAATTACTCTCACCCAACCTACCAAGGCGATCTGATGGGCAATGCCGACCAGCCCATTTTGGCTAGTGTTTATTCTACACGAATGTATCTCAAGCAACAGAATCATTCCGCACAACGATTGTTATCACGCTATGTGGAACCGATGAGTGCCTGGCTAGAAAGTTTTGGCTTGGGACATGATGTTCGTCCGTTTTTAGAACAGGCGTGGCAGTTACTGCTGAAAAACCATCCCCATGATGATATTTGTGGCTGTAGTGTGGATGGCGTTCATGACGATGATGAATATCGCTTTCGTCAGATTGAACAGTTGGGAGAAGCAATGTTAGTGGAACACTTAGAAAGCCTATTGAAACAGGGGTTTGTTCCGCCACAACACACAGGAGAATATACAACAGATGTTTTTGTTTTTAACCCGCATCCTTGGGAAGCGACTTATCAAGTGGAAACCTCGATCTATTTTCCCAATCCCGATGGAGAATGGGGAGACCCCTTACCGCCTTTGGCTTTAGCGGGCTGTGAGGGTCACGGCAAACCCATTAAAATTAGTGTACTGCATACGGAAGCCCCGAGAGCGCGATCGCGCTATCTAGAAACTACCTGGGGACGACGTTATGATATTTCTTTCTCGATTACGCTTCCCCCCTTAGGCTATCAACTGGTTCATATTTACCAAGACACTCATTCTTTACCGGAAGCTACTACAGACCAATCCTTAGTCTTAGAAAATGAACGCTATCGGCTTGGCGTAAACAACAACCAAGTTCTACTTACAGAAAAAGCCACACAAACCACTTTCTCGAACTTTCTCCAGTTGGAATATCAACTCGATGGCGGAGATACTTATTCCTTTAGTCCGGTTCCCGAATTTAAACCCGTTTGGGGAACATTGAAAACCGCAACCCTTCATCCCGAAAAAACAAATACCTTACGCTTAACCTATCAGCTAACCATTCCGAAAGGGTACAGTGGAGAAAAAGGGATTTTCGGCAAAACTACGCTCAACGTCACAGTTGATCTGACCCTGACCCCGCAAGCCGCAGTAGGAATCACCATTAACTATGAAAATACCGCTGAGAATGGGCGATTACGCGCTGTCCTTCCTTTAGGCTTCTCCACAAAGCAATCTCTAGCTGATGGACATTTTCGTCTGGTTTCCCGAGAAAAACCAGCCTTGCGTACCCCAGAAAGCGACCCCGAACGGTATCAAACTTACCCTGGAGAATTAGACTATCCGACTCATCACCAAGGCGATTTTGTTGTCTTTGCTGGCGATTATTATCAAGTATGGGTAGCGAACCGAGGGTTACCAGAATATGAAGTGATGGGAGATCAGGTGGCGATTACCTTACATCGTGCCGTAGGTGATCTCTCCGTAGGGAAAGGTCGCATTCGCCCTTGTCAAGCAGGACCTTCTGTTCCTACCCCAGGTGCCCAATGTCAACGGAAACTGAGTGCAGAATTGGCGTATGGCATTGCAGACTTGCAGCAATCAACAATCATCCGTTATGCCCGTGAATTTTCTCATTCCGCTTGGGTACGAGAAATGCCATACTTACCTTATTTAAATTCCGTGGGAGAATTAGCTCGTTGCGGTTCTCTCTGTGCCATTGATAATGCTGAAGTCGTTTTATCAGCATTGAAACCTGCGGATGAACCAGGAATTTTCGTTTTACGGTTGTACAATCAAAGTTCAGAGGAACAAACAGCAAGGGTTCAGTTTGGCTTTCCCACTCATGCTTATTGTGAGACCAACTTTTTAGAAACTTGGGAGAAACACAATCACTATGAGATTGAAAATAATCAGTTTTTGGTCTCTCTTCAAGCTCATCAAATCAAAACATTTTTATTACAGGACAGAAGGGCTAAGCTATAAATATAACTTCTCATTTCCTCTCAAACAACCTTTACCTTGATTAGATCACTATCAGCAACATGGAAAAATCTTCCCTGAAAGATTTCATCTCTGCTTCTGTGATACTAACGAGTGCTTCTTGGTTTTTCCACAAAATAAAAAACAAGGGAGATTATCCCTTGTTTGGTGTAGCGAACTGTTGTTCCTATTGTCAATTTAAAGCAATTAAACGGCTCCCACTTCACCACTTTGCGGTGTTGTCAAGGCAGTGGATTCTTGTGTTTTTTGAGTTAGCATTTCTCCGATTTCTCGATCAATGAAAAAGATTCCTTGCCCTTGCGTACCAATCATTTCAATTTTATCAAGAATACTTTTAAATAAAAATTCTTCTTGATGTTGCTCAGCAACATACCACTGTAAAAACTGAAGTGTTGCATAATCTTTGTCAGTAGAAGCCCGATGCACTAACTCATTAATTTTTTGAGTCACTAGCTGTTCATGGTGAAATGTTTGTTCAAAGACATCTTTGATTGATTCAAACTGGGTGGGTGGGGCATCAATTTGCCCTAGAATAGCTAAGCCTCCTGTTTCATTAACATAAGCTAAGAGTTTCTGCATATGCATTCTTTCCTCATTAGCGTGTTCATTGAGAAAGGCAGCACAACCATCTAATCCCTTAAATGCACACCAAGAACTCATTTGTAGATATAAGTTAGAGGAATACATTTCCCAGTTGATTTGTTTATTTAAGGCATCTGTCATGGATTGAGATAACATAAATTAAGTCCTCTAATTAAATACAATGGGGAAAGTGAAACCAAAGTTACTAGTGATCGGAATAGCCTCTGGTTTCTCAAACAAAAAGGCGGGTTGACTCTGATGGGCTACAAGAGGAAAAAACTGTTACCACTTCAACAAATTAAATCGTTCCATATCAACGGTGTTGCGGTTCCGATAAATTGCCAGAATAATTGCCAACCCGACGGCGGATTCTGCTGCAGCAACAATGATTACAAATACAGAAAAAACTTGCCCTTTAATATCAACAGGATCGACAAAACTCGAAAAGCCAATTAAGTTTAAGTTAACTGCATTTAGTAATAATTCGATTGACATTAAAACGCGAACAACGTTCCGACTGGTTACTAGACCATAAATGCCAATACAAAATAAACCAGCAGCAAGAATTAAATAATATTCTAATTGTAATTCCATAATTACTCCCTTCTTTTAAGTTAATTTTCAGATTGATCTTGTCCTACTGAGATCAGTTCTCGGGGACGTTCTTGAAGTTGATAAGCTTCCGTTTGGGCTAAATCGGGTTGTTTTTCTTCTGGAATTAAATCACGGCGGGCAAGAATAATTGCCCCAACCATCGTAATTAATAACAAAACCGAAGCTAACTCAAAAGGTAAGAGGTAATCACTAAAGAAATGCTTACCAATTTTAATAATCGAGCCATCGGTAACAACACCAGCGCGATCGGCTATTGACCAGGGAGTAGAAATTGCCATGGTTCCTAATAGGGCAAATAAACCAATACACACTAAAGCAGTTGCTCCGCTGCGGATCCAGCTCCGACTGATAGCGGGAAAGGTTTCTTTTTTGTTCACTAGCATAATGGCAAACAAAATTAAAACGTTAACTGCACCCACATAAACTAAAATTTGAGAAGCAGCGACAAATTCAGCATTCAGTAATAAATAGAGTCCTGAAATACTAATAAAAACGCCACCTAATAAAAAGGCAGAATAGACGATGTTTCTCAGGAGAACCACTCCCAGGGCAGCGGTAAACATCATCGTTGCTAAAACGAGAAATGATACAAATTGAACGCCTTGTGCTAAATCCACGATTACTTTCCTTAAATTCTTTACATTTGACATACTCCCGAATTTAATAGCCTTCGGCATGGGCTTTGCCCTACGGGAGCCTGCGGATGACCGTTGGTCAAGAGATGACGCCTTCTTGAATAGAAGGCGCGTCCTAATGGTGAGGGAGAGATGACAACACTTGTCAAATCACTCTCCTTCTTGTTCAGTTGCCAATTACGCCGAATCAAATTTCGGCACGCCGCTTACAGACTTTTGTAGTGACCTTGGGCGGAGGAGCCACTTTTTGTGGAGTTCCCACACCTAAGAACGCCTAAATCGCGCTCTGTTCCTCCGGCGATTGTTGGTTAATTTTTATTGGCTTCTTCTTCCTGATTGTCTTCTTCTTGTTGATCTTGCAGTTCCTCAAGAATATCTTGCGGATAACGACCGGCTCGTAGTGATCCTTCTGGTAAATCATGGGGGTCGGTTACGCCTTTCGGCAAATAACCAAACTCTCTCAAAGGAGTCACCATTGGATCTTGAGTCACTTTATACGGAATGCGTCCCATCGCAACGTTATCATAATTCAGCTCGTGACGATCAAAGCTTGCTAGTTCATAATCTTCCGTCATGGAGATGCAGTTGGTGGGACAGTATTCCACGCAATTGCCACAGAAAATACAAACTCCGAAGTCAATGCTATAGTGTTTGAGTTTTTTCTGCTTTTTCTTACCGACTTTTTCAAACTCCCAGTCCACAACCGGGAGATTAATTGGGCAAACGCGTACACAGACTTCGCAGGAAATACACTTATCAAATTCAAAGTGAATGCGACCGCGATATCTTTCGGATGGAATCACTTTTTCGTAAGGATATTGAACAGTAACGGGACGACGTCGGAGGTGGTCAAAGGTAACTGAGAGCCCTTGACCAATATATTTAGCGGATTGCCAGGAGGTTTTTGCGTATTCACCGACTTGTTGGAGAATTTTAAACATAAGTCTTGTTGTTGTTGCTTCAAAAGATGTTGTCAGAAAGTGACAAAGCAATTAACCGCCAAAGAAGGCAGGAAAAGAAAGTTTTAGTGCTGCAGTGAGCAGTAAATTAACCAGTGCCACGGGAAGAAGGAATTTCCAGCCTAGATCAAGGAGTTGGTCAATGCGAACCCGGGGGACTGTCCAACGCAATAAGACGGCAATAAACACTAAGAAGTAAGCTTTAACCAAAGTCATCGTAATCCCCAAAGAAGCGGTTAAGACTTGTAACCAAGGGGTATCTTGGCTAACGCCGAACCAATCGGCCATTTGGCTGAGTGGAACTGGAAATTCCCAACCGCCAAGGTACAAAATCGCGAATAAGAGGGCTGATAAAACAAGGTTGACGTAGGAGCCAAGATAAAAAAGGGCAAATTTCATGCCGGAGTATTCGGTTTGATAACCGGCAACCAACTCTTCTTCAGCTTCCGGTAAATCAAAGGGTAAACGTTCGCATTCTGCGAGGGCAGCAATCCAGAAAATGAGAAATCCTAAGGGCTGTCGCCAAACATTCCAACCCAGAATACCGTAACCCGCTTGTTGTTCCACGATATCAATTGTACTGAGACTATTGGACATCATGACAATTGCCAGCACCGCAAGCGCAAGGGGAATTTCATAACTAATCGATTGTGCTGCTGCTCTTAGTCCGCCAATGAGAGAGTACTTGTTATTGGAGGCATACCCTGCCATGAGGAGGCCAATGGGGGCAATGCTAGAAAGAGCAATCCAGAGAAAAATGCCCATTCCCAAGTCCGTGATAATTAGGTTTTGACCAAAGGGAACAATGAGATAAGACAGAAAAACTGGAATAACCACTAAAATCGGACCCAATGTAAAGAGGAGGGGGTCTGATTTTGCGGGGGTGATGTCTTCTTTAAAGACGAGTTTAATGCCATCAGCTACCGGTTGCAGCACCCCTAATGGTCCGGCATATTCGGGACCAATGCGTTGTTGAGCCGCGGCAGAAATTTTCCGCTCTAGCCAAACAGTGACGAGTACGCCAACGGTCGCAGCAATGATCATTAAAAACATGGGTAACGGCATCCACAGGGCTTTTGCCGCACCGGGAGGGACACCCAATGTTTTAAGAGATTCAATAAAACTTGCTCTGAGATCAATTCCTGAATTCATGCGTTTTTGAGATTGAATTTACAATATGATCGAGATCAATCGAGTCATCGATTTTCCCCAACCATTAATCATGCTTAATTAAGATTTGTTTCCTACCGATCAGTATATCGTTCTCTTGGACAACTCCTAGGCAGCTTAAGGGATAATTCTGCTTATCGATTTGATTACCGTTTCTCAATTGGTATGTAGGGTCGGTTGTGTTCTCCTACATAGTCTTGGGTCGGTCGGAAAATACGATTGACAGCAAGTTGTTCTTTCCAATGGGCTAACCAACCGGCAACACGAGCAATGGCAAAAATGGGAGTGAATAAGTCGGTGGGGATACCAAGATGGCGATAGACCAAGCCGGAATAAAAATCGACGTTGGCATAAATGCCTTTATGTCCTAATTTTTCTTCAATCACTCGTTCTAATTCTAGGGCGATGAAGTAGTAATGGTCATAGCCGACTTTTTCAAATAATTGTTCGGCCAATTCCTGCAAAATAACAGCTCTCGGATCTTTGACTTTATAAACCCGATGACCAAAGCCCATAATTTTTTGTTTATTCGTGATTGCATTTTCAATATAGGGGCGCACATTTTCTACGGAACCAATCTCTTCTAACATGGTAATGACTTCTTCATTCGCACCACCGTGAAGCGGACCAGCGAGAGTGCCCACTGCAGATGCCATAACCGCATAGGGATCCGTCAAAGTCGAAGCGGTAACCATTGCGGAAAATGTAGAAGCATTAATGGTATGTTCTGCATGCAGGGTTAAGCAAACATCAAAGACTCGCGCTGCAAAGGGATCGGGTTCACGCTCAGTCAGCATATATAAAAAATTACTGGCGTAATCCAAGTCATCGCGCGGTTGCACCGGATCATTTCCCTTACGCATTAATTGAAACGCCGCAACCATCGTGGGAATTTTCGCCAAGAGACGGACAACCGCCTCTCGGATATACTCTGGATTATCGAGAGCGCGTCGGGAGTAGAATAAGCCTAAGGCTGCTGCTGAGGCTTGCAGAGCATCCATCGGATGTCCCGTTTCGGGAAAGCACTTCATCATATCCCGAATATGATATTTAATCCGGCGATGATAGCGGACTTCGGTTTGAAAGCTTTCCAGTTCTGCTAGTGAGGGTAATTGTCCCCAGATGAGGAGGTAAGCGGTTTCCAAAAAATTACTTTGGGTTGCGAGTTCTTCGATGCGAATTCCTCGATACTCTAAGATTCCCTGAGTGCCATCAACATAGCTAACTTCAGAACGGGCTGCAGGAATTCCTTCTAAACCGGGTTGGTACTCGCAGACTTTCATAGAACAATTACCTTTCTTAAAACAGAGTGAGCCTGAAAATAATTTATCGCAAAATTGCTGATCATAGTTCAACTTCTTGGTTGTTCAAGCCGCCAATTGTTACGAAAATTCTAGATAATGGAGAAATGTCCCTCTACTTGGAAAAACGCCTTTCACTCTGTTTGGAGTCTCTTTTATGTCTTGGAGTCGCGTCATGAGCGCTATTATCGCCATCACAGTTGCCCTGGGGATGATTATCTTGGGAGGATGGTATTTTACTGCCGGATTCTGTGTGATTGTTTTTTTAGGACAACTGGAATATTTTCAGTTAGTGCGCGCGAAAGGGATTGAACCAGCAGCAAAGACAACACTGGTTGTTTCACAGTTACTCTTGATTACCGCAGCGATCGCGCCGAATTTGACCGATGCTATGTTTCCAGTGGCAGGAAGTTTAATTTGCTTTTATTTACTCTTTTTGCCCAAAATGTCTACAATTGCTGACATTGCAACTTCTTTGCTCGGACTCTTTTATGGCGGTTATTTACCGAGTTATTGGATTCGGTTGCGGGTGGGGATTGATCAGGATGTAGAAACCATTTTACCCTTCAATGGCTATTGGCCCGAGTCTTGGTTGGATTTAGCCCATTGCCCGCAAGGATTGACGTTAACGTTTCTGGCTTTTGGTTGTATCTGGGCTGCGGATATTGGCGCGTATGTGATGGGAAAGTTTTTAGGCAAAACTCGTTTGTCTGATATCAGTCCCAAAAAAACGGTAGAAGGGGCAATTTTTGGCTTTATTGGCAGCATGATGGTTGCTGTTTTAGGTGCGTGGTATCTGCACTGGCACTTATGGTGGATCACAGGACTATGTTTAGGCGTGATGATTGGCATCAGTAGTTTGTTAGGAGATTTAACAGAATCCATGATTAAGCGGGATGCGGGAGTTAAAGACTCTGGAAAGTTAATTCCGGGACACGGAGGGATTTTAGACCGCACGGATAGTTATGTGTTTACAGCACCATTGGTTTATTATTTTGTGACACTGTTATTGCCGCTATTGGATATGACGGTTTGACTGTTAAAAATGATGCTACGGAAGGGATCGCGGAGGGCTTTTCATGAAGGTTCAGCGCGCGATCGCGCAAACCGAAAAACGATGGCAACAGGCTCAAAAGTCAATTTAGTGCAACGATGAGTACCAGCCTACAGGGAAAAGTTGGCACAGAGAACTACTATTACAGATAGCTTCAGAGGTTCCCGAAATTCGACCGCCTGTGCTTAGCGATTCACTGCTCAAACAATCATTAAAGCGAATCGTCGATCACTAATCCATTGCTGACTCTACTGATTCTTCTGCCGGTGCAGGGGCTAGCATATCATCTGGAAGGAAAATACGTGCACTCACCGCCAATAAAGCCAGACCAAAGGTTAGGATCACCAGAAAGGGAATTACATAAGCACGAATAACATTCATTGGTCAGATAATCAGTAAAATTGAGTTGTTTTGAACGTTTCCCAGTTTAACTGATCAAGCGCTAATCAGTTGAGGGAAGAATTGTGAAGAGGAAAAGCATTCATAACAATCCAAAGTAATGGCTAGCGTTTCTGTTATTATTCCCACTTTAAACGAAGCAACTTGTCTGCAAAGAACTTTACCCAATCTCAGTCTTTTATTACCGGCAGCCACAGAAATTATTATTATTGATGGCGGGAGCAAAGATCGCACATTGCTTGTCGTTGAGGAGATAGCTTCTCAATTTTTTCCCTGGTGTGCAATCCAAGTTATAAAAACCACTCCAGGACGGGCAAAACAACTGAATGCAGGAGGACAAAAAGCAACGGGAGATTATTTGTGTTTCCTCCATGCTGATACCTTGGTGCCTCATGATTTAGTCGATATCATCAGTAAAGTTTTATTTGATCCCAACATTGCTTGTGCGGGCTTCATTTCTCTCATGACTGGTCATGATCAAACGCGCTGGGGAATTTCCTTACATAATTTTCTGAAAACCTATTATGCCCCTTTTTTATTTCATCCTTGGCTTTTTTTTCGGAAAGGATTACGCCTGTTATTCGGCGATCAAGTGATGTTTTGCCGTCGTCAAGACTTTCTCGATTGCGGTGGATTTGATATCACGCTTCCCATTATGGAAGAGGCAGATTTATGTCTGCGTTTGTGTCATTATGGACGGATTAAGCAAGTGAACCGGATTGTGCAATCCTCTGACCGCAGAGTGGCAAAATGGGGAGCTTGGAAAGCGAATTTTATCTATTTAATGATTGGTTGTTTGTGGGGATTGGGAGTGCCAGCTCATTGGTTAAAGCAATTCTATGAAGAGATACGTTAAGTAGTAATTTATTCTCAATACATCAAGAAGAAATGCTGACTCATTGCTCATTTAAGCACCAATCATAAGGTAAATACTCTACCGAAACTGATTCTGAAATCGTTACTGATGAGTAGTGATTAATATAATTTGGAATTGATGGACTGACTTGTAGAAAATCTTTTTCATACCACTTAAAAATTTTACTGCACTGCAAGAGGTTATCTTTCGGGAAAAAGCTCACTTTCTCCACGTTATTGATAAAACGGGTAGCATCGTCTGTTAATTGTTCCTGAATGCGGCTGGGGTGATAGGCTTCATTGCGTAACAGCGGACATCCTCGAGCAGCACAAACTAGGGCAAAATGGATTCGTGGTTCTTGCCATTGTTGCCGCAGCATCTGATGCTCAATATCGTTGAGACTCAAGCGTTGATGATTTAAGGTGTAGATTGGTCGTGCGAAAAATCGCAAAAAATAAACCCAGTTTGGTATTCCTAGCAAACGTGGCAGAATGGACGGGAGAGGATACCGCTTTAAAATTTGGGCAATGACAAGGGCATTATAAAGATTGATGAGAAGCGTTAATTGTTCTTCACTGGCAAGTTGCTGTTGCTCAAGAGGAGAGATAGAATCTAACCACTGATTCAGCTCTTTTTCTGCTTCTAATTGCCAACGTCGATAATCAACTTGCCCTTGAATATTCACATATTCTTTTAATAATTGATCCCAAACGGAATAATCAACCATGAGATTATGATTCTTTTTGCTTTAAAGTTTTTAGTTGCTCTTTTTCGCAGTATAGCTTGGCGGTTTTTAAAGTATAAAATTCGTCGTGATTTTCCAACTGTTCAACAATTGGATACAGAAACGTTAGCGCATTGGTTCGATCAAGATCAGGGCAAAGTGCAAGTGATTGATACTCGCCAAAAAGAAGAATTTTTAGTCAGTCATCTTCCCCATGCCCAACATATTCCAGACGTAGAAACAGCCCAGGCAAAATTGAATCGAGAAGAAACAATTGTTGCTTATTGTTCTGTTGGCTATCGTTCCTCTCGTCTCGCTCAACAATTACAATTACTAGGATATAATCAAGTTTGGAATCTCGAAGGCTCGATTTTTCAATGGGCCAATGAGAAACGCCCGCTCATCCACGATCAACAGCTAACCGAACGAGTGCATCCTTATCGTCAAAACTGGCAGTGGTTACTCAAAGATAGTTAATTCATCTGGCTTCCTTCTCAGCAGCAAACAGACACCTAACTGATCGAAATTTGATCATGTTCAAAATTCAACCGCTTACAATTCCAGTTTTAGACCGCTATCTCTCTCGAGAATTAATTCTTCCCTTCTTATTTGGGGTGGGGGCGTTTGCGTCGATTGGACTGTCTGTGGGAACAGTTTTTGAGTTAGTGCGACAAGTGGCAGAGTCGGGATTATCGATCGCGATCGCGCTGCGGGTTTTTCTCTTACGAATGCCAGAATTTATTGTGCTAGCCTTCCCGATGTCCACACTACTAGCAACGCTGATGACCTATAGTCGTCTCTCCAGCGATAGTGAAATTATTGCCTTACGCAGTGTGGGAGTGAGTGTGTATCGGTTGGTGATTCCCGCCTTGATTATGAGTTTGGTCGTGACTGGTTTGACATTTGCGTTTAACGAATCGATTGTTCCTGCTGCCAGTTATGAAGCCAGGATTACCCTCGAACGGGCATTAAAGGGCGAGAAACCCCCCTTCCGTCAGAAAAATATTCTCTACACCGATTATGATGATGTGGAACAACCGAATGGAGAAGAGCGAGAAATTCTGGTGCGTTTGTTTTATGCCGAACAATTTAATGGCGAAGAGATGCGCGGCTTAACAGTTATTGATCGCACTCGCGAAAATATTAGTCAGATTATTAATGCCGAGTCAGCAACTTGGAATCCCCAATTAAATAAATGGGATTTTTATAATGGAACCAGTTATGTGATTGCTCCCGATACCTCTTACAATAATGTGGTTCAATTCGAGCATAAAGTTTTAAACTTACCGAAAACTCCCCTGGATTTAACGCAGCGATCGCGCGACTATGGGGAAATGAATTTAACCCAATCTTTAGAATATTTAGATTTGGTGCGAGCCACCAGCGATGATGATAAACTGCGAGAGTTAAAAGTACGGATTCAACAAAAAGTCTCTTTTCCTTTTGTGTGTTTAGTCTTTGGTGTGGTGGGGGCAGCATTAGGAACCAAACCCCAACAAACGGGACGGGGAACCAGCTTTGGCATTAGTATTTTAATTATTTTCGGCTATTATCTCATTGCTTTTATTTCCGGCGCGATCGGTCAGGTAGGATTTCTATCTCCCTTTATGGCTGCTTGGATCCCTAACTTTTTAGGCTTCGGAATCGGTGGGTGGTTACTGTTTCGCTCCGCCCATTAAAATAAAAAGAGTCCCTTCTATTTTTTTAAGTTTTAAGCCGATGTTTTTAATTTTATTTAAATCTCTTTTTTTAATCATCCTCTTTTTTAGTCCTTTTTTCTGGAATCCTAGCCCCAGCTTAGCAAGCACTTCTGTAGAAATGGCTAGCATTTTCTCTTTTTCGGGAGAACAACCTAAAAATTTAGGAGTTAAAAATGGGAGATTATCTAAATGTCCACAAACGCCTAATTGTGTATCCAGCCAAAGCAAAGATGTGACCCATAAAGTTGAACCTTTAACCTACAATTCTTCGGAAAAAGAAGCTTTTGATCAACTCAAAAATATTATTCAAGAAACAGATAATGCGGAAATCATTAAAGCAACTCCCAATTATTTATATGCTCAATACACTAGTCGCATTATGGGCTTTGTAGATGATGTAGAATTTTATTTAAATTCACAGAAAAATCTGATTCATGTGCGCTCAGCCTCTCGGGTAGGAGAATCGGATTTAGGGGTTAACCGCCGTCGCATTGAACGAATCCGCAAACAATTTCAAGCCTAGACAAAAAAGCGCAATCAGCAACGGGTTACTCGCCGCCGGTAGTGACGAGATAATAATAATTGCTGTTTGTTCTTTTCCTCCCGAAGTAATGCTTCAAAATTTAGGATTTTAACTGCGTTGCACCCACTTGAGCACTGTGATAACTTAACAAGTATGTATGACGAAGACGACCTCACCCTACTAGACACAGACGCTGATTTCTCAGAAGAAAGCCCTTTGGATCAAATGGAGTCGGTGACAGAAGAAGCGCCTCCCCTTGATCCAGAGGAAATGTTGCCCTTATTGAAATCTGAGCAACCGGCGCAACGGATGTTGGCAGCGCGCGCTTTTTGTGAGTTAGAAGACGATCGCGCGGTTCCGGCTTTAATTGAACTCCTCAAAGATATTTGTCCTTTAGTTCGTGTTAGTGCAGCCTATGCCCTGGGGCGAAATCCGCATCTTGATGCCGTTGTGCCTTTAATTGACCAGTTGGCAACCGACTGGAATGGCTATGTCCGCAAGGGCTTAGTTTGGGCACTGGGAAACTCGCGCGATCGCCGGTCGATTCCCCCGTTACTCCATGCCTTAGCCACTGACATCTCTGCCGTCCGCCTTTGGGCAGCGAGTGCCCTCACTCATGTGGGAAAACTGAATTACGAAGATATTATCCCTGCGATTGCGCCGATTATTGAAGGATTGAGAAGAGACACGATTCCAGCAGTACGGAGTAATTGTGCTTGGACTTTAGGACAACTTTGTGCTGAGTTGCCCTCGAATGTCGTTTATGCCACGGCTGTCGATGCTTTAATTGAAGCGTATGTGGAAGATGGGGACTTTGGGGTAAAAGAAGATGCCAAAGCCTCGCTTTTGAAACTTGGCGATCCTCGGGGTTTACAGATGATTGAAGATTTGGAAGAAGAAGGATTAATCAATTAGTCTCTGTCTTACTGATTCACTGCATAAACATCTTTTTCTCGTCCAATCGCAAAACGGAGGGAGTGAGGAACACTTTTGCTTGATCGCGTCAGGAAAACCAACAACGCTAAGGCCGCTAAGGTCACCGCCACTTGGAACAATCCCCGATAGCCTAACATCTCCGCTAAAATGCCAATTCCCGGTCCGGCAAGGGCAATGCCTAAATCAAATCCCCCAATTGAGAGGGCGTAAATTCGTCCCCGTTCACTGGTGAGAGACCGATCTGACATTAAAGCAATCATCATCGGGATTAGGGTCCCCCCTCCTGCTCCTTGCGCGATCGCGGCAATTAAAAATTCTACGGGTGTACTGGCATTGGCTAGTAAATACATAGAGACCGTGTATAAGGTCAAACTCATGGTGATAAAAATCCCTCGTCCATAAGTATCAGAGGCGCGTCCAATAAACATCCGCATGACAAAACTCGCGATCGCGGACGTCGTATAATACAATCCTGGATTCAATGGAATTCCTAACTCGCGCACGTATAAAGGCAGAAAGGTCGTGAGCGTACCAAAGACCAACCCTACCATGAATAAAACCGTTGCTGGAGTCCGAATCCGAGGACTGAATAAAATGTTCCAAAAGCCAGTTTTTGAGCCTTCCTCCGCTGCTGTATCCTGATCCGGTTTTTCCTTCACTTCCGTAACTTGCGACGCACAAAGTAAGCCCAGATACCCTGAGATAGCGGAAACGGCAAATAAAATTTCATAACCGAGACTCGCTTGCAGATATCCCCCTAATGCCGGTCCCACAGCTAACCCGACGGGAACCACTAAACTCATATAACCAATGAGTTCTCCCCGTTTGTCTGGCGGAGACCAATCCACTACCAGCGTGCTGTAACCGGTGGTAAAGGCAGCAATACTAATGCCATGAAACGCTCGAAACACCATGAGGAGGGGAATCGAATCCACAAAGAAATATCCTACCGGAGCAGTCCCCACAACAAACGTCCCAATCATGATCACTAGTTTCCGACTGCGTTGGTCGGAAAGTTGCCCCAATTGCGCACGGAATAAGAGTAAGCCAATGGCAAAACTGCCCATAACCAGACCGACCTGATGTTTACTTCCGCCAATATCAATAATGTAAGCAGGTAAAGTCGGTAAAAGGCTGGTTAAGCTAGTCCAGAAGAGTAAACCCGATATCGCAAGAACAGCAAGATTTTTGGTTTGCGTTGGAGTAAGAGTTTTCAGGACGTTCACGCAGGTTGCTCCCTCAAAAAAATTTCTTTCCTTAGTTTACTATTCTTAACATTTTCTGCAATCTACTCCTAGGGAGACAAGGAGATGCCTTGTTCCCTATGGTCTAATCATTAATCGTCAAAGTGATTAATAATGGCTTGAGCAAACTCAGAACATTTAAGTGGCGGATCGACTTTCGGCGTCATCATCCGGGCTAAATCATAAGTGACTTCTTTTTGCGCGATCGCGCCCGCTAGACCTTTCTGGATTAACTGTGCTGCTTCGTTCCAGCCTAAATATTCCAACATCATTACTCCAGACAGAATCAGTGAACCCGGGTTAACCCGATCTAACCCGGCGTGTTTGGGGGCGGTACCATGAGTGGCTTCAAAAATCGCACAGTGATCACCGATATTAGCGCCAGGTCCCATCCCTAAACCACCGACTAACGCCGCAGCAGCATCCGATAAATAGTCTCCGTTTAAGTTCATCGTCGCAAGAATCGAATACTCATTAGGGCGCGTCTGAATTTGCTGGAAAATACTGTCGGCAATGCGGTCATTCACCATCACCTTATCTTTCCATTTACCCTCGCCGTGAGTCTCCCAAAGCGTATCCAGAACTGCTTGCACCTCTTGTTTAATTTCTTCTCGGCGTTCTGGGGTAACACTGTCAAATCCGGGTTCCACTTGACGAGCATTTTCTTCCAAACTCAAATCCGGATTATTCTCCTTATTTCCTAGAATCCAAGATTCTCGTTCCGTGACACACTCATTGCGAAACTCGGTTGTTGCTAATTCATAGCCCCAGTCTCGAAACGCGCCCTCCGTGTATTTCATAATATTGCCCTTATGCACCAACGTTACTTGCTGCTTATTCTTGGGCAATTGCAGGGCGTGTTTAATCGCCCGACGCACTAAACGCTGAGAACCCGTTTTACTAATGGGTTTAATCCCAATACCAGAATCAAGCCGAATTTGTTTCTTGCCATGTTCTGGGGTATTCGGAATGAAGTCATTATTGAGGAGATCAATTAACTTCTGCGCGGTTTCAGTCCCTTCTTTCCACTCAATCCCGAGATAAATATCTTCTGTATTTTCCCGATAGATAATCACATCTAACCGTTCTGGATAGTGGTGCGGCGAGGGCGTACCCGGATAATACCGACAAGGACGAACACAAGCATACAAATCATTGATTTGACGCAAGGCAACATTGAGAGAACGAATGCCACCGCCAACCGGAGTGGTCAAAGGTCCTTTAATCGCAACCCCATATTCTCGAATCGCTTGCAGGGTATCTTCCGGTAAATACTGAAATGTCCCGTAGTGTTCACAGGCTTCATCTCCCGCATAAATTTTGAACCAGTTGATTTTCTTCTGGTCACCATAAGCCTTTTTGACTGCTGCTTCTAAAACTTTCTGTGTCGCTGGCCAAATATCATAGCCTGTTCCATCACCGCGAATGAAGGGAATAATTGGATCATCAGGAACAACGGGTTCACCATCTTTAAATGTAATCTTGGTTCCAACACTAGGAGGGGTAATTTTTTCGTACATTTTCGCTCGACACTAACAGATAATGCTCAATAGTGCCACAGGAAACGGGAATTCACAACTTCAACATAATCGCGGGAGTCCCTACGCTCAGCAAAGCGGCTTAGGGAGGGATAGCGGG
>CAZBPR010000059.1:0-1768 GCA_964493825.1 uncultured Dactylococcopsis sp.
AAAATAGAACTCAAGTTAAGATCGGGCTATTGCGCGATCAACTTCATCCCGCTTGTTTAAGGTTTGCCAACCGAGGATTTGATATGACTAACGTTCCTGTTTCTCGTTTTCGTAACTTCTCCATCATCGCTCACATCGATCATGGTAAATCCACCTTGGCCGATCAACTGCTGCGATGGACGGATACCGTGAAGGAACGGGAAATGAAAGAACAGTTCCTTGACAACATGGACTTGGAACGAGAACGCGGGATTACGATTAAGTTACAGGCAGCGCGGATGAATTACACCGCCAAAGATGGGGAAACCTATGTCTTAAACTTGATTGATACCCCGGGTCATGTGGACTTTTCTTATGAAGTCTCGCGATCGCTAGTGGCTTGTGAAGGGGCGTTACTCGTGGTTGATGCCTCGCAAGGGGTAGAAGCGCAAACCTTAGCCAATATCTATCTTGCCTTAGAACAGGACTTAGAAATTATCCCCGTTTTAAATAAAATTGATTTACCCGGGGCAGAACCGGAACGGGTTTTAGAAGAAATCGAAGAAGCCATCGGTTTAGACTGCAGTAATGCGATCATGGCTTCCGCCAAAATGGGGAAAGGCATTGATGAAATTTTAGAAGCGATTGTCCACCTGATTCCCCCACCGAGTGATACCACTGAAGAACCACTACGGGCGCTTATTTTTGATAGTTATTATGATCCCTATCGCGGGGTCATCGTTTACTTCCGAGTGGTCGATGGAACGGTCAAAGTGGGTGACAAAATCCGTCTCATGGCATCAAAGAAAGAATATGAAATTGACGAAATTGGTATTCTTTCCCCAACCAAAGTGCCAGTCGAGGAACTCCACGCCGGAGAAGTGGGTTACATTGCCGCTTCCATTAAAGCGGTAGAAAATGCCAGAGTCGGGGATACCATTACTCTGGCTAATCAACCGGCTTCCTCTCCCCTTCCCGGTTATAAAGAAGCGAAACCCATGGTCTTTTGTGGCTTATTTCCAACCAGTACTGATGATTATGCGGATTTACGGGATGCCTTAGATAAATTGAAACTGAACGATTCGGCACTGTCTTATGAACCAGAAACTTCTAGTGCGATGGGTTTTGGTTTCCGCTGTGGGTTCTTAGGCTTACTCCACATGGAAATTGTTCAAGAACGCCTGGAACGGGAGTATGATTTAGACTTAGTGGTCACTGCCCCCTCCGTTATTTATCGCGTAATGCTCAACGATGGGGAAATCATTGAAGTGGATAATCCCAGCCAGCTTCCCTCACCGCAAGAACGAGAAGTGGTCGAAGAACCCTACATTCATTTGGAAATTATTACCCCAGAAGAATATGTGGGCGCGTTGATGGAACTGTGTCAGGCGCGACGGGGCGACTTCAAAGATATGAAGTATTTTACCCCTACCCGCACCACGTTGGTTTACGAGTTGCCGTTAGCGGAAGTGGTTACTGATTTCTTTGACCAAATGAAATCGCGATCGCGCGGTTATGCCAGCATGGAATATAACTTCCTCGGCTATCGTGCCAATGACTTAGTGAAATTAGACATCATGGTCAATAATGAATCTGTGGATTCCCTCGCCATGATTGTTCATCGCGATAAGGCGTACTCGGTGGGGAAATCCCTGGTCGAAAAACTGAAAGAACTCATTCCCCGTCAACAGTTCAAAATCCCGGTGCAAGCCGGAATTGGCACCCGCATTATTGCCAGCGCCCACATTCCCCCCCTACGAAAAGATGTCTTAGCCAAATGCTACGGCGG
>CAZBPR010000059.1:1778-17005 GCA_964493825.1 uncultured Dactylococcopsis sp.
GTGACATTTCTCGGAAGAAGAAACTGCTGCAAAAGCAAGCCAAAGGGAAAAAGCGCATGAAAGCCATTGGAACAGTTGATGTGCCGCAAGAAGCGTTTATGGCAGTGTTAAAACTAGAGCAGTAATAAACTCCTGTCTCGGAACAAGCACTACCCACCCTCTGGATTCTCTCACCAACCATTTCCGACTCAGTGCTAGAAGCATTTAAAGCTGAACCCGACTTAAACAACTGGGTGGAAGGCTTTTACTTTTGTAGCGAAGGATTCAGAACCGTTCTGGTTGCGATTCACCAACTCCCTCGGATTTCCGACACCCTATTTTTAAGAATCTAACGAGGTGAACAAAGGGGTGAAGAGCGTGGTATTGAACAGGGCATTAAACAAGGGGTTAAACTGGCACAGCGACGATTCAGTAAGGGAATGGCAATTGAGGAGATTGCAGAACTCACTGCGCTTTCCTCGGAAGAAGTGACTGAAATTATTAATTTAAGATGAGCAGTAAGTTGTCCGCGCGATCTCATTTTCGATTGGGGTTTATGGGCAATCAAATCTTCGATTCGCTGAACCTTTGGCTCAATCGATGCTTGATCGCTACCAGTTGCCATCGCGCTTCAACTTCTACAGGAATAAACCAACTTGTGAAATTAACTTAACTGGAACGGGAAACAAAGAAAATTGCTGCTAAAACAATTAAACCCAATAACGCTAGGGGCACTAATAAGTTAATTGGTTCAATCATAGAATGTTCTGTGACTCCTCTCTTGAATCTAAAATTCTGAGTTGTAACCCTTTCGGAATTTGGGAGTAAAGCACCCCATTTTTGTATAGCCCACACCCTAATTCATAGCTATGGTAGCGGACATGAACAAAACCCGTTTGAACCGAGGCATCGATGGGTTGCGCTTCTCCCCGCAAAAAGCGTTGGGCTGCAGGAAAATGATCGAGCGCGATCGCGTTGCCAGTAATCTGAGATCCAAACCGTTGCAAAGCACAAGTGGTCGGTTTGCCACCTCGTCTCATTAAGGGAATGCCAAGGGTTTGTACCAGAACTTCTGAGGTCGGTATACAACTTTGATCTGCTATCGAGATCTTATCTTTGCCTTTGATCCACAACTGAAATGGGGAGAATACTTGCGGATCGATACCAAACCGTTCACAGAACCATTGGAGAAACCGAGGATCGCCAACCGGTTGGGGTTGATGATCCGTTGGCGATTGCTCGTTCAGAGATCTTGCTTTAAGATGACTCTCACTCCGCCGGATACGAGCCACAAAAAATCCGCCCGTATCATTAAAATGAGGGAAGTAGCGTTGCGCTTGTACTAAATCCTTGCGAAAGGTTTCTCCTTCCCATTGTGTTAACCCGGGCATTCCTTTTAAGTGGGGAATTTGGGCGGATTCGAGCCCCCCGCGATCGCGCAACACAGCAGTAATGACCGCTTCATTTTCTTCCGGGGCAAAGGTACAAGTACTATAAACAATAATCCCCCCCGGTTTCACCAACTGTAAAGCGCGATCCAGCAGTTTCCGTTGGGTAACAGCAATTTTTTGGCTGTAGTGCAGACTGTGTGCTTTGCCAGTCATTTTTGCTTTGCGCAAAGTTCCCTCCCCAGAACAAGGAACATCCACCAGCACGCGATCAAAGGAATGATTGGGCAGGGGAATCGAACTGCCATCATAATTGGTCATGACAACATTGGAGACACCCATCCGATCTAACATGGTGCGTAACTGAGAGAGACGAGAAATTTGAGCTTCATTTGCCACCACCATCCCTGTTCCCTGCAATCGTGTCGCAATTTGCACCGTTTTCCCACCAGGGGCAGCACAAAGGTCTAAAATTCGCTCTCCCGGCTGCGGATCAAGAGTGGCGACCGCACTTAAGGCAATTTCTTCTTGTAAGTTATACCAGCCAGTGGCAAAAGGCAGCGTTAAGCCCGGTTTCTTCCAGTTGCGGATTCGGAAAGCATGGGGATACCAAGATAAGGCTTCAAAAGCAAGATTCTCAGCTGTCAGAAACTGTTGTACCGCTTCAGGTGTTGTTTTGAGGGGGTTAACGCGAATGCAAGTGGGCAATGGTTGCGCGATCGCGCTTTGAAATGCTTTTGGATCAGCAATGAGAGACTGATAACGTTGGAACAAGGAATCTACCATCAGAGTCAATAGAAGAATTATACGGATGTGGGACGGACAGGGAGAGTGACAGTAAAGGTTGTTCCTTGTTCCGGGGTACTATGGACCCCGATTTGCCCTTGATGGTTATCCACAATGGCTTGCGCGATCGCGAGACCTAATCCAGCACCGGTTGTTCCTTGGGCTACGCTCTCTTTTGGATAAGGAGATACTCGATAAAAGCGATCAAACAGATGGGGAATCGCCGTTTCCGGTATTCCTTTTCCGGTATCTTGGACTTGCACCTGTAAATAGGAATGATGATTGCGTTTAATTGACTGTACTGCGATGTTAACCATTGGTGATGCCTTCTCTGGATCAGTGGAGATGGAATGTTCAATCCCGTTACTGATGAGATTAGTAAACAACCGTGCCAACTGATCCCAATCTCCTTGAAGCGTAAAATCTGTGACTGATTCTGGAAAATTTAGACTGAGGTGAATCCCTTTTTGTTGCGCGATCGCGCTTTGTTCTTCCATGACTTCCATTAATAAGGCATCTAAAGGAACCGATTGCTGTTCGGTTTCAATCATCCCGCTATCTGATCGCGCGAGGAATAACAAATCATTGACGAGTCTCCCGAGGCGTTGGGTCAAGCGCTCAATCACTTGCAACTGTTGCTGTTGTAACACCCCATCTGGATACGCCAGCGCCATTTGGACATTGGTTTGAATCATCGCGATGGGATTACGTAATTCATGAGAAGCATCAGCGGTAAATTGTTTTAAACTTTGATACGATTCTTTGACAGGTTGAATTGCAATTCCTGATAACCACCAGCTAATTCCCGCAACACAAACCACCACTGCACTAATGCCAATAATTAAATCTAACAATAACTGTCGGATGGGCTTAGTCACTTCAAACCAAGGATGACTGACGCGAAGATAACCGAGCGTTTGTTTGCCTAAAGTGATCGGTTCAGTCACTTGCCGCAACAGATACCCGGAGTCCAAATGAACCGTTTCTGTAGAACGATTTTTGTGTAACGGACAACTCAGCGCTTCAGAAAAAGTTGACCAAACTAATTCCCCTTCGGGATTGAACCATTCTAAATCGATGCGGTCATCTTCGACTGTTTCCGTATCATTGCGAAAGCTCGTTTCAATATCAAGACGATAGCCGTTATCGCCGGTGGCAACCGGTTGAATGACCAGGGAGCGTTCTACAACTTCTACCACGTGCTTTAAGGTATCATCAATCCGCTCAATCAGCGTACTACGAACATAAAAATAGACACCTGTGGCAAATAGCAGCAAGAGAACTGCAGTGACCGTGGCATACCAGAGGGCTAAGCGTCTCCGTGTAGTTTGGAACATCGACTTACTGCATACTTAATTGATGATCAATGCTTCTTCCTAGCTTAATTGAAAGTGGAGTCTCCTCTCGAATTTCAGTGCTGGGGCTTGCGCTTAACTACATTCCGCGTTCAGAATAAGGATTGATCACTCTGGTTTAAGATATTCCTCATGGGCATAGATCTCAAATGGACAAATAAATGGACGATCGCCCTACCTTTGACTCTCCTGACGGCATTGGGAGTCGTAACAGTTTATCGTCTAGAAAAGGAAAAACAACCCACAACCGATTCTTCAGCTGTCAGCGCGCCACCTACTGTTCGATTGACAAAGGTAGCAGCCTTGGGAACCTTAGAACCCAAAGGAGAAGTGATCCAAGTTTCTACCTCGCAACGTTTTGCCCGCATCGAAGCCTTATTAGTTGCAGAAGGCGATCAGGTAGAAGCAGGAGAGGTTGTTGCAATTTTAGATAGTGTTGGGGTGCGCCAAGCTGCAGTCAAAACGGCGCAGCAAGAAGTTGCTGTCGCGCGATCGCGTTTAGCCAAAATTAAAGCCGGGGCACAACGGGGAGAAATCAATGCCCAAAAAGCAAAAATCGAACGCCTCAAAGCAGAGTTAGCAGGAGAAAAGGCGACCCAAGCTGCGACACTTGAACGCTTACAAGCCCAATTTCGCAATGCCAAAGCTGAGTTTGAACGCTATCAATTTTTAGAAGCACAAGGAGCAATTTCTGAGTCAGAATTAGAACAGCGTTTATTAGATTTTGAAACAGCACGGGAAGCTTATCAAGAAGCCTTGACCCGGCGCGATCAAACGCTTAGCACCCTAGAAAAAGAAATTACAGAAGCCCAAGCCACTTTAGAAAAAATTGAGGAGGTGCGACCGGTTGATATTCAAGAAGCGCAAGCACAATTACAACGCGCGATCGCCTCACTTGAACAGGCTAAGGCTGATTTAGAATTATCCAAAATTAAAGCACCAATGCCAGGAAAGGTGATTGCAATTTTCACTTATCCTGGTGAAATTGTTAGTGAAACGAATGGCATTCTTGAATTAGGAAATACTCAAGAAATGATTGCCGTTGCTGAGGTGTATGAAAGTGATATTTCTCGTGTGGAATTAGGGCAGTCAGCAACTATTATTTCTGAAAGTAATGCCTTTGCTAAAAATCTCAAAGGGGAAGTCACTAAAATTGGGTTAAAGATTGGTAAAAAAGATGTTCTTGGCAGTGATCCAGCAGCGGAAGTGGATGCAAGAGTAGTGAAAGTTGAAGTAACCTTAACCCCAGAAGCAAGCCAAGAGGTACAAGGCTTAACGAATGCTCAAGTTCTCGTTAAAATCAATACTGATCCACAGACATAAAATCTAAATCATATAAAACAATTAAAAAAAATGTCTATTCCTCTCTCTTGGTTGCAAATTTCTCATAGTAAAATTCGGCTGTTAGTTGCTTTAGCTGGTATTGGTTTTGCTGATATTTTAATGTTTTTGCAGTTAGGGTTTCGTTCTGCTTTATTTGAAAGTGCAGTTACGCTTCACAAACGAGTAGAAGGAGACGTTTTTTTGATGAGTTCTCAGTCTAATGCTTTGATTGGTTTAGATAGTTTTTCTCGTCGCCGCCTTTATCAAAGCTTAGCCGTAGAAGGAGTAGAATCAGCAAGTCCATTACGTATTGAATTTGCATTGTGGCAAAATCCTGTGGAGGAAAATGCCCGATCAATTATGGTAATTGGTGTCAATCCCTACGATCAGGTTTTAGATTTGCCAGGATTCCAAAAATATCAGGATTTACTAAAGCTAGAAGATTACATTTTATTTGATGCAAAATCCCGAGAGGAATTTGGACCCATTGCAAAATTGTTTCAAGAGGAAAATGGGGTAACCACAGAAGTCAACGGAGAAAAAGTAACGGTTGGTGGTTTGTTTGAACTCGGTGCTTCCTTTGGGGCTGATGGTAATATAATTACTAGCGAGAGAAAGTTTTTACAAATTTTTGGAGGAGAAAAAGGATTACTTGAAATTGGTGTTTTGCAAGTTGAAGATGATGCTAATTTAGAAGCAATTTTAAGAAAAATTCGTCAAATTCTTCCCAATGATGTTAGGGTCTTTTCTAAAGAAGAATTTATTGATCACGAAAAATCTTACTGGCAAAATAGTACATCGATTGGATTTGTATTTAATTTAGGTACTGCAATTGGTTTAATTGTAGGTATTGTTGTAGTTTATCAAATTCTTTATACTGATGTGTCTGATCACCTTCCGGAATATGCGACACTAAAAGCAATGGGCTACCCTGATAATTATTTTCTAAAATTAGTGTTTCAAGAAGCTCTAATTTTAGCCTTTCTGGGATTTGTTCCGAGCACTGGTATTATGGTCTTTTTATTTCAGTTTATGTTGAAAGCAACCGGATTGCCTATTATGATGACAGCGACAAAAATAGGAACGGTATTTATTTTAACTTTAGTGATGTGTATTCTTTCTGGTGCAGTTGCCGTACGAAAACTAGAAAAAGCAGATCCAGCTGACATTTTTTAATTGGAAGTAGTAATTATTTATAAAATATCAATCAAGAATAACAACCAATTATGAATAATGAATCGCTAGTGATTTTAGGAAATTTGTCTCATCATTACGGCAAAGGCGAATTAAAAAAACAAATTTTATTTGATGTTAATTTACAACTCGAAGCAGGAGAAATTGTTATTATGACGGGACCATCTGGTTCCGGGAAAACAACTTTGTTAACATTAATTGGCGGTTTACGATCAGCTCAAACCGGTCGTGTCAGCGTTTTAGGGAAAGAGTTAGTTGGAGCGAAAAAAAAAGAATTAGTCAATGTGCGTCGTTATATTGGTTATATTTTTCAGGGACATAACTTATTAGATAGCTTAACCGCACAGCAAAATGTCCAGATGGCAATGGAATTACATTCTGTTTCTAATCGCGAAGCCCAAGAACGCTCTTTAGAGATGTTAACGGCTGTTGGCTTGCGCGATCGCGCTCACTATCGACCCCAATATCTTTCTGGTGGACAAAAACAGCGCGTTGCCATTGCGAGAGCACTAGTCAGTCACCCCAAGATGGTTCTTGCTGATGAACCCACTGCGGCTTTAGATAGCCAATCTGGACGCGCTGTTGTCGAAGTGATGCAAAAACTAGCAAAAGAACAAGGCTGTGCGATCCTACTCGTCACTCATGATACTCGCATTTTAGATGTCGCTGACCGTACTATCCACCTTGAAGATGGGCGCTTAACTCAGCAATCTCTCCTCACTCCTTCTTAATGTCGATCCTCCAACTAAGGGAAAATACCTCAATTAATCACTTCTGCGGGAACATTTCCACCCATTCCCACTTGCATTTCTTGCACTGTTTTTTTGGAAACAGAGGGTACGATATCAAAAGAGTATTGTGCCATTGCTGCTTCAACAAAGCCTAAGAAGAGAGGGTGAGGTTGATTGGGACGAGAACGGAATTCAGGATGGAATTGGGTGGCAATAAAAAAGGGATGATCCGGGCGTTCGATCATCTCCACTAAGCGCCCATCAAGAGAGGTGCCGCCAATAGCATAGCCACTTTCCAGGAACAGGCTACGATAAGCATTATTAAATTCGTAACGGTGGCGATGACGCTCGTAGATGACTTCTTGCTGATAGAGACTATAGGCGCGACTATCAACATTTAAACGGGAGGGATATAAGCCGAGACGCATTGTTCCCCCCAGATCAATCACATCTTGTTGTTCGGGCAGCAGGTTAATCACCGGATTCGGGGTATTAGCATCAAATTCAGCGCTGCTGGCTCGCTCTAGATTAGCAATATTTCGCGCCCATTCCACGACCGCGCAGTGCATTCCCAAACAAAGTCCTAAGAAGGGAATATTATGAGTGCGGGCATATTCGACGGCTTGAATTTTCCCTTCAATGCCCCGAATGCCGAAGCCGCCGGGAACAATCATCCCGCTGATGTTTTTGAGGTAGGTTTCTGGGCGATGTTCTTCAATTTCTTCAGCATTAACCCAACGGAGTTTGATTTCACTACCTAGCGCGATCGCGCCGTGACGAAGGGCTTCGACTAAGGAGAGATAGGCATCGCTCAATTGAATATATTTGCCAACGATGGCGATTTCAATGCCTTGCTGGGGACTAGCCATATTTTCCACCAGAGTTTGCCATTGCCGCAAGTCAGGTTGTCGCTGTTCTAAAGCTAATAAATCTAGGGTTTGTTGGGCTAAACCTTCTTTTTCCAAGATTAGAGGCACTTCGTAAATACTAGTGGCATCTTGGGCAGTAATGACTGATTCGACTGGAACATCACAGAATTCAGACAGTTTTTCTTTAAGATTTTCTTCTAGGGCGCGATCGCAGCGACAGATCAAAACATCCGGTTGAATCCCAATGGAACGCAGTTCCTTCACTGAATGCTGAGTAGGTTTGGTTTTCATTTCCCCAGCTGAGGCAATCCAGGGGAGTAAAGTGACGTGCATATACAGCACATTATTACGTCCTACTTCTTTGCGAAATTGCCGAATTGCCTCCAGGAAAGGTAATGACTCAATATCACCAACGGTTCCCCCCACTTCTGTAATTACAATATCGGGGTTGGTATTTTCTGCGACGCGATGAATCCGTTCTTTAATTTCCTGGGTAATATGGGGAATCACCTGTACGGTTCCCCCTTGATAATCGCCGCGACGTTCTTTGTTAATCACTGCCTGATAGATTGAGCCAGTCGTGACACTATTAAGACGTGACATAGATGTATCGGTAAAGCGTTCATAGTGTCCTAAGTCTAAGTCGGTTTCCGCGCCATCATCGGTAACGAAAACCTCTCCATGCTGAAACGGACTCATGGTGCCAGGGTCAACATTAATATAGGGGTCAAGTTTTAAAATCGAAACGGAATAGTCACGGGACTTAAATAGCCGTCCTAAACTAGCCGCAACAATTCCCTTACCAATACTCGAAACCACACCGCCCGTAACGAAAACAAACTTAGTCATAGCCCAATACCTCAATCTACCTGTCTTATTGTGCCACAGGTCTTTTCCATCTGAAATCTTACCTTGATCAGGTCAGAGTCAGTGCCTCAACAAGCCTGACGCTTCTTTACTTACTCGGGAGAAACACTTTCCCCGATCCACTGTAAATAAGAGGTTAATCCAACTTGGATCGGGAGAGCAATAATCTCAGGAACCTCGTAGGAGTGCAGCTGACGAATGCGGGTTTCTAGTTGCGAGTAGTAATTTAAATCCGTTTTAATCATCAGTTGCCATTCCGGATCACTGTGGACTTCATTTTCCCAAGTGTAAACCGAATGAACCGGCATTAAACTGACACAAGCACCATATTTTTCTTTGACAATCGCAGACGCGATCGCGCGGGCTTGGGCTTCTGATTCTGCGGTGACAAAAACGACACCATATTGTGGGGTTGTACTCATTTTTTCTCGAATCCGTTCAATGGTCTAATTTACCATGCTCTTTGAGTGCCAATTGATTCAGCTACGGCTAAACCGGATAAAAAAGCATTTTCAGCACTGGCAATTAAGGGATCTCCTGAAGAAAAAGCATCGCCTGCTAAATACAGACGGCTACCCGCCCTTTCTCCAAAGACAGATGGTGAGAAAAAGGGCGCATCGAACTGAGTCAGGGGGGTACTGTATCGCCAAAAATGCACCTGATAATCAATAATACTGGCTGCATCTAAATAGTCGTTGGCTGCTGCAATCAATTCCTGAGCACCGGTTTCCCTTTGTTCAATTTTGTCATAGTATTCACTAAATGCTGCACTGCCCTGTAACGTTACTGCATAAGCATCAGGAGAGATGCCTTTTTGAGAATTACAGATGATCGCATCTAATTTTTCGCCTTGCACATCATAATCACTTGGCAGCAAGGAGATGGGTTGGGAAAGTAATAGTAAAACGGCAAGACAGGGACGATATGAAACGTGATTAAGGATCCCGAAAGCACTATCAAAATTGGGAAAATTGGACGTTTTCAGCAGTTTCAGACTTTGCGGGACAGGAGGTGTCAAAATTAGAAAATGGCTCTCGTAGCAACTCCCGTCATCTGTGTGAACCATCCATTTCCCTAATTCATACTTCAAATTCACGACTTGAGTTGCACTACAAGTATCTAGAGAAGAAGCAAGATGACGCGTAATATTGCGAATTCCATTCACTCCTGAATAGTGCAGTTGCTGCTGTGATTGATCGGTATGAACGGTCACAATCCCCTCTTTTTGTAACTGATCCAACCATTGTTGAAAGGTTTCACTTTTAGCGGTGAGGAATTGTACGCCATAGTCAAATCGGGCTTCTCCACCCTCAGGATGATGCATCCGACGCGTGGCAAAACGTCCGCCCATTCCTCTTCCTTTATCAAGGACTTTGACTTTCAATCCTTCTGCTTGCAAGTAAGTGGCTGCGACTAAGCCCGTTAGCCCACCGCCCACGATGAGACAGTCGTGTTTTGAGTTGTGTTGATTCACAATCTGTTTCGGTTTTAATGACAATCAAAATACTCAGTGTAATCCTTATAATGCAATGTGATGAGCAACATTTTGATAGTAGTAGCGATTGGGTGGTGGAAAGTTGGCTGGTTCTAACGGTAAACTGCTCATCATTTCTCCCATTTGCGGTAATTTTGTGCCCTGAAGACAAGCTTTTTCTAGATTTGCGCCTTTTAAAGTTGCAGCAGTTAAGTTCGCTTCTGTTAAATCTGCTTCTCGTAAACAGGCATGAGAGAGATTCGCTTGTTCTAATCCCGCTTGTACTAAATTCGCTTGGGAGAGATTTGCTTGTTCTAAATTCGTCCAATGCAGGCGCGATCGCGCTAATTTTGCCCTTGATAAATTTACGCCTTCTAAATTCGCGCCACTGAGTCTCGCTTCGACTAAATTCACTCCCGACAAGTCAGCATTTTTCAAGTTCACCACTTTCAGAAATCCCCGTTGTAAGTTCACTTCTCTTAAAGATGCGTCTTGTAGAGACGCTCGTGTTAACCTCGCTTCTAACAGATTTGCCCAATTTAAGTTGGCTGCTTTTAAGTTAGTTTCTCTCAAATTCGCTTGGTACGCATTAACACCACAAAGGTTGGTTTGTTCTAAGTTTGAGCGTTTCAGATTAATATAAGATAAATTGCCGCCGCTGAGTCTTGCCCCAACTAAAATAGAGTTCATCATAAAACTCCCTTGAAAAACAGCTTTAGTCAGCTCGGCATTCTTAAAGCTACTATCACTGAGCTTAGCGTAACTAAAATCCGTCCAATTTAACTTTGCTTCATCAAAGATTGATTTCGTTAAAAAAGCCCGGCTAAAATTAGCACCGATTAAATTGGCTCCTGTGAAATCAACAGCAATTAAAGTAATTCCTGTTAAGTCTAATCCCCTAAGATCAACGCCCCGGAAATCTCTTTCTCCTTGATCATAAAGCCTCAGTAAACGGCTAAGTTTCATTGGTTGATTCCTTTTTTGAATTAGTTCCAATAGCAATCCTCTGCAGTTGATCTCCTTACCAATTGCACTAGCTATTCTGACAACTCTTCATTTGTATTTTAGAATTGAGAGGACCGAATCACCAGTTTGTACTAAATAATTTCAGAATACTTAATAAAACTTAAGTTCTAGTCTACATTAGGAAAATGACTGCAAGCAGCTTATAAGTAAACAGTGATCATGAATTAGGAATTGTTAATTTCAGGAGAGAGCATATAAACTTTTCCATCCATTAAGATCCGTTTAATTCCTTTTTCTTCTAAGTGTTCTTTCGTTTTTTGAATCATTTTACCATCGGGAACTTTAATCACTTTTTGTGAACGATTAGAAAATCTTCTAGCAACGCGATGATTATCAAAAATAGGCAATGTTTTTTGTTGCGTTTCTACACTCGGAATTTTTCCGAGATCACTAAATTCTTTAAGCGGTTTGGTAATTAAATTCGACCCACGGTCGATGACTAAATAGCAAGTTTTAGGAAATTTAGCTTGAGAGAGGGGTAAAACTTCCACTTCATTGGTTTCTGGTTTTTGCTTGCTTGGATCGGCGGCTTCCTCTTCTTCCCAGTCTTCCTCTTCTGTATCCTCTAAATCATCGTCATCACCGACATCTTCTCCAAACATGGCTTGGATCACACTAAAATCAATTTCATCCATATTTTCTGTTTCATCTTGTTCTGGAGAAAGAGTCATTTTGGGGGTCGTCTCATTGTCCGCAACTGAAAACTCAATTGGTGTCGAATCAGATGTTTCTTCGGCAGTTACAATTTCCGAAGAAGAAGCCTCCGCTTGTCCGGAAGTGGTGTGAGTTTTGTGATGATCAATTGTTTCAGTTTCAGCGACAGTTTGATTGGAAGAGGAATGAGAACGAGATTTTTGTCGGTTATGACGTTTTCTTTGAATCAAATTAATGTATTCTTCGCTTGATAAATTATTTCTTAAAACACGACTCACCGTAGAACTACTCACCTGAAAGTGATCTGCCAAAGTAGCTGTTGTTTGATCAGTTTGGCGATACAAACGGACAAGTTCTGTTTTTTCCTCATCGGAAAGTTTTCTAGGACTCATAAGTTAAGCTCAGGTGATTGGGTTAATGTCGTTTCAAGAAACTTGCTGTTCCCATCCTACTATTTTTTGGGGGGGCTAATGCTATGATAAAATATAATCTCGGTAGGGGTGTGTAACTCAGTGGATAGAGTAGCTGCCTTCTAAGCAGCGAGTCGCAGGTTCGAATCCTGCCACACCCGTTGATTTTAAGGTTCTCTTTCTCAACTAATTGCTATCATCTGTTGTTGAAGTGAGGGTTAGAAATAGATCAATTTGACGCCAAGAGGGTTCCGGTTGGAAGGCAGTGAGTGCAACTTGTTCCAAGGAATTTAGAGTGGCTTTGGCTTCAGGAGAAAGCTTCTTGAGGGGATGTTGGGGCATCGCTTCTAAAAATGTCATCGCTTGCTTAATATTTAAATAAACATAACCAAAGTTGCTATCGGGTAAATGTGCTGCCATCGCCTTAAATTGAGGACTGTTTCTCAACGAATTGTCTCCTTGTTTTTCGGCAAAAATCCGCAATGGTGTCGCAACAGTGATCATCAACCTTTCTTTTTGCAACCAACCATAATTGAGTAAGGGCTGCTGTGAGGGGTCTTGCCAAATGGTAACTTCGGTGTTGCCCAATCTCTCAGTTTCTTGGGTAAGAAAGGGATTTTTGGCAGCGATTTTAGTGAGTTTTGCCAGTGTTTGTTCGCCGACCTCTCGTTGGCTAGATTCAATTAAAATGCCCCCGGCGAGGGGAAGATTAGGAAGACTCGATTCCTGTGTAGGAAACAGCGCGATCGCGTATTCGCCATCTAACCAACTAAAAACATCTTGATCTAAATCAAGATCCCAAGATCGGGCCCAGCGCCGCATCACTGATAAGCCAACTCTTAAGAGGGGAGTTTCTTGAGTGCGATCAACCAACTGGGACCAAAGTTGATCTAACTGATGACCATTGATCAGTGCTACGGTACTTTCGGGAACTTCTGACAGTAATTGACTCTCATTGGGCGGTAGAGTCAAAAACTCCGTTTCTGCACTCAGCGCCAGGGTTTGCCAATGTATGCCTTCAGGCTTCAACTCTATGCCCATCACGGCTGACTCAAGGACATCGAATCCTTGTCCTGCCAACCCCTTTCCTAACCATTGACTGTGGTCGGTTAAGTAAATTTGGGCTGCGGAATTTTCAAGATTTAAGCCTCTTGAAAGCAGTTGTTGCATTCCTTCCTCACTGCCAAAAGAAGGCTGACCTTGGGCGGTAGCAATCGCCTGTTCAATAATTCTTCCTCGCGGTGAAAAGAGAACATAACCTTGTACCATTGCCCCACTGACGCGATCGCCGTCTGCTGTTTCTATTTCCGTAATCGTTACCCCTTGATACTGACGTTGCTTTGCTTCAGCACTGCCATGATTGTTTAAGGAATTTAAGAAGTTTCTTGCTTTCAGAGAATTGGTAATTCCGGCAATGACTAAGACATTTTTGTCTTGCGAGAAAGGATTGAAGGAAGGAAAATGAGCAATTGCCATTCCACTTAACCAAGGGGCAATGTCTTCCTCATAATTAAGTTCAGAATGAGGGAGGATATCTTGTTCTAATTGTTCGAGATGATTTTTCCACACTGCTTGCGCTTCAGGCGTTCCATATTTCTCCAATTGCGACCAAATATCGGGATCAGTGTCAATAAAGGTCAGACTTGAAGCCCGTTCTGGCACAAGTTTTGCGCTCGCTTGGGGAGTTAACCGTTTACCGACAATGAGACGGAAGTAACTATAGGTTCCTCCGATCACTAAAACCAGTAAAATACCAATGAGGGTAATGCGTTTTTGGGTGAACATTTCGTTTCCTCACGTTGTCACAAGTTCTACCCTAGTTAAAATACACATTTTGAATTCGTCATGAGTCATTATTCAATCTGCTCTCCCCTTGCCTGATCGCGCAAAACTCACCTATAATAGTAGGCTGTGCCAAAAAAATAAAAACGATAACAATGCCAAAGCTCAAAACAAACCGTGCAGCTGCGAAGCGGTTTCGGACCACAGGGAGAGGAAAAATCCGTCGTCGCAAAGCGTTCAAAAATCACCTCTTGCAGCCGAAAACCCCGAAACGGAAGCGGAGTTTATCTAAATTGACGATGGTTAATGAACGAGACGAGGACAACGTGCGTCAAATGTTGCCTTATATGAAGTAAGTTAAGTGAACAAGCAAGGGTAAATATTATTTATGTCACGAGTGAAGAAGGGGAATGTCTCCCAGAAACGACATAAGAAGATTCTCAAGTTAGCTAAAGGATTTAGAGGCGCCCATTCTAAACTTTTCCGCACAGCGAATCAACAGGTGATGAAGGCATTACGCCACTCCTATCGCGATCGCCGCCGTCGGAAACGTGATTTTCGTCGCCTCTGGATTGCTCGGATTAATGCAGCCGCCCGACAAAATGGGATGAGTTATTCTCAACTCACCGGTCAACTGAGAAAAGCCGATATTCAACTCAATCGCAAAATGTTAGCTAACTTAGCAATGCTCGATCCCGAAGCATTTGCCAAGGTGGTGGAAACGGCGAAACAAGCGTAAAGGTTCCAGGAGTTAAGCAATGGCAAACGTGAACTCGGTTTCTTGGCGAAGCCGAGTTTTAAGTTTAGGATTTCGGTTACTAGTGGCAAGTGTGTTTTCTTTCCTCGCCCTACCTGCATCCGCAGCCGAGTTAGCGGAAATTGAGGCAAGAGGACATCTTACCGTTGCCGTTAAAGATAATCTGCGTCCTCTTGGATTTGAAGATGCACAGGGCAATTTAAGCGGGTTTGAGATTGATTTAGCACGACGCTTAGCAGAAGAAATTTTGGGGGATCCCAATGCGGTGCGCTTAGAACCGGTGATGAATACTGAACGTTTAGAGGTCGTATTAACGGGAAAAGTGGATCTAACGATCGCGCAAGTGAGTCAAACGGCAGCGCGATCGCGCGTTGTTATGTTTAGTCCCCATTATTATTTAAATCGCATTGCTTTTGTGACAAAAAACAATAAAATCAACCGCCTGAGTGATGGGAAGCCAGGAAAAATTGCCGTATTAAATCAATCCAGCGCGATCGCAGAAGTGAAATTTCATTTTCCTGACATCCAACTAGTTGGCGTTGATTCCTATCAAGAGGCACTCTCTGTTCTGGAAGCAGGAGAAGCCGTTGCCTTTGCAGGAGACGAAACGGTTCTGGCAGGATGGACTCAAG
>CAZBPR010000060.1:0-14257 GCA_964493825.1 uncultured Dactylococcopsis sp.
CGCCTTCCTAAACGGAAGGCGTAATCTTTGACTTAAAGATACCCCATCAGCCAGTTCATTGAGATAGAAACGAGATAAATTGCAAAAGGAAAGAATCTGCTCTAGTTGTGGGACTTCTTGTTCCACGGATCGCTGTGGATAAAGGACAATTACTCGCCAAGGATTGGGAGGCTGGTATTGACGTAAATAGGTAGTGAGTTCATTGAGAATCCGATAATACAGATTAGGATCGCGCTGCATTTGCGCTTCCAAAAGAATAATCGGATGATTAGGATTGTCAGATTGGGGAAACATTAAGCCATCGGTACGGAAGCGGTGCGACCCCGCGGAACGCAGCGACGCAGCCGAAGGCGAGGAAGTGAGGATTTCCTCCGCAAGGGAACGCGCACCAAGACACCAAATGATTTCACTTCCTGTGCACGAAACTCATACTGACAGGGGGGAACTTCTCCCATTAATTCAAATGCGAGTGCTGGCGAGGTTTGAAAGATTTGATAAAAGATATCATCGGTCTTCATCCTGTGAGAGTGACCCGTTTTCGTGTTTAGTTTCGACTGACTGAGTATCTTAACTTAAAAGCGTTGCCCCTTCGTTTTTGGAAAGTTGTTACCTGCTATTTTGATAGGACAGCTAGTACTGCACCAACTAGATTTTGACAGCCGAGAAAAAAGAATGAGAAACTGGAAAAAATCCAGACATTCAATGCCAAACAAATATATCGTTAATCTAACGGCTCAAGAACGAGAAGATCTGTACCAGCTCACTAGCCAAGGTTCCCTCTCGGCTCGCAAGTTAAAGCGGGCTCAGATTTTACTGTTAGCATATGAAGGTCACTCTGGATGCCACCATTGCCCAAATGCTGCATGTAGGGGAATCAACCGTACGTCGGACGCGACAAAAATGTGTGGAGCAGGGAGTGGAATTTGCCCTTTCAGAGCGTCCTCGTCAAGGCGGTCAACCTAAACTCGACGGAAAAGCGGAAGCCTTCCTGGTAGCTACCGCTTGTAGTGACCCCCCTGCCGGACGACAGTGCTGGACAATGCAGCTTTTAGCTGACCGATTAGTAGAAGTGCAATTAGTGGAAAGTATTTCCGATGAAACGGTTCGCAAACGTCTGAAAAAAAACGCCTCAAGCCGTGGTTAAACAAGCAATGGTGTATTCCTAGGGTGGGAGCTGATTTTATTTGGCGTATGGAAGACATTTTAGAGTTGTATCAACACCCCTATGATCCCCAAGTGCCAGTGGTTTGCTTTGATGAACGACCCGTGCAATTAATTAGCGAAACCCGAACCCCCATTCCTGCCCAGCCGGGTTCTCCACAACGGTACGATTACGAATATAAGCGAGAAGGCACTTGCAATCTCTTTGGATTTTTCCAACCCAAAACCGGATGGCGACATCTCAAGGTAACTAACAATCGAACCAATCAAGACTTTGCTTTGTGTATGCAATATCTGGTGGATGTTCTGTTTCCTTTTTCTGATTTCATCCGGGTGGTGCTTGATAATCTCAACACTCATACCCCAGCAGCCTTATATCAAACTTTTCCCCCTGAGGAAGCGAGACGAATTCTGAACCGTTTGCAGTTTCACTACACTCCCAAGCATGGTAGCTGGCTCAATATGATTGAGTTAGAGTTTTCCATTTTGTCTCGGCAATGCTTAAATCGACGTATTCCCTCGGTTGAAGAACTCAATCAAGAAATTACCGCTTGGGAAGAGACTCGCAATGGTCAACAAGCCACTGTGGATTGGCAATTTTCTGCCGTTGATGCTCGGGTGAAACTAGAACGACTTGATCCGACTCCCAGCCTGTCATAATTTCCTTGGCAGAGTACTAGGGGGAGGTGACGCATACGAACTCGACTCGCTTCGACTGTTATCACAACGCCTTGTTCTAGATATTCTACAAACTCACTAATCACTGTTAAGAGCAAATTGGTTAATTCTTGAGCACGTAATCTTTCAATTCGGATGCGAATTACAGAAGGAGAATCGGCGCCACTGAGAGCTAATAGAGCATGAAAGTCTGCATCAAGGGTAATAACAACTCGATTATCATCTTTCGCTTTCTGGAGGATGTCTTGATCATCTGCTGCTGACAAACCGATTTCAGCAACATGAATTGTATTGATTCCAGCTTCAGAGAGTTGAGTTGCAGCAGAGCGAGGTAAGCCCTGATCAAGCAGCAGTCTCATTACTTTTAGGTAATTCCATAATATAATCATCCAAGTAGGAAGAGGCGAAAATGAGTGCTTGTTGGATGTCTTCCTCTTCTAACTCAGGAAACTCTTGAAACAGTTCTTCACGATCAGGGTACATTGCAATTAATTCCAGCACTCGGCGCACCGTTAGGCGGAGATGACGAATGCAAGGTTGACCGTTCATACGGTTAGGATCGCTAGTAATACGGTCTAGTGTCATAAGAGTAATGCACTTGGATCAAGCAGTGATGCTGGAAAGTAGCGTTTTATTCTAAACTTTTTAAAATTATAACGAGTTGATCGAAAAAGGTCTGAACATCGAAGGAAATGCGCGATTGGGGGAAACTCAGCAACGCCCTTCCTCTTTAAATCTTAGTAATAATGAATGGCTGCTTACAATTATTATCCCAGATTAGAAGACACCGCAAGTCCTTCTACCGTAACTCGTTGCAAATCAGCATTCGTGCTCGCGTGTTCAAAAGTAATTGCACAAATATTTCCCTGAGAATCCAGATCGAGAAGTGTATTTTCATCAAGGTTTTTCGTTTCTACGATATCATTGCTCTGAAACTCAATGTAGAGCGTATCTGTGTCTTCAAAATATTGCATCTTCATGGCTTAAATCTACGATCAAAAAAAGCGTTATGAACCGTTTCTCCATCTGATAATAGTATGACTCGAAGATAGCGACCTTGCATCTCATCAATCCTTTTCCAGCGTTGTATCCGTCCATTTGGATTTCTTCACGTTCAGGGAATTGAATTGTCCGCAAGATCTATTCATCCTCAATGATTGCACGATCAGGGCGCGATCTAATGGTTTCAAAGTAGCGGGTGCATTTCACAGTTCTCTGTATGACTAAATGGAGCGCTTAGATCGAGCCGTAGGCATCGCGCTCCGTATCCTTCGTAACAGTATTAAGCTGTTGCCAACGCTAGGTTGAAGCAATCCGTTTAAAAATCATGGCATGCAAGAACAAAACAACTTTAATCAGCAAGAGCCTTCGATTACTTTATCTTTAATCCCGATCAGTGTCTTGATTGCCCTGATGGTGTTTAATGTCATCATCTTCAAAGATAACGCCACATTTGGTCCCAATCAGCTTGCTTTGCTGATTGCCTCTTTAGTTGCTGGGATGCTAGGAGCGTTTTCGCTAGGGCTGTCTTATGTTTATCTAGAAAAACAAATTATCAAATCGATCGCGATGGCAATGCAGTCGATATTAATCCTGTTGGTAGTTGGATCATTGATTTCGATTTGGATTGCCAGTGGCATTGTTCCGCTAATGATTTATTATGGCTTAGAAATTATTAATCCGAGCGTTTTTCTGGCAGTAAGCTGTTTGGTGAGTTGTATTGTTTCCCTGTGTACGGGGAGTAGTTGGTCAACCAGTGGCACCATCGGCATCGCACTAATTGCCATTGGTCAGACGCTTGGGGTTCCCATCGGCATGGTCGCAGGAGCAGTCATTTCTGGTGCTTATTTTGGCGATAAAATGTCGCCGTTATCAGACACTACGAATCTCGCACCAGCTATGGCGGGAACAGACTTATTTACCCACATTCGTCACATGGTTTATACCTCAGGTCCGGCGATTGTTTTATCCCTGCTGGGCTTTCTGATTTTGGGCTTTTTCTACCAAGGGAGTGCCTTGAATAGTGACGCGATCGCGGATGTGCAAAGTACAATTATTGATAACTTTAATATTAACCTCTTGCTCTTGATGGTTCCCTTAGCAGTGGTAACAATGGTTGGCTTGAAAGTCCCAGCTTTACCTGCTTTGATTGGCGGAGTTCTTTTAGGCTCTTTAGCGGCTGTCATTTTTCAGCAAGACTTGTTAGGGAACATGATGGACGGTGGCTTTTCTTTGGGGAAGGCGTATGGCGTACTGGTTACGGTTGCAGCCAGTGGCTTTAGCATTGAAACCGGAAACGAAGTGATTGACTCCCTTTTTTCCAGGGGAGGAATGGCGAGTATGTTGAATACTGTCTGGCTGATTCTGTGCGCGATGGTGTTTGGGGGAATGTTAGAAGCCTGTGGAATGCTTCGTAAGTTAGCTAATGTGATTCTCGCTGGGGCAAGTGGTGCGGGAACGTTGATTGGCGCAACTGTTGCGACCTGCTTGTTTATGAATGCCACTGCCTCGGATCAGTATATCGCGATCGTGGTGCCAGCACGGATGTTTCGAGCCGCCTATCTCCGAAAAGAATTGCATCCCAAAAACCTTTCTCGTGCGGTTGAAGATTCGGGGACAGTCACTTCCGTTTTAATTCCTTGGAATTCTGGCGCAGCGTTTCATTCTGGCGTGTTAGGCGTTTCTACGCTGAGTTATCTTCCTTTTTGCTTTTTTAACCTCCTCAGTCCCATCATCTCTGTCTTTTTAGGCGTCATGAATTTAACCATTGATCGCATTCGATTAGAAACATTCGATGAGACTGAAATGCTTGTTTCAGAATCCGTTCGGTCTTCTGATTAGAAAACAACTGAAGATCACCACTTGGACACCCGGCAATGCTTAAAATTTTACTGTATGTCGATGTTAACCAGCTTGACTATAATCTAAATTTTTTGAACCGCGCGATCGCGTATGCGAGAGCCTTAGACGGAAAGTTTTTACTGATGACAGTGCTTCCTGACTATAACTCATATTTTGTCAGTCCCCTGCTACCCGATCAGTTTACAGAGAAAGCAGATGCGAAAGTGCGAGAAGCGCTGCAGGAGTTTGTTGCCCGTTACCTTCCAGAAGTGTTAATGGACAATATCACCCTTCGCTATGGTTTGGTTCATACTCAAATCTTAGCGGTTGCGGAAGAAGAGAAAGTCGATTTGATTTTTCTCAACTGCGATCGCGCAGAACCGGTGGACTACTTATTAGGTACAATAGAAGGCCGGGTAAATCGTCGCGCCCCCTGTGACATCCTATTTTTTCATAGCCGGTCTTAGCCACTATTATCTAGAGGGTTTATGCTTCAACACTTTCTTCAGGATGCAACAACGTTGTTTGTTGTCATTGATCCGGTGGGGTTAGTTCCAATTTTTATTGCCATTACTCAAAAAGAACCCCAAGTCAGTCGCCAGAAAATTGCTTTATTAGGGGTTGGGATTTCAACGATTATTTTATTTGCGTTTATGATTGGCGGTCAAACTTTATTAAGCGCCTTAGATATTAGCTTACCAGCCTTTAAAATTGCTGGGGGATTACTCTTATTAATTGTCGGTTTACGAATGGTGCTCAATGAAGATGAACACTCTGTCTCAACTGATCCTGAATCTTCGATTGATCTGGCTGTTTTTCCCCTAGCAACCCCACTCATCGCAGGACCAGGCGGAATTATGACCGTTGTTTTATTGACCGACCATACCAAATTTGGCGCGATCGATCAGGCTATTACTTCCTTAGCTTTAATTACAGTATTGCTTTTTACTTATGTCGCATTACTCTTTGCGAATTTAATTCAGAAAGGATTAGGGCGCACAGGGGTTAATGTTGTTACTCGCATTTTAGGGTTACTAGTGGCTGCGTTAGCAACGGAGATTATTTTAGGAGGGATTCAAGACTATTTTCTTGCGTTATAACTGGGCAAAATTAACGCTGTCTCCAATGAAAAAGGAAGCTCTAACCTGCTTAAGCTGAGATTAGAGTAGTTCACTATGATTCCTAACCCACTACCCTCAGCATCGCAAGATCATCACCCTCTCCAACTATTAGTCTAGTCCCACCACAGGGACAGTAATTTACTTCGTTCGAGGGATCTCTGCAACAAGATTTCACCAAAATTTTCATCTTCAAAATTGACCCCCGCTATGAGTTCTGCCAGCTCCGGTGGCAACGCTGCCGCTCCTATTGTGTCTACCATGTCGTCCATACAGCCAAAATGTTGATCGATGATATCTGGGCAAAACTCATAGATTTCTCTGGTGAATGCGCTTAGATCGTCTGGCAACGATGCCAATCTGACGACCAATCCATCCTGTTCAACGTCGCTGATTTCGATGTTGTATAACGCATCCCATTGTTCTAGGCGCTCAACAATATCATCTGTGTCCAACTCGCAATTGATACCGTTTGTCTGTTTTTCATACAATTGCTGAAATTTAGGATGACTGGTCTTTCTCCTGGTTGGTTGCTCGGCAAGCATCTCTTTCGGCATCATGTTCCGCAGCCAAGCGGCTACTGCTTCATGCCCAGTGAAGCGCGCGCAAAACTCCGCTGTGTATCGTTCGTCATTCCAGCCATATTGGTTAATGTCTGCACCAGCGTTGACCAGAAGTTTGACAATTTCTAGATTGCCGATTTCGGCAGCCTGGAGCAGCGGTGGAGTGGGTTCCTGCGGATGACCATTCGGATTTGCGTTGTAGTTTAGTAAAAGCTGAATCATCGCCAGATTTTGGTTGGCGATCGCGATATTTAGGGGGCAAATGATTAGTGCGTTAGGCTCAATGCCTGCTTTGAGCAAGGCTTCTGCCTCCGCCAGATTTTCATCTTTCACCGCTTGCTGCAACCTGAGCACGATTTCATCCGATTGATCGGCAGCATAGTCAAGTAACAACACTTTAATTTTCTGCATCCGAGCAGCGACGACAGGATTCTCTAATTGGGAAACACAGGCTGCCCAAGGCGTCCAGCCATTTCTGTCCCGCTTGGAGGGATCGGCTCCGAGCTCAAGCAGCTTTTTCACTGCTCTGGGACTGCCCATACCTCTCAAAATGGCGTAGGTGAGCGGGGTTTCTCCTTGCTCTGAGCACCCGTCCAGGTTCGCACCATTTCTATAGGCAATTTCGATCTCCTGAACTTGGGAGGGAACTCCAGGTTGATCAGAAAACGCGATCGCGCGAAAGAGTTGATTATTGGGATGATTGTTGTTCATACATCAGCTTGCAGCAGTGGTTTTCGTTCAGGGAGCGATTCAGCCTCAGCGAGAGGAGTGAGCACAAACAGGTGGTTCGGTTTTTGAGACACCTGTTCAAAATCTTCCTCTTGAGCAAACCCATCGACGCTGTAGATACTCACAATATACTCGCCGGGAGGAACATCGAGTAGCGCACCCGGCTCTTCATCAGGGTCGAAGTCAGGGGAAAGTCGGAGGTTGCTATACCCTTCAATCGCCAGTTTGCCAGAGGGGAGGTTGAGATAGGCACGCTGCACGGGGAGGCGGGGATTCAAAACCGCACGCTCTTGATCGCTCAAAGGATCTCCTATCGACACTTCCAGATCCAGCTCGTCGTCTTGAAGAAGTTCATAAGCGACAAGAAGACCTTTCTCCGCAACCTCAAAAAGCTCAGCATTGACATCGCTCTTACCGTACCCTTCAAGAATGGAGGGATCAACCGCTTTTATCGCTTCTTGGCTTTGATCATCATAAAGAAAAATGACGAGGCCGTCATTGTAGAACTCGGCAGTTAGAGAATTAGGGCGAATAGTTGGCATGGCACTTGGATAATGAGATGACCAAGTATGGCTAGCTGTAGCTCATTAAATTCAATATACCCAGAGAGAGCGCTCAGCGTTCTTTAACAGTCTAAGTTAGCTGCAGATTCCAAGATTTCGGAAAAACCCAATTATGCCTAGCTTATACCAGTCAGACTGGCCACTGTTGCAACCTACTAATGGTGCGCTGATGACACAAAAATGGGTTGCTCTCTCAACCAGCCTCGAGGCTTGGAGATTCTATCTTGTCGGATTTCCAGGGCTACTGCAAGCTACTTCCACATCACGTAACAATTGGACGTGATAGTTGACTAACCACAGCACCCCAAAATGATATAACCTGTCTTTGGTGTATCGTTTTGTTAAGAGATTAAGGAGATTATCTTGGAACGCACGTTTATTATGATTAAGCCCGATGGCGTCCAACGCGGCTTAACTGGAGAAATTATCAAACGCCTTGAACAAAAAGGTTTCAACCTCATCGGTATGAAGATGATGAATGTCTCTCGGGAACTGGCTGAAAAACACTATGATGTTCACCGAGACAAACCCTTCTTTAGTAACTTGGTTGAGTTTATTATTTCTGCCCCAGTTGTTGCTATGGTTTGGGAAGGGGAAGGTGTTGTTGCTGCAGCCAGAAAAATTATTGGCGCTACTAACCCACTCAGTGCTGAACCCGGAACTATTCGTGGTGATTATGGCATTAGTATTGGGCGGAATCTCATTCATGGTTCTGATGCTGTGGAAACGGCACAACGAGAAGTTGCGCTCTGGTTTGAAGAAACTGAAGTAGCGAGTTGGCAGCCAGCCCTGCAACAGTGGATTTACGAATAACTTAACTTGAATGTTTGTTCCCCTTCCCTACTTTAAGGAGAAGGGGTTTTTCTCAGAATTTCAGATCTTGAAGTGCTAATTGAGTGTATAGAAAATGATGAAAAAAATTGGCTTTTTATTCGTCTGGCTTGGCTTCATTGCCTATGCTTTTTTGCTGGCCCCACCTGAAGATCCAAATACGTCTGAACTGATTCAAAACCTATCGGCAATGGAAATCGAAGGAATTAATCCTCTGATTGTCTCTTTATTTAATTTAATGGGGGTTTTGCCTTTAATGTATGCTCCGCTTTTGTTGATTGATGGCAAGGGACAAAAACTGGTGGCATCACCGTTTGTTATTTTATCTTTTGCAGTTGGCGCGTTTGCCCTCCTACCTTACTTTGCTTTTAGAGAACCTGAACTCCCATTTCCGGGAAAAAAAAGTTGGTTACTTAAAGTTTTAGATTCTCGCGTTTTTGGGATATTGCTGACAACTGCTTTTTTACTTATTCTGATCCCGGGCTTGAGTAATGGCAATTGGAACGACTTTTTTATCCAGTGGCAAAATAGCCGTTTTATTCATGTGATGAGTTTAGATTTTTGTCTTTTAGTTTTACTATTTCCCGCGATTTTAAAGACAGATCTGATTCGTCGCGGAATTAGCGATTCCCCATTTTTTAGTACTCTGATCTGGATACCGTTGGTAGGAACATTACTATATTTTTGTACGCGCCCACCTTTGATGGAAAACGAGGCATTAGACGAAACTAAGCCACGTTCTCAAGTCACTCAATCTTAGCTATATCAAAACTCTCATGTTTTCAAGTAGTTTTTGAGCGCGGATAGGCTTTCATCAGTTCTTGAACTTGTTCAGCATGATAAGAACTACGCGTTAGGGGAGAAGAAACCACTTGTAAGAAACCAAGGGCTTCACCATACTGACGCCATTCAGCAAAAGTTTCTGGGGTGACAAACTGCTTCACTCCTAGGTGTTTTTGGGTGGGCTGTAGATATTGTCCAATGGTAACGATATCGCAGTCCACATTCCGCAAATCATCCATTACGGCTTTGACTTCCGCCTCTGTTTCTTCCCAGCCAACCATTAAACCAGATTTAGTATAAATCCAAGGGGCAAGTTGACGAGTTTTTTGCAAAAGTTGCAGCGATCGCGCATAATCCCCTTGCGGACGCACTCTGCGATACAAACGGGGAATTGTTTCAATGTTATGATTTAATACATCCGGCTGCGCTTCAAGAATGGTTGCCAATGCCTCCCAATTACCGCACAAATCTGGAATTAACAGCTCGATCGTTGTCTGGGGAGAAACTTTACGAACTTCATTAATGCAACGGACAAACTGTGACGCCCCCTCATCAGGTAAATCATCGCGATTGACTGAGGTAATAACCACATGATTTAAGCCCATTTTTTCCACTGCTTCTGCAAGGTGCAAGGGTTCTAAAGGATCAAGAGCTTGCGGTTTTTTCTCAAAGTCAATGTCACAATAGGGACAAGCACGAGTACAAGCCGGACCCATAATTAAAAAGGTTGCGGTTCCCTTCTGAAAACATTCGCCGATGTTTGGACAAGAGGCTTCCTCACAAACCGTATTCAACTTTAATTCACGTAGCGTCTCTTTAACTTTTCCGACACGCTCAAATTGAGGGGCCTTTACTCTTAACCAATCAGGCTTTACGGTCACGCTATATTTGCTCCAGAACTCAGGTTACGCTTTTTTATCTTATCGTGGGATTCCAAACCCAAGCAATGTTATCTCTAAAAATCTTGTGGTATGATGTGGAGAGACTATAACGGGATGTAGCGCAGCTTGGTAGCGCGCTTCGTTCGGGACGAAGAGGCCGTGGGTTCGAATCCCGCCATCCCGACTTTTTTTACTGTACATTTGTACTTTAAATAATTAATGAATGTCCAAATTTAAAGAATTAATGTCACAGTTTCTGGCTATCGTCTAACTAGCTGAATCTCCTTGATAGCAAAGAGTGTAGCTATAGATCATGCAGATCGGTCAACCTCAATGTAAGTTTTCCCTTGATGGGATAATGATCGAAAGTTGTCGCTCAATGTTTGGAAAAAATAGCAGTGAGCAATAACCACTCCTCAAGGCAACTTTAGTTAGACCTAAAAATAAGTGTATGGGTAAACACTTGACTTGGAAGTAGTTCTAAAACGTTTCAGCTCCAAATTGGCTCCAAATCATTTGGCGGGAGCGAGACACGCGCCCATAAGGGGCTCAGCTCCTTCTAACTCGTTAGGGAGTCTTTAGCTTGTTCAAATCGCTTATTGACTTCTTCCCAATTCACAACACTCCACCAAGCATTGAGGTAGTCTCCTCGGCGATTTTGATAGTTCAAATAGTAAGCATGTTCCCAAACATCGTTACCCATGATCGGATAGTTGCCATCAAGAAAAGGACTATCTTGGTTAGCTGTGCTCGTAACTTCTAACGTTCCATCCTTGGTCAAAACTAGCCAAACCCAGCCACTACCAAAACGTTGTTTTCCAGCAGTATTGAATTCCTGCTTGAAGGTTTCAAAGTCTCCAAAAGTATCATTAATTGCCTCAGCAATCAGACCAGTAGGTTGACCTTGACTATCAGGAGTCATAATTTCCCAGAACATTGTATGGTTAGCATGGCCTCCGCCATTATTACGTACAGTAGAGCGTATATCTTCGGGAAGGTTATTGAGATCGCGCAATAACGCCTCCACCGATTTATCTTTCAAGTCTGGGTGTTTTGAGATCGCTCCATTTAAGTTTTTGACATAGCCAGCATGGTGCTTATCATGGTGAAAAGTCATCGTTTCACTATCAATGTAGGGAGCAAGAGCATCGTAGGCATAAGGCAAAGGGGGCAACACAAACTCTCCCGTCTCGGTCTGAGAAACAAGGTTAGTCTCGGAAGATGGGAATTGAGTATTCTGTATTACTTGACTAAGGGAGGGGGTTGCAAGGCTGCTAACAGGCTTAAGGCTTACCCATACTAAAGAAATAGCCAGCACAAGTGAGAAAATGAACCCAAATGAACGTTTAATCTGCATAAGTCTAACCGATTTAGAATAGTACAAGGCTGCTCCAGCATATAAAATAACATCATATTGATTCCTGAAATCTATTTCAAGATCTGCTGAGAAATGACGAGTTTGAGTTATGTAAAATTGTCGAGTTAAGGCGGAACGCTCACAGTATTTGGAAGCCTCTCATCGTCCTTGCTTAACCAGTGTGGCATTATTTTTAGCGATGGAGTTGAGTTGATGAAACAGTACTTCAAGATTTTGTTCGACACGATGCCCCACTTCTTGCAACTGATACGCCATCTCCTCCACCGCTTTTTGTCCACTGCGATAAGATAAATAACCCACTAAACTGACAATCCCTAGAACTTGTAGCGTAAAGGGAACTGCAAATACCAGATCAAGGGGGATTTTTTTCTGCCTCATGTCAGGTTTTTAAGATGACTGCACTTCCTTGTCATTTCCTCTTTGGAGCATTGCTAATTCCTCAGCTTCAAACTAAAAAGTATCAAGGAGACCTAGCATTTTGTGTCAAAACTCGGTTAAGCTCATTGATGATCTGATCAATAAAATTGTCCGATGGTGCAACAACTTGATTCTACCTTGGAAACCCAAACTTTCACGGCACTAATTGATCCTTACCTGCTTAGTGCCGCGCGACATATTTATCAAAAATGCTACGAAGTTTACCCCGAAAAGGCGGAACAAACTAGTGGCGTTGCTATTGATCGCGAAACTTATCGTGGACAACTCATCTTTAAGGATAAGCCCATTCTTTTGCCTTGGGAATCTTTTATTCCCTCCGAAGAACTCCAGACAGATGAAAGCGTCTAATTGTTGTCTCGTTCATAACTCACTTGCCCATTGTTTCGCCCAATTTAAGATGCTGCGAACGGTTGGTTCATCTGCTGCTTCACAATAGAGTCTGAGCAGGGGTTCGGTGCCACTAAAGCGGACTAACAACCAACTATCGTCTTCAAGGCGGAATTTATACCCATCAATGGTTTGACAGCTTTTAACGGGTCGTTCTGCAATTTGCGCTGGCGGTTGAGTGGCAAGAATGCCCTGTACCCGTTGTTTGGCTTCTTCATTCGCAAGTGGCAAATCAATGCGATTATAGGCGGAATGAAAGCCAACTTTGGTTTGCAGTTCTTGATCAAGAGTGCCTAAATCGCGGTGGGCAACGACAACGGCTTCAATGGCGTAGAGGGCAGATAATAAGGCATCTCGTTCGGGAATATGGGTACCATACCCAATCCCGCCTGATTCTTCGCCGCCTAAGAGCACCTGCGTTCCTAACATTCGCTCGGCAATGTACTTATACCCAATCGCGGTTTCGGATAAGGGTTGCTGATAGTATTGCGCCACTAAGGGAATTAAATCCGAGCCACTGACCGTTTTTACGACTTCTCCACTAAAGCCGTGATGTTGCACCAGATGCTGGATTAAAATCGGAATCAGTACTTGCGAGCTTAAAAAATTTCCCTCTCCATCTACTGCCGCAACGCGATCGCCATCGCCATCAAAAACTAATCCAATTCGCAATGGATATTGATCGTTTACTTTGGCTTGATGAATCGCACGGAACAAATCAGGAATATAGGGGGGGAGGGGTTCTGGAGGATGTCCGCCAAATAAGGGATCACGGTTTGCATTCAGCTCAATCACCCCTGCTCCCAAAAAATGAGATAATCCTCCGGCGGCGGCCCCATGCATCACATCGACAAAAATGCCTAATTGCCCTTGTTGAATTGCACTTTGGATACGGCTAATATCAACTTTTGATTTTAAAGCCTGAGTGTAGCTCTCCCAAGGATTAAACGTTTCTAACTGCCCCGGTGTCGCTGCGGTTAATGTTTCCGAAGGGAGCAAACGGGCTTCAATTTTGGCGGTGAGTTCTCGGGTTACTGATCCGCCAAAGGCACCTTTTACCTTCAATCCCAAGTATTCGGCGGGGTTATGACTGGCGGTGAGGACTAAAGCCCCGAGGGCCGATTTCGCTTTCACCGCCCAACTCAAGGCGGGAGTCGGGGCATAAGTATTGGCAAGATAGACATCAAAGCCAGCAGCTTGTACCGCTTCTGCTGCAATGTGGGCAAATTTTTCCGCCAAAAAACGACGATCATAACCTACGATCACCAGGCGATTTTGTGCCAAATGACTGTAAGATTCTGCTAAGACTTGGGCGGCAATGGGAGCTAACTGGGAAACCCTGGCAAAGGTAAAATCAGCTGCAATGACACCGCGCCAGCCATCAGTACCAAATTGAATGGGAGCAGGGGTGAAGGGCATAAATTTTCAAATTAGGGGAACGTGCCACGTTTTAGATCACACTGATCCTACCATGATTAATTTTCTCTTGAAGCTGGGTCGGACGGGGATTCCTCGTCGTTCAACTCTAAATGAATCAGCAGCGATCGCAGCTTCATGCGTTCAATGTAGGGCCAACCTCCTTTTTCTTCAATATCACGGAGTAGTTTATACAATTCATTACGGGTATCGGGAAGGGCAGGATGGAATAATTTTTCCCGAATCTGCCAATGTAATTGTTCTAAGATACGTAACAGCTTTAACAAAGCTAAGCAGTCTCCCTGATACTCTTGCGCCGTTTCCCAAATTAACGCTTGTATGCGCTCTGCTTCCTCTGTTAACTTTTGATTTGCCTTTTCATCCATCTGGTAATAAAGTTACAAAACTTAATATTAAAGGGGCTTCAATACTTTCCTTGGTGGGAAAAGCAACTTGTCAGTGTACAATGCCTAATTGGATGTTCAATCAG
>CAZBPR010000060.1:14267-16886 GCA_964493825.1 uncultured Dactylococcopsis sp.
TATCTCAGCGGCAACGAACACGAAACCAATGCGCCCTCGTGTTACTTCAAACTTACCATCATCTGATCGAGATGAGGCTTTGACCGTAAAAAGATAAGAAAAATAAAGATGAAGTGTCATCCTTTGTCTTTACCTTGAAATTGCCAATTGGGCGCAACTTTTACATTTGCTGTAGCGGAGAGTTTTTCAATAAAGGAATCAAGACAAATTATGAGATATCGTTCAATCATTGCTACTGTCCTGGCGCTGTGTATCGGGTTATTGACCGCTTGTGCAGAAGAACCGAGTGAATACATTGATAAAAGCCAACTCACTTATGATCAGGTTTTAGGAACTGGATTAGCGAATAAATGTCCTCGTCTTGCCTCTAGCCGACGGGGTACCATTGACGTTAGTTCTGAAAAGAGTTACAAAATCAAAGATATGTGTCTGCAACCGACGGAATTTTACGTGAAGGAAGAGCCGGAAAATAAACGTCGCGAAGCAGAATTTGTTCCCGGTAAGTTACTCACTCGTTCTACTTCAAGTTTGGATCAAATTGTTGCCAACTTGAAATTTACCGAAGATGGACAGTTTTTGTTCCAAGAAATTGATGGGATTGACTTTCAACCGATTACGGTACAACTTCCTGGCGGTGAGCAGATTCCCTTCTTGTTTACTGTGAAAGGGTTGACGGCTCAGACAGTCGCCGGTCTAGAAAATATCAATACCTCGACTGATTTTGAAGGTGACTTCAAAGTTCCTTCCTATCGCGGTGCTTTATTCTTAGATCCGAAAGGGCGTGGTGTTGCCAGTGGTTATGACAACGCGATCGCGCTGCCCGCCCAAGCCGATGATGAGGAATATCAAAGAGCAAATAAGAAGAGTGTGAAGCGTTTTACGGAACGAGAAGGTCACATCTCGTTACAAATTGAGAAAGTGGACCAAGTCACGGGTGAAATTGCCGGAACGTTTGAAAGTGAGCAGCCCTCAGATACTGATTTAGGGGCGCAAGAACCTGAAGATGTAAAAGTTCGTGGCATTTTCTACGGACGGGTTGAAGAAGCCACCAGCTAGCTGAGGCACAAGCAAGGGAAAAGGAGCAAGGGAAGTCTAACTCCTTTACCCTTTTCCCTCAATTCATTCACTGTCACTGGGTCACCCTCTCTTGTGTTGTTCCCGCTCGATCGCTGCAAAAAGAGCGCGGAAATTCCCTTCACCAAACCCTTGGGCGCGATCGCGCCGTTCAATTAATTCAAAAAAGAATGTCGGTTTGTCAAAAATCGGCTGGGTAAAAATTTGTAAAAGTAAGGGCATTCGTGGGTTTACGGTTGATGAATCCATTCCCTGCGCTTCACAATCAACCAAGACTTGCGCCTTTTGAATCCTTGCCCATTCAGTCTCAGAAAAAGGCAGGTTGTGAAATCGTTCCTGCAGTTGAATATAGTAAGTTTCAGGCACTCTTAAAAATGATACCCCTAGCGCTTTAAGCTTCAAGGTCACATCCGTCACATTCGGGGTACTCAGCGCAATATGCTGAATGCCAGCGCCGCAATTAAAATCTAGGAATTCTTGAATTTGGGAGTTGTCAGAACTGGGTTCATTAATGGGAAACTGCACCTCTCCACCCGGCGATACCAACACTTGTGAGTGTAAACCGGAGTAAGATGTGGCAATCGAAAAAGATTGTTTGCGTTGCCAACCAAAGGTTCGTTCGTACCATTGCACGGTTGAGTTTAATGCGCCTTGAGCGACATTCATCACTAGATGATCAATGTCTGTAAAATATTTTCCCTGTGTTGGCATCACCGGCGATTTTTGCACCCATTGCGGCAGAGACGGGACTAATGGCGTTGCCCCTTGACGCTCCACTAAGGTATGAATGAGCCCCGTGATGCCTAAAATTTGACACCATTTCAGGCAACCCCTTTCTGTTTTGAGCGTTTGTAAGGGTTGCAGCAACCTCACCTCGGAGTGAAGCAACTGAGGGAGATGTTGCTCCAGTTGGGAGAGTTCAAAGGTAACTGCAGCGACTCCCGGAGGGTGATCTCTGAGGTGATCTGCAACCGGGCTCTTGCCATTTTTTGCCGAGTACAGTAGGAATTCTGCTTCCCCACTTTTGACCACTTCCAGCAGTGTGTTGGCGTCGCTATCTCCTGACGCAATGGCTTCAAACCCCATGTGAGAAATAAACCAATTGCGCCACCGCGAAGCATTGTCCACATAAAAGTGAATCTGATCAATCTTCATTGATGTGAAGCCTCAGTTTTTTTAATCTCCCTCCGGATAGGATACAGGTTTTCTTAGAAAAATAAATGATTATCAGGTTGGATGTTTATTTCGGTGGGAACTGCATTCGGTTCTGCTTGCAACGCAAATAAAATTGCTTGAGCTGCCGTATCCGCACTTAACATTTTTTCGCGATCAACTTTTAAACCCGCTTGATCCCAAAAGGGAGTATTGACGCCACCAAAGTAGAATAACGTCATTTTGACCCCATAACGCTTCAGTTCTTCGGCAAGACATTTACTAAAGCCCACAGCACCAAATTTAGAGGCACAGTAGGCACTTCCCATTGCCATGGGGTGTTTGCCTAAAATACCAATTACATTACAAATTTGTCCCGATTTTTGCTTGCGC
>CAZBPR010000061.1:0-16538 GCA_964493825.1 uncultured Dactylococcopsis sp.
TTAAAGAAAAATATGCTACACCTCGGCGCACTGTGATTGAAAGCGCAGAAGGGGAAATCGTTGATCTCGATTTAATTGCCAATGAACAGGCGATTATTCTGGTTACCGAACAGGGCTATATCAAACGGATGCCGGTTAATACCTTTGGCTCACAAAATCGGGCAACGCGAGGCAAGTCGGCGACCAAGATGAAAGATGATGATGAGATCGAACACTTTATTAGTTGTTGCGATCATGATCATCTCTTATTTTTCAGCGATCGCGGCGTGGTTTACGCCCTCAACGCTTATCAAGTGCCGATTGGTTCTCGCACTGCCCGAGGCACTCCTCTACTGCAGATGTTACCCATCTCTCAAGAAGAAAAGATCACCACTGTCTTAGCCGTCCGCGAATTTACGGAAGAAGACTATTTAATTATGCTCACCCGCCAAGGGAATATTAAGAAAACGTCTCTTTCCGCATTTAGTAATATTCGCACCAATGGCTTAATCGCGATTTCCCTTGCGGATGAAGACCAACTGCGCTGGGTGCGCTTAGCCAAAGAAAGCGACAGCATTATTATCGGTTCTCGTAAAGGCATGGCGATTCATTTCCGCGCTAGCCACGAACAACTGCGACCTCTCGGACGGGCAACTCGTGGTGTGAAAGCGATGAAACTGAAACCAAATGATGAGTTAATCAGCATGGACATTCTGCCGGCGCAAGTGATTGCGGAAATGAAAGAAGAAACCAGTGAGGAAGAGGAGACCCCCCAAGAGTTTACGCAGCCCGAAACCCTGTGGATCTTAGCGATCACCAAAGGCGGCTATGGCAAACGGGTGCCCATTACGCAATTCCGCTTACAAAATCGTGCCGGTAAGGGCTTAAGTGCCATGAAGTTCCGCAAAAAAGACTGTTTAGCAGCCCTCAAAGTCGTCCATGAAGGAGAAGAATTAATGCTAGTGACCAATCGCGGCATTATTATCCGTCAAGGAAGCGATGCCATTCCTCGGCAGTCTCGCCAAGCAACCGGGGTGCGGGTGCAACGGTTAGATGAAGACGACGCGATCGCCGCGGTAGCGCTGGTTCCCCCAGCAGAAGACGAGGAGGAAGAAGGAGAAGCAGAGTGAGAACTTAGCCTTGATCTGACCGTTGAGGTTTACCCTTTCACCGCTAACGTCCGGAGTCGATTTAAGGCGGCTGCCAGTTCAAACCGGCGAAAATAGGCTAAATCATGTTGTGGAGAAGGGGTCACTATATCCAAGCCTTTCTGATCAATATCAGCCAAGACTAAATCTAAGATTTCCGGAAGCGTCCGCTTGCCATCGAGATACTGTTTTTTCGCATAAACAATAGCAGCCGCGATCGCGCGCAGTTGACCTTGATCCACTAACTGTTCCACTGCCGCGAGATCAATTTCCTCATTGCCAAAAGACACTTCATCATCATCACGAACTTTGACATTGACATTTTTCTTGCCGCGACTGGGATCAATACTATCGGCAAGGGGAATGCGCGGTGTAATACTCCCAAAACGCTCTCCTCCTTCTGCCGTGCGTTCCGTACGATTTTCTTGGGCGATTAACTTCGCTTTTTCCGTGACTTCGTAAGGGTGAAAATTCTCCATCGCGATCACCGTATCTGCCATATCAAAATAATCGCCACTACCACCCATCACGAGGATAGTTGAAACTTGATAATCTTGATAAAGCAGTTGAATTTTGTCAATAAAGGGCGTAATCGGTTCTTTCTCCTTACTGATTAACTGCTGCATTCGATGATCTCGGATCATAAAATTGGTCGCGGTGGTATCTTCATCCACTAATAAAACTTTTGCCCCTGCTTCCAACGCTTCTACAATGTTCGCAGCTTGTGAAGTGCTACCACTGGCATTGGTACTAGAAAAATCAGTGGTTGATCGACCCTGAGGTAACTGATTAATAAACGGCGAAATATTGACGCCTACCACATTTCTCCCATCTTCGGCGCGAATTTTGACCGCATCAGGATTGGTGACGACGAGTTCCCGTCCATCATCGGGAACATGATTATAAACCCCCACTTCTAACGCCTGTAACAGGGTTGACTTGCCATGATAACCGCCACCAACAATTAAAGTAATCCCTTCGGGAATCCCCATTCCTTCTATGGTGCCGCGATTAGGACAATCAAAACTGACCTTTAACTCCGGTGGCGACTGAAAGGGAACGACATTTTGATCAGCTAATGGACGATCATCCACCCCACTGCGACGGGGTAAAATGGCACCGTTGGGAACAAATGCCGTTAAATTCCGTTGCAATAACGCTCCCCGTAACCAGTCGGCATCTTCAGCCGTTTCCACATGATGACGAATGGCTTTGGGACTCAAAGACTGATAAATCAGGGCTTGATCGACAATTTCTGGGATGTCTTCGCATAGCATTTCTGCCGCTTGACGCCCTAAAATACGTCGTCCTTTTGCGGGTAATCCGGCAATAAAGCGCACTTCTACCATTTCTTCATCCACTAAAACCGAACTGCGCTCTAAAATTTCTTGTCCCACCGTCGTAATGGCAATTAAACCACTCTTTCCTGTTCCTCGGGAAGAACTAATTTTTCCAGCCGCTTGGCGAAATTGACGGGTTAAATAATCTCGCAAGGCAATTTCGCGACTGGAAGATTGGTAAAGAAATTCCGGAAAGCCAGCAATAGACTGAGGAATTTGGACTCGCAATTGTGAGGGAGCGGCAAAGGGATCCCCTTGAACATAGTCAATGATTAAAGTGAAATCCAGAAAGTCATAACGCCCTTTAATTTCTTTGTAGGCTTTGTAACTAGCGTTATCTAATTGCTGCAGTTTTGAACGGAGTTGATCTTGAGTTTGCATAGTCGTTAGTCATTCGTCGTTAGTTATTCGTCATTAGGAAATCAAACCTTCTCCTTGTCTCCCCCTCACTCCCTCACCTCTTCATCCCCTCTGAATTACTGGTCACTGTTTCCACAGTCTCCTAAAATAACTTAATGTACGATTTTTAAGTAAAGCTCATGGCGCAAGCAAAAATTGGTGTAATCGGTGGTAGCGGACTTTATCAAATGGAAGCCCTCCAAGATGTAGAAGAAGTGAAATTAGAAACCCCCTTTGGTGATCCTTCCGATGCGTTTATTATCGGCACCTTAGAAGGAACTCGAGTCGCTTTTCTCGCCCGCCATGGACGTAATCACCATTTGATGCCCACAGAGTTACCCTTTCGGGCAAATATCCACGCCATGAAGCAACTAGGAGTAGAATATATCATTTCTGCTTCCGCTGTCGGCTCTCTTAAGGAACAGGTTAAACCCTTAGATATGGTGATTCCCGATCAATTTATTGATCGCACGCGCAATCGCATCAATACTTTTTTTGGAGATGGTATTGTTGCCCATATTGGTTTTGCTGACCCAGTTTGTGAAAAATTAGGAGATATCTTATACGATGCCATTTCCGATCTAGAATTAGAAAACGTCACGCCCCATCGAGGCGGCACTTATGTCTGTATGGAAGGACCGGCCTTTTCCACAAGAGGGGAGTCTTTTCTCTATCGCAGTTGGGGGGCAGCAGTGGTGGGAATGACTAATTTACCGGAAGCTAAACTCGCCCGAGAAGCGGAAATTGCCTATGGCACACTTGCGTTAGTGACCGACTATGATTGTTGGCACGATGCTCACGACAGTGTCACGGTGGAAATGGTAATCGCATATCTGAAAAAGAATGCCGTGAATGCCCAAAAAGTCATCAAAGAAGCGGTGCGCCGGATTAATGAAAATCCACCCGTTTCTGAAGCTCACTCAGCCCTGAAATATGCGATTTTAACGCCACTGGATCACGTCCCCACTCAAACTAAAGAAAAGTTGAAAGTATTCTTGCAAAAGTATTTATAGGAGTCGCCGTAAAACCAAGCGGCTTTAGCCCTTGGATATAAGGCGAGTTTGACGAAATTTTCACTCTTGTTGAGTCAAACAAACTTTTCTTGTGCTATTGAGTTACCCACTAGGGCATAGCCGATAACGAACTTCTCTCTACTTTCAAGCTGTGAAACTCTGTTGTTTTGATAGTGCCGCTTGACGTTCTATCCTAACTCTCCCGAAATTTTTCGCTCTCCTATTTCCTCAGCGATCGCGCTGTTTAGGTCGTTAAATCCGAGTTGGAATTCAGCAGAAAAAGGGGGCAGATGATTCCTCACTTTTGCTGTGGCAGATGTAATTTCTGTACCGCCTTGTGCTTCACGGCTTCCCTTCGGCGGTCATACTTCGATGTCGTTAAAGGAGACAAGCCAGAATCAAGTGAATTTCCTCAGCCGACCATGCCCGTCCCTTTAATTCCTGGGTCTACGGCTTTGGCATAATCAATTGCAGCGAGCACCCGTTGAAGAGCGTTGCTGCTGTCGAGAAACTCGACTGTGCAACAATAATAATTGACATCGAGAATAGCGCGAATGGGGTGCTGTGCAATGTGAAGTGATTCCGCATTAGTTGAAACCCTTGTTGAATCTGGGTTGGAGTGACTGAGTCGAGAAAACCATTCGCGCACCCGTCATAGCAAGGATTTCAGCGATTTGAAGTTGCTTTTTAGGATCAGATTTGTTACACTAAAAGGGCATTCGCGCAAACGGACCTTGAAAACTAAATATAGTAAGGGTTCTAAGAGCAGGCAGTTTCAACTACTAATAATCCCTATGAGGGATTGAAACAATAATTATCCTTTTGCTACAGAATACAGCCAACGAGGTTTCAACTACTAATAATCCCTATGAGGGATTGAAACGTTGCATCTACAAGCAACTTTGTTCTTTAGCAGCCAGTTTCAACTACTAATAATCCCTATGAGGGATTGAAACCTTTCTGGGTCCGCTTGGGCTCCTGCTGGCAATTCCCTTAGCGCTGATCGCCAAAATCTGGATTGAAGAAGCTTGGATCAAAGATGTTCTGGAAGCGGCAGACAAAGTTTCAGAATCTGAGGAAGCGGGTAAGTAGCGGGGCAACCGGTGCCGGCAATGCCTGAGTTGGAAAAATTCGACTGGGACTTCATTCCTTGTCGGGAAGATAGAGAAACAGAGTTTTGGGCAATGGCGTAAACCAGCCGGTTCGGATGCCACTGGCTTGCATGGCTCTTCCCACCCAGCAGTTGCAGGTATTGAAGCTGTGATAGGTGCCGTGAGCCTCGAAGAACGCCTGATTGAGGCTAGGCGCAGCCGAGGGAATTGGCAATTTCCTTCCTGCTGTGTCGTGACGAAAACTTTGGTTAATAAATTCAACTAACTGTTCGTACTGCGCTACGGAGAGCCTCACGGTTTTCGCGCTGTCCGGGAGGGACTCGGCAGTTGTCAGAGAAACTTGGAGGCACGCCTCTGACGGCCAGAATAATGCTTTCAGCGTGGTCAAGAGGCGCCAGTCTGACCCGGTTGAGGTTTCGATTAAGAAGTCTTGATCACCCCAACTAATGGCAATTAAAGTGGCTCGGCTAGAATCACTGGTGAAGCTCTCTGCCGGAAAGTGTTCACGCCAGTCTATGGTCTCATTGGCAAGGGGCAAGATAATGTCGGCATGAATGGCACCTGAACTGAACCAAACCTCAATTCCCTCTGGATCGGGTTCAAAATCGTTGTTAACAGGGATCAATCCCAGCAGCAGAAGCAAGAGGTAAGAAGCAAGGGATATAGAGATGACGCGCCAACTGCATGGCCAGAGACGAAAGACGCTTTGGCGAAATGAACGCGGTTTAGGGATCTCTAGGCTTAGTTTTCGCATGGAGCCTCCTTCCTCGATCTTACCTGTCTGCAACCGATTAAGTTTCAGTGCTCCCCTATTTACTACTACCTCAATCGGTATACTGAAGTTTGTCAATTTCTTGCAGAGTCGGTTCCCCAGCCGTTCCGTTACCATTGGCTTCTTCCGATTCCAGCATATAGCTTTGCCGGGGGATCCCAATCTCAATCCCCTGTTCCGCTAAAGCCCGACGCACCCGCAGACGAAACTCTCGCGCCACCATCCACTGCTGGGCAGGTTCCGTTTGAATCCAGGTGGTAATGGTTATCCCGGTATGAGAGACGCTATCGATGCCTAAAACGTTGGGTTCCGCGAGGATTTTATCGTGCCAATCTGGGTCTTCGTACAGCTTTTGAGCCACATCTCGGATCACTGCCAGGGCTTCGTCGGGATTGGTCTGGTATGCCACATTAATGCTGAAGGCGACCCTTGACCAGTTTCGGGTGAGGTTTGTGACCTGGGTAATGTTGCTGTTGGGAATGGTGATTAACCCACCATCGACATTGCGAATCTGGGTGACTCGCAGGTTGAGGTTTTCCACCAATCCCGATGCCGTGCCGGTATCGATGACATCGCCAATGGCAAACTGATCCTCCGCGAGAATTAAGAAGCCGTTGACTAGGTCTTTGACCAAGCTCTGGGAACCGAAGGAAATGGCTAAGGCGAAGATCCCCCCAATCGCCAGGACTGACCCCGTCGGTAGCCCCAGGGTGCCTAAGCCGAGGAGAACACCGAAACTGAACAGTAATATGGTCACCAGCCCTTTAGCAGCCCCAGCGATAGTTGAAGCCCTGAGCTGACGACGTTTGGCATCGCCAAAGGTTAAAACATCCCCCAGACCGAATCCTTCTCTTGCCGCTGTGAAGCGATCAATCAGACGGTGACAGACGCGAATAGCTAACCCAGTCAAGAACCAGATTCCTAGTAGCTTGATGGGAGTCTCGATGATGCCACGGCTGTACTGTTCGAGGAGCGGAAACTGGCTGGCCAGACTGTATAGACCAACATACCAGATCACAATCAGTGACCAGAACAGTAACCACTGAATAAAACTCAGAACGCTCAATCGGCGATCAAGGCTCAGAACTTCGTCAACCCCCTGCAAAAATTTATTTCGCTGGTGAGCCATTTGCTCTTCTGGCTCTTGTGGCTCGACTTCAGGGTCTCCGGCTTGGGGATCAACAGGGACCTCGGGTACGTCAGGTTCGCTAATTTCTTGAAGCTCTTTTTTCCGCTGACTGAAGCGTCTTTGGTACTGCTTCACCAGATATTTAGCCAGAATAAAAATAACCGTCATGACGACTAGTGCCAGCAAAGTTTTTGCTACGGCAGCGAGGTCTTGTAGAACGGCCTCATCGGACAGTTCTTGCAGTCCTGCTCTGAGTTCTGTGTCTAGAATGTCACGCCAGTCTTCGGCTAATTGCTCAATGGGAATGCCGTGATAATTAGCATCTATTTCAGTAATTGTAATCAATACCAGGTGTTGAGTGTAATGGCTATCCTTGGCAGTAATGACGGTAGCGCCATTGAGGGTCCCAACTTCCACACTCAGAGTGTCAGGGTCCATCTGCGGTTGTCTCCGGTCGAGGGTGGCTCGCCGCAGTCGGGCATTGACTTCCTTCGCCCGTCGTTCAACGGCTGCAGTTAGATCGGTTCCCCCGGCATTGCGGTCATAAATGGTTGGAGATGCAATTTTAAACAACTCCTCTCCTGAAATTGGAGAGTAAACGGTGGCGACTTCGATACTGCCCAGGCGAGTCACATCAGGCGGGGGGTTAAGACCACTAGGCTGCCCAAATTCCGGTAAGGAAAACTGCGCGGTGCTCGGCTGGGCGGTAGCGAAACTGAAAGCGATCGCGAAAACAAATACGAGTCCAAGGCGAAGGACTCGCTTAAACAGATACTTAAACCTAAAGATCATGAAATTCTTGGTTTGGCAGAGCTTCAAAATAACAGTCTTCAGAGATTGGCATGAGTTCACGCTGATTTGAAAATCTTGACAAGACGCTATCAAGAAAAAGTAAAATTTTGGTGCAAATTTTTACATCCGGTATGCAATGGGGCGGTAGCCTGCTGATGGCAGATTGAGGTCGATTTTCGCGATCGCTGAGAGTTTTCTCCTACTCAAAACCTAAATTTGACCCCAACCCGAGGGCCGTGGGTAAATAAATTCAAGCCAAAACTGTCGCTACTACGATCCACATAGGTGAATCGATAGGAGGCGAGCAAGGAGGTATCACCAGAGAAGAGCCAGTCTATCCCCCCATAGCCATCCACTGAAAACGTCAGGTCTCCAATGCCAAAGCCCGAGATACTGCCTCCTGCAAGTACGGCAAAGTTTTCCGATAAATTCCAACGGGCTCGCCCCCCCAACATCGGTTCAAGAAAGGTCTGGGAGTCGCTAAAGTCAAACTCATCCCCCAAATTGCTGGTGAGCACCAGATCATTTGTGAAAGTCTGAAGTCGCAAGCCCGCGATCGCGTCAAACAAAAACGGTCCGAGATCAAACTCCGTGTCAGCCGTTTCAAGGGCCTTCGGCAAGTTACCATTGCCAAAGCGGTAGGCTCCGGCCAGATCAAACCGAGAGAAAGAAACGCCCACGGCAGCATCAATATCGATTTGCGAGGGTAATCCGATCAACTGCAGCCCAAAGGGGACAGGGATTTCAACGGTTTGGCCGGTGCCCAGATTCGCATAAGCACCATCGAAGACGATGCCCCAATCTCCTTTCCAGGCTTCTACTCGACCAAACGCGACAAAGTTGAGGGTGTTGATCGCCACATCAAAAATGTCGTCAATGCCAGCATTGATGGGAACTTCGATGCTACCAACAGTGACATCACCATTGACCCCAAAGGGAACATAAACATAAGGTTCAAAGCTAAATCGCCACGGAATTTCGCCAGTTGCATCCAGAGTCTGCGCCACGAATGGGTGTGAATCTGCTTCCGATTCGGGGGCAGTCCGTGTGATCGGCAGCGCGGTTTCCGGCGTTTCGAGGGTCAATTCAGTCACTTCGATCGCCCTGGCTTCGGCGCCGAGGGGATTCGCCAACACCAGCAGTAGTAGCGCCCAGTAGCGCATCCACCCCAGTTGAGATGCCTGTTTATCGGGAGATGAGTCCTGGGTAAGCAGGTTAGAGTCACTCTTCACGGTAATTGAACTGATATAGAGAAAGCGATACTTCATCGTACTTTAGCAGACTATTTTTTGGGAGGTTGTACCTCATCCTTTAAAGGATTACCTTGCTCGAAATCAGTGATACTGCGGATGGTTGTAGCCGTAATCTATTTAGAAAAACTCCCCAAAAACATCTATTGAGCAATGGTTTCAGCATTGATCAAATGATGAGTTTCAGGAGTCAAGGGGCAATGCAGAGAGATAATGTCGGAGTTCGCCAGTAATTCTGGAAGGTCAACATAACGAGCATCACCAATTGCTTCAAAGTCAGGATTGGGGTATAAATCATAGCCCAAAAGATGACACCCAAAGCCATACATGATTTGACCGAAAATTCGACCAATTTTTCCAGTACCGACGATGCCAATCGTGGCGCCATAAAGGTCAAACCCCATTAAGCCACTGAGCGAGAAATTGTCATCTCGAACGCGATTGTACGCCTTATGCAGTTTACGATTCAGCAACTGAATCATGCCGACAACAAACTCAGCGACTGAATAGGGAGAGTAAACGGTAACGCGGACGACTTTCATACCGAGTTCAACCGCTTTGGGTAGATCTACATTGTTAAATCCGGTGCAACGCAAGGCGATCAACTTTGTGCCTTGAGAAGCTAAAATTTCTAATGTTTCACTATTGACTTTGTCATTAACAAAAACACAAACGGCTGGGAACCCGTCCGCTAAAGAAGCGGTTTTCGGTTCTAGTATGGTCTCATAGTAAACCAATTCGTGACCGGCTTCAGCGGCAATGTTCGCCTCATTGAGAAATTTGCGATCATAAGGCTCGGTGCTAAAAACGGCAACTTTCATTGTCTTCTCCCGGCAAATGAGGAGATAAGAGGAGTAACCGAAACTACTCCCCATGATCTCAGTTTTTCAGTGGTGACTCAATCAATAGAGCCATTTTGATCCATCGGTGCATCAGTTATATCTGCAACTCTTCTTTTTATCTGCTTAGGGTGTCGAAGAGGGTTGAACATTCAAATCGGTTGTTAATGCGATCGCTGCTGGAAGGCTGTAGTAGTCTAAAGCAATAAAATCGGCTTCTTGTCCCTTGAGAGCGGTTTCTGATTGAGTGGTAGCAAGTGCTAAACACACACATCCTGCTGCTTTCGCTGCGGCAACTCCCGCTTCTGAATCTTCAGCGACCAGACAGCGTTGTGGATTTGCATTAGCCCGTTGAGCAGCGGTCAAGAAAATTTCTGGATGGGGTTTCCCATGCTTAATACGATCTGAGGTAATTAACGCATCAAAATAAGGAGTGAAATTGAACTTCTGAAAAACGGCTTCCACATTGGCAAGGGGGGCATCTGTTGCTAAAATACGAGGAACTTCCAGTTTCCCTAATTCAATTAAGTAGGCTTCAACCCCAGCAATCGGACTCACCACATCAATGTTAGCCGTTGCTAACCGTTCTCGATACAAAATCTGACGCTCTTCAGTTAAACGTAAAATTTCATTGGGGTCTAAGTCCTCACCAAAGAAGTGAGCAACCACCTCAATCGCTTTTCGCCCCTTGGCATAATTCAGGTTTTCGTCTGAAAGAGTCAACCCATGCAGGCGAGTAAACTCTTTCCAAACCTGTTGATGGAGTGGAACGTTGTTGATAAGAGTCCCATCCATATCAAACAAAACAGCGTCAAATGGATACGGTTTCATATTGGCATTTTTTGTTGATTTCAAGTAACTAAACAGGCGATCGCATGGACTGGGTATCCGATATTTCTATTTAAATGAAGGGATAAGAAGAGCAAAGTACTTTGTTCTCTTATCCCCCTCTTTCAGCGATTACTCAATCAATAGGGCCACTTCCAATCGCGGATCTCAGGCTTATCGATACCCTCCGCATAGGCATAATTGGAGTGCTCGACAATCTGATTTTTCAACCACTCCCGCAGATGGGTACCTGCGTTTTGGAGTTTGGGAACCCGGTCAATGATATCAATCGCGATATCAAAACGATCAATCTGGTTGGAGATAGCTAACTCCAACGGCGTATTGATATTGCCATGCTCCTTATAACCCCGAACATGAATACGCTCCTGGTTAGAGCGACGATAAGTCAGCTTATGAATGAGCCAGGGATAGCCGTGGAAATTGAAAATCACCGGCTTATCGGGGGTAAACAAACTGTTGAATTCTCTGGCAGAAAGCCCGTGAGGATGCTCTTCTTCGGGTAACAGCTTGAACAAATCCACCACATTGATAAAGCGAATCTTTACTTCAGGGAAGTGTTCCCGCATGATGGCTGAGGCGGCCAAAGCCTCCATCGTGGGGACATCACCAATCCCCACCAAAACAATGTCAGGCTCGGTCCCCGCATCATTACTGGCCCAATCCCAGATGCCAAGTCCTTTAGCACAATGGGCAACTGCTGCATCCATGCTGAGATACTGCAAGTGCTTTTGCTTATCCGACACGATGACATTCACAACATTTTTATCCTCTAAACAGGTGTTGGTCACCGATAACAAGCAGTTAACATCGGGGGGCAGATAAATGCGGGTCACTTCTGGACTCTTGTTTGTCATTACATCTAAAAAGCCCGGATCTTGGTGCGTAAACCCGTTGTGATCCTGCCGCCAGACCGTTGAAGTAATCAACAGATTCAATGAAGGAACCGGGGCCCGCCAGGATAACTCATTACACTTTTCAATCCACTTGCAGTGCTGATTCACCATCGAGTCAATGACGTGGACGAAGGACTCATAGGTCGAGAAGAACGTGTGTCGTCCAGTGAGGATGTATCCTTCCATCCATCCTTCCAGAGTGTGCTCGCTGAGCATTTCCATCACTCGACCGTTGGGGGATAGCTCACCCCCGTCATTATCTTCCTCAAGGTACTCTGCCAGCCAGGTTTTTTTGCTGACCTCATAGATGGCATTGAGCTTATTGGAGGTATTTTCGTCGGGACCAAAGACGCGGAAATTGGTCATGTTATTCCGCATTACGTCTCTGAGAAATTCTCCAAGTGGACGGGTATTTTCAACCTGATCTTGTCCAGGCTTCTCTACGGGGACGCCATATTCTTTAAAGTCAGGCATTTTCAGTGATTTGGAGAGCAGTCCCCCATTGGCGTTGGGGTTGGCACTCATCCGACGAGTGCCCGTAGGGGTCAATTCCCGCAATTCGGGAATTAGTTTGCCCTCTAAGTCAAATAGCTCTTCCGGCTTATAACTCTTCAGCCAGGACTCTAATAGACTCAAGTGAGTCGGATTTGTTTTTACATCCGGCATTGGCACTTGGTGCGCCCGCCAGAAGCCTTCTACTTTATGCCCATCAATTTCTGCCGGGGCAGTCCATCCTTTAGGAGTCCGCAGCACAATCATGGGGAAGCGCTGGAATTTTGCTACCCCACTACTGCGAGCTTCGTTCTGAATGTGACGAATTTCTTCAATGCAATGATCCATCGTGGCAGCCATTGCTTGATGCATGCTGGGAAGATCAGACCCTTCGACAAAATAGGGCTGATAACCGTATCCTAAAAATAGGTGCTCTAAATCTGAATGGCTGATCCGTGAAAGGACGGTCGGGTTATTAATTTTATACCCATTGAGATGGAGAATGGGAAGCACTGCTCCATCAGTAATGGCGTTGAGGAACTTGTTGGAGTGCCAAGAAGTTGCCAAGGGACCGGTTTCGGATTCCCCATCACCAGGGACGGCAAAACTAATCAGATCGGGGTTATCAAATACGGTTCCATAGGCATGGGAAATACAATAGCCGAGTTCTCCTCCTTCGTTAATTGACCCGGGGGTTTCCGGGGTGCAGTGGCTACCAATGCCGCCAGGGAAGGAGAATTGCTTAAAGAACTTTCGCATTCCCTCTGCATCTTCGCTCTTATCGGGATATACCTCTGAGTAGGTGCCCTCCAGATAGCAAGGGGCGAGGACACCCGGTGCGCCGTGCCCTGGACCATTCAAGTAAATCGCATTGAGATCATATTTTTTAATTACCCGATTGCAGTGCAAGTAGATAAAACCTTGACCCGCACTTGATCCCCAGTGCCCCAGCACCCGGTTCTTGATATGTTCAGCTTTTAAGGGTTCCTTTAAAAGGGGATTTTCTCTCAGGTAGAGCATTCCCAACATTAGATAATGAGAAGCCCTTAAAAAGGCATCCATTTTGCTGACTTCTTCATCACTTAAAGGGGTGCCGTGAATGGTTGAACGAGCGACTCCAAAACAGCTAATGCTATCACTTGTTTTTTCAGTTTGAGCGACCATTATGCCTCCAATTTAATACAAGAGTTGCCAGGACATTTCTGACCTATAACTTTATGGCTGAAGTAAAGACGGATAAATTTCCAGAGTCAGAATAGTTGTAGATCCAAAAAACGATCAGGAGTCCACGTGGCTGAAATGATCTCGCTTTAGATGAGCCAATTTCATCAGTATGATCGCTGCCTCATTTTTTACTTTGGGAAATTTCCAAACCGTTAGATCTGCCATGATGGAGCGATGTGTCCATATCAATTTCCAAAAACGATCCAGTAACTTTGCTCGACAACTTCAGGAAGCAAACCTTAAAACCCAATCGGCTCAGCGACCTGATCTCTAAAGTTGCCACAAACACCCTCTGCACCGTAGCATTGAGATCGCCCTGCAATACCTCCTGATCGACGCTTGCATTATTTCATCGAAAGGTAAAAAACTCGTGTAGTCTTGAGAGGGATTGCCTTAAGCGGTCTAGACCAAGCTCGTCGTCCAATCCTACTGGTGCATGATGTTATCGTGGGAGCCGGTTTCGATGAGGAAGTTGCTCTAATTCTCCTCAAGATGGTTTCTCAGCTTGCGAGTAACGGATTGTACCGATCAGAATGACTGTGAAAAGTTAACGATTCAGACAATACTCAAGGTCATTGAATTCAATTGGTATCGTTTGTTGAAACCACTGTTGCCTAATCTGCTGTGTTGAGAATTCAGCGATAAATTCGTTGATCGTTGCAATCCACTGTGGGTCATCATTTGGGAGAATGAATCCGTAGAAATCGCAGGTTAGAGGTAGTTGCGGTTGCAATAGATAATCTGGAATGGATAAATCTTGTTGGACAACTTCTCCGATGGTGAGAAGCGTATCATTGGCAAAGGCATCAATCTCTCCTTCCACAACCGCATCGATTGCCTCCGCTTGACCTTGTATGCCCTTGAAATAGACTAAGTTGGCTTGTGGGTAAGTGGTTTCTATAAATTCGGCCGTTGTTGTTTTCTCTAGCACGCCGATTTGGAGATTTTCCAGAGTGAAACTGGGATTGATTTCATCTGCGCGATCGCGCTGGCTCAATAAACGAGTGCCTGTGGTTAAAATCGGATTAGAGAAGGCAATCCCCTCAATATCTTGACGGATGGTATTGGGACCACATTCGAGATGAACCGTATCATTTTGCACCAGAGAAAAGCGATTATCCAACGTTGAAGGCAATTCCGCTAACTTGATCCGGAGATTAGTACCCAGTTGAGTGCTGAGATAATTTTGTAAGGCAACGGCTAAGTCGGCGCAGTAACCTGTCCACCGGTTTTTGCGGTCAATATAACCGAACAAGGGAACATCACGGCGCATGGCAACTTTCAGGACTCCAGTCCGTTGAATTTCATCGATAATCGTTTCTTCGCGGTTAGCAACCGTGGCTTCAACTAGATCGGGAATGACGGGAATGGGTGTTTTTTTACCATAGGCCGTTTCGAGAGCCTCGGGGGAAAGAGACTGAATAATAGCTAAGTTGAGGGGTCGATCCCTGCTCAAAACTTGGCTATAGCCGGCACTTAAATACGGAAGAAATTCAGCGCGATTCTCTAAATGAACCTTAAAGAAGGCAACATTCAAGACTTTAAAATATTCTCGTCCAAACTCTTGGTGCTGACCGATTAAAAAGGAAGGAATCACTTCAATGCCTTCTGGACTCTGTTCACTGGTAATAAAATGCGTAGCCGGATCAAATAACGCTAAATATTTCGGATCTGACTGTAGCCAGACAAAGGGATGAATCTGCTCAGTTACCGTCGGCGCGACCAAATCCTGACTCCCGGCTGTCATCAATAATGGAATTTCAATTTGGCTCATACCTTCCGGTCCAAAAATCCCACTGCTGAGAGGATGAGCCGCCAAAGCCGCTTTAATTCGTGAATCTCCTAAGTTAAAATTTTCAGGCGGTAAATGTTGACCCCGACATTGCAGATACAGAGAAAAATTTAAAATGACATTATCTTGATGACAGGTTGCCACTAAGCGAGAATAATTGATTTCCGCCCCCGCTAGAGACAAAACCGTGGTTGCCCCCAGAGAATCGCCCATCACGCCAATCTGTTCTAAATTGAGCAAATCTGACCACTTTCCGCCTGAAGTGACTGAAGCTTCTAGTTGATCGATTAAAAAGGAGATTTCTTGAGGACGATTCAGAAATTCCACTGGACTTAAGAGGGTATTGAGTTTACCGGAGAGATATGTTTCACGATAGGAAAGGTCACTCCCGATATGATCAGGAACAAATACCGCAAACCCATAGGAGGCTAAATGTTCGGCAATATAAACAAAATTTTCTTTGACTGCGCCAAATCCATGAGAAATAACAATCACTGGCGCTGGTTCAGTTAATCCCTGGGGCAGATAAACATCCACTGGAAATTCATAATTGACGGATAATCCCTGATCTGTTTGACGTAGCGCAGGATTAATGACTGTAATCGTTTCCTCTCGAACCTCATACTCTCCAGGTTGACTCAAATCTGGCAATTGGCTGAAGTTAAAGTCAGCCCAAGCTAGTGCTTCAGCTTGCGCGCTCTTCTCAATGACGGCAACACTGGACTGATTATAGGCGAGGTAAACTTCTAATAACTTTTTAAGCTGGAGCAGATCTTGAACATCAATTTCGATTCGATCGGTGGGAAACTGCTCGATCACATCAAGGATCGTCCAACCATCTGCATCAGCTTGGTCAGCAGCTCCCACAATCGCAGCTCTGAGTCCATAAAAGCCATTGCGATGCGGGGTATAGCGGATCACTTTTCCCAGTTCCTCTAACAGATCTCGACCAAGGGGGGAGTGGGTGAGTTGATAAGCTCTTACCGCATCCAAGGAGAGAGGTCGTTGCAGTCCTTGGCGTAAGTTGCTCATCATCTGCTCATTCGCAAAACGATCTAAGATTCTGAGATCGCCGGTCATCTCTCCCGTGTCGGCATAGACTTTCAAAGCCTCAAGAGAAAAAGAAAACGTAACCGGACCTAAAACTGAAAAACGGACTGTCTCAGCGCTAGAGACGGGTCGAGCGGTTGTACATTCCGTTACAATCCCGACCATTGTCATTAGCCCACAGGAAGTCAGCCCGCATAAGAAGTTTGATAAATATTTGGTCACAGACGCCATAATCTTTAAAGATTTATCAATATTTTCTAGGTGAAGAAAAAAAGCGATTCACTCTTCAAAATATAGCCAAATCAGAATTCCAATAAAAACAAAAACACTAATATTTAAAGCAGTGTCAATCAAATTACTCATGAGTAATCGTTTCCTTAGATTTAACTGTTTTTAGGTCTTTCAGTAAACACATCAATAGCAAGAGGATGATAAAAACAAAGGGCATTGCTCCCAAAGCAATAA
>CAZBPR010000062.1:0-16339 GCA_964493825.1 uncultured Dactylococcopsis sp.
GCTAACCTACTGTTGCAACCAAGCCGATAAATCTTCGATCGCGCTGAAATCCAGCAGGGCTTCTGCTAAAGATTCGGTTTGTTCAAGGTTAAGCTGCTCAATTTGAGCTTTGATTGGTGCAGGAACTTCTCCAAATCGACGGGATAATAATCGTATTACCAGCGATCGCGCCTCCTCTTCCTGAACATCTCGATAAAATCGTGTTTGGTTAAAAGGAACTAGCTCAACCATTCTCCTTACCTCATCTTTATTTTAGTCATTAGTCATTAGTCATTGGCTATAGAAACTAAGGACAAAGGACATACAACTAAATTTTAATTCAAAGGCTAGAGAGGGTGATCGCTGAAAAATTTGATAGAAAATATCATCGGTTTTCATCTCTGTTTTTTTCTGATTGTGGTTTTCGAGATAGTTCTAGCACGCGCCACTATTTTTACTCACCAATCGTCCCACGGTGTGTAAAATTAGTTTGAAATCATGCCAAATGCTCCACTTTTCTTGATAGCGTAAATCAAGACGAACTACTTCTTCAAAATCGAGAATTTCAGAGCGACCATTGACTTGCCATTCCCCCGTAATTCCAGGTTTGACATTTAATCTACGCCAGTGATCAACTTGATATTGTTCTACTTCATCAACAGTTGGCGGACGCGTTCCCACTAAACTCATTTCTCCTTTCAAAACATTCCAAAACTGAGGAAATTCATCTAAACTAGAGCGTCTGAGAAAGGCACCAATGCGAGTAATGCGCAAATCATTTTTATTTTTGAAAAATGCCCCTTCAATTTCATTTTTGACTTGATATTTCAGTTGTTCGGCATTAGAAACCATGGAACGAAACTTCCAGACACGGAACTTTTTTCCCCGTAAACCGTGACGAGTTTGACTGAAGAAAACTGGACCAGGACTATCTAATTTAATCGCGATCGCGAGAGGACAATATAAAACACCGAGAATACTTAAACCCACCAGTGCACCTGCAATATCGACCATCCGTTTCACCGGAGAATTAACAGAAGCATGGGTAACAAGCGCCTTCTTCGCAGTATTTTGAACAGGAATCCCTTTGGTTTCAGGTTGGCAAATCTCAGGGTTAATAATCCCTGTCGCTGTCATTGCAGTTTGAATAGCGGGAGAAAGACTCCAAAATTTCAGATTAATTGCTTGGCTTTTCGCTAAAGTAATAATCTCTCGAATTCCGCCAATGGCTGGGCTATCAATAAAGGTCACATTCGCAAAGTCAAAGACTAATGATTGTAGGGAATTTGTGGTTGCTAAAACAGATTGTAATTGCTGATTTAAGGTTGTAATGAAAGCGCGATCGAGATGTTTGGGTAATTGAATTAAAGCGGAACGATTGAGAATTGTGATTGTAAAATTGGGTTTGAAAGTTGTTTGAGTTATCATTTTTGTTATTTGTTATTTGTTGTTTTTTCTTTGTTATTCGTTGTTTGTTCACTGGTCACCCTTCGACAGGCTCAGGGCAAGCTGGTCACTGGTCACTGATAACTGGTCAGTGCAGAAAGGGCTAATTCTCCAGCCAGTGACTCGCCAGCAACGCGCTGTTCTAAATCGTGGCAAAGTTGGTTAATGGGAGAATGAGAGAAGATGCGCTGCGTAACACAGCAGGGGGAAGCAATAAAACGGACTAAATCTCCTAGTGACCAAGCCACGGGAACACCGAGTAATTCTAAGGCTTGGGCTAATTCGACTTGGTGATCATCAACGTGCTCTTCAAACTGGACAGTGCGAGGGACTAAAATATACGGGGTTGTAGCGCGATCAAGCTGTCTGAGAGTCCCATCTCCACAATGGGTAATCACTAAACGGGCTTCTTGCAAATAGTGGCGAAAGTCAGCTTCCGGAAGCAGTGGCTTGACTTCCACACCAGTAGGTTGATAGAGACAACTTCCCGATTGAAAAATAACGGGTTCATCAATAAAGCCTTCTGTCATTAAACAATTAATCCAATGGGCGAGGCGATCAAAAGGAAATTTTTCGGTACCAACAGTAATAAAAATCATTGTTTTCAATCTCTCCAATCATTAAACAGTAATCAACATGGCTTTCGGATAACGGCTTTGCAGTTGGGGCCAACGAACATACAGCGCATCAATGAAGGGAAGGGTTAATCGCGCTGATAAACTCAGTTGTTCCACTCGGGTAATGGCTTCCACAAAAGCGGTTTGACAGCCCCAGAGTTTTGCCAAAATTAAGAAAGGAACCGCAACCCCCGCACCAGAAGAAAGAACCAGTTGTGGGCGTTCTTGAGATAATATGCGCCACGCTAACCCAAAGTTACGGACGAGGTTGATTAAGTTGCGATTGGTGGGACTGTAAGCATGGTAAACTCTCTCGGTTGCTAAAGCCGTCTCAGTGCTACGAGAGGAAAACGTCACCCAGCAGCGATCGCGCTGTTGCCAAAAGGGGGATAAATCATTTAAGGTCTCGAAATGACCGCCAGTGGAACAAACTAGTAAAACTTTCATGGTGTGAGGTTTATCGGTGCAAGTGATTTATGTCTATATTTTTAGTATGCAAGCCTCACGTTTGCGTTCATGTTGTTGTTGCTGTTAAATTTGTATAACTTGTTACGCTCATTGAAGTTAGACATTTGATTGGGCGCGATCATCAATAAAAAAATCGGACATAATGCCCGATCTAGTGACAATGAATTGAGTGATGGTTTACTGGGCTGCTTCCTGAGAGATCCGTTGCTGTTGCATCGTTCCCGTTAGCGCGATCGCGCTTGCTTCTAGGTTTCGATACCAGTTTTGCGGGAGTAACCACAGACAATAAGCTGCTATCAGTGTCAAAATGGTCCGATTCGGTTCCAGTAAAATAATTTGCCAATGGGTTCTCAGGGCGCGATACACCAACTCAACCGCCAGTTTTCCGTCTTGAAGACGTACCGCCCGCCGGGCTAAATAACGCAGTTGATACGCGCGAGCCATATTTTCCCAAGTTGCGAGTAAGTCTGGGGCATAAGTGCGGGTTTTAGCAATTACATTTTCCCAAGATGCAAGTTGTTTGAAGATACTAGCAGAAAGCCCCCCTGCATTCACCCGATAAAGCGTCAGGGCTTCCGGTAAGCCTTCAATTTTCCAGTCCGTCAAAATGGCAATCCGCAGCCAGCATTCAATATCTTCTGATTGACGAAAGGTTTCATCGAAATAATGCACTTCTTCCGTATCGGAAAAACCAATTTCTAACATGACTTCCCGACGAATCACCGGCGCGGAACCATTGCCAATGGGATTGCGACAGAGTAAATATTCAGGGGTAATTCCCGTTAGTTTTGGCATTTGATAATAGCCTGTGGGTTGTCCGGTTTCATCCATAAAGGCGGAACGACTAAAACTGACTCCCACTTGAGGATTTGCTTCGAGATGAGCAAGATGTTTTTCTAGTTTTTCCGGTAACCAAGCATCATCGGAGTCTAAGAAAGCGAAATAATCTCCGGTTGCATGGCGAATTCCAGTATTTCTGGCTCCCGCTAAACCCCGGTTTTTTTGCTGGATAATTTTAATGCGGGGATCTTGGAAGCTGCGACAAATTTCAATGCTGCGATCGGGCGATTCATCATCAATAATGAGTAATTCAAAGTTTTTGTAAGTCTGATTGAGAACAGATTGAACGGCTTGAGCAATATAGTGTTCAACATTGTAAACCGGAAGAATAACAGAGATTTTAGTCATGCGCTTAATTTGATAAAGTTTGAATAAAGATTTAGAGAGCAGAGAGTAGTTTGGAAGCAAGTCTGGTGCGACGGAGATGACGAGTTGTCCAGAGGGTAAAGATCGGCATTGCGATTAAATGGGCAAGTAAAAGCGCGATCGCGACCCCCAAAAGTCCACTCTGCACCCCAATCAACAACGCAGTTAATAAAATCCCTGTGAAAATAACATTCCACTGAGAATCAAAACGGGGCTGATCTAAAGCGCGAGTGAGTTGAGAAGCAGCTTCTGCAAAAGGTCGTGGGAGTGCAGAAAGACAAATAATAATGAGGACAGGTAAGGCACCGACTGCAATCCACTTTTCTCCAAAGACAAGGGGAACATAAAAGGGAGCAGAGACACACTGTAATAAAATAATGGGAACCGCAATTAGGGATAGAGTTTTTAAGCCCTGCAAAAAGCGTTTTTCCAGTTGCTCTAAATCCTGATTCACGGCACAAAGCCAGGGGAAAAGAGCAGAATTAAAGGCACCGATTAAGCTCAAGCTAATGCCTAAACCCGCATTAAAGGCGAAATAATAAATTCCTAAGGCTTCTAAGCCCAAAAACCGACCAATTAGCAGATAATCCGCATGATTACGAGCCGTGGAGAGTAATTCCACGCCCAAGATATGACGACCGAATTGCATGATCTCTCTTGTTTTAGTCAGGGTAAATTTCCCTGAAGGTCGCCAACTATGATTTTCCCGATTAATCACCACCCAAATCGGCGCGACTAAAACTTTCGGGAGGACAATCGCCCAAGCGCCAAACCCAAGAAGGGCAAAGATGACCGTTAATGCACAATCACTGATAAACTGCAAGGAATCGGCAGTTGCTGCTACTCGCAAGCGGTTTTCTCGAATATTGAGGGCAGCTTGAACACAGGCAAAGGGCAGCATCAGGTAAATGAACGCCATCACAATTAAAGGGAGCGCGATCGCGCGGTTGCCATAAAACTCACTCACAGGAAATGCCACCACACATTGCAGCACAAAGAGTGACCCGCAGAGAATCCAATTTAACCAATAGGCAGTCTCATTACAGGCTTCTAATTCCGATTCGGGGGCTTGAATCAGCTTCGTGACAATGCCACCGCGAGTAAAAACGTTGATAAACTCATGAGCGGTGAGAACAACCGCAGCCAGCCCATAATCGGTGGGAGAAAGCAACCGCGCGATCATGGCTGTAGTCGCCAGTCGTACCACACGGTTCAGCATTTGCGACCCGCCTAACCACGCGAGATTTTGGAGAAAGCGGTTAGACAGTTTGTTTTTGAATGGGATGAATACCGTTTTTGTGCTGACAACCATAATGCTGCTTGTAACCAATTTGCCTAATAATCCAAGCATAGATAGTGAGTGTCATTGTTCACGTTTATTTTGATGGATGATCTGTATAAGTTATGGTTTGACTTTTTTTAGGAACGGGAAAAATTCCTTCATCCCAATTCCTATTGAAAAGTAGCGATCATGAAGAGTGCCAGCTAATTAATTTTTACGAAACGGTCGGATTGTCTTTTTACCTTACTCTCTTTTCCGCGCAAAATTGCCAAGTCCTATGGCATAAATCAAAAACTAATGTTATACTGACAAAGCATTCGGACGTATAGCTCAGTTGGTTAGAGCGCTACGTTGACATCGTAGAGGTCACTGGTTCGAGTCCAGTTACGTCCATCTTAAATTGAAACCAAGCCATGAGGGAGTTGGCTTTTAACCCGCACGGTTGGTGCAAATCACTCCAGTAATGACAAATCCACCGCCTGTCACTAGTGCTGAGGTCACTGGTTCGGATAAAATTAAGGCTCCTAAAATTGTAGCGGCAATGGGAACAAAATTAATGAACACTGCAGCTTGAGAAGCGCCAATGCGTTGCACGCCAATATAGTACCAACAGAAGCCTAAGGCTGACCCCAATATACCGAGATAGGCTAAGGCAAATAGAGCTTTCGGGGAAGGAATGAACCACTCACTTTGATATCCTTCCCACAAGCCAAAAGGCAATAGTAAGATTGCTCCAATCATACAAGCATAGGTGGCAGTGACTACAGGAGATAAATGGCTCATTACTTGTTTGCCGACAATCGTGTATAGTGCCCAACTGAATAAACATCCAATAAGAAAAAGATCGCCGAGTTGTAAGCCTTGAGAAAACAGAACAGCAGGGTTCCCTTCACTAATAACAATTGTGGCACCGATTAGAGAAAGGGTAATGCCAAAAAGCTTGAGGGGAGACAATTTATCTTTAAAAACAATGGTCGAAGCCAGCGCGATCGCGATCGGATTCAGGGCAACAATTAAAGCAGCACGACTCGCACTCACAGTTTGTAACCCCAAAAAGAAAAACACATTATAGAAAAAGACCCCTGATAAGCCGAGCATTAGAACAGGTAGCCACTGTTCGCGTTTTACAGGCGGAAGTTGACCTTCCCACTTCTGGGTAATCAACCATAAACAAACACTAGCAATTGTAAAGCGGGTTAAAGCAGCGGTAAACGCTCCCACACTTTCCCCAACAATGCGTCCGGCGATAAAGGTTCCTCCCCAAATGAACGCCATGATGGTCAACTGTAAATAAATCATGTTCTTTCAATCTCAATCGAAAAACCCCCTTTCAACCATAAGCGGTGAACACTTGATCGTGCCAATCCCCTTTTTTGCTAAGATTGGCTCAAGCTGTTGGGCAGGAGTGATCTTCCGTGTTGAAATACTTGATTCCATTTTTCAATCCTGAAATCGCAAGCTGGGGAATTTCCGCTCGTTTATTACGTTGGTTAACCTTTCTCTGGCTTTTGATTGGTTTAGTGGTCTTATTTTCCGCCTCTTATGCGGTTGCCAATGTCGACAAGGGCAGTGGCTTATACTTTTTCCAACGACAGATCATCTGGGCTTATTTAGGACTGCTTCTGTTTCAATGGGTAACCCGTAGCCCTCTGAGTTACCTCTTGAAAATTGCGCCCTATGCCTTATTTATTTTACTTGCCTTAATTTTTGCCACCCAATTCTTCGAGCCTGTTAACGGGGCGCAACGTTGGGTTAATCTGGGTTTTGTGTCGCTACAACCCTCAGAACTCATTAAACCCTTTCTCGTTTTGCAAGGGGCAATTATTTTTGGTCGTTGGTCTCGTTTAAGTAAGGGGTGGCGAGTATTTTGGCTAGCCAGCTTTGCCATGGTTTTAGCGGGCATTTTAATTCAACCCAATTTGAGTAACACGGCGTTGTGTGGCATGAGTTTGTGGTTAATTGCCTTAACGGGCATGATTCGCTGGCGCTATTTACTCATGGTTGCTACTAGTGGGGTTGCTTTAGCGACGTTAAGTATTACCTTGCGAGAGTACCAACGGAAACGGGTCATCTCTTTCCTTAATCCATGGGAAAACGCACAAAACGATGGCTATCAATTGGTTCAAAGCTTACTTGCCATTGGTTCGGGCGGGATTTGGGGGAAGAGTTTAGGACTTTCTCAACAAAAGTTATTCTACTTACCCTATCAAGACACAGATTTCATTTTTGCCGTGTTTGTAGAAGAATTTGGTTTTGTCGGCTGTGTTGTTCTACTCACCTTAATTATGAGTTTCACAACAGTCGGTTTAATGGTTGCCCAGCAAACCCAAGAACCGGTCCGTCGCTTGGTTGCAGCAGGGGTTGTCGTTTTCTTAGTCGGGCAATCGTTGATTAATATTGGCGTGGCAACCGGTTCTTTACCCACCACCGGTTTACCTTTCCCGTTGTTTAGCTATGGCGGAAGCTCCATGTTAGCAAGTTTATTGTTAGCTGGTCTTTTAGTCAGAGTTGCCATTGAAAATTCTCAGGGAAATGTGCTTGAGTTTCCGAAGCCCTCGCGTTAATAATAGAGGATGGACAATCAATAATTAATTTTCGATAATGAACACCGATTTTACTGTTTATATTAAGTGGTCGGCAATTCTCACTGCTGCTGTTTTTGTTCTTACCCTCATTGCCTTTATTTTTAACTGGGGATTCCGGTTCCGCTTAGTGGGAATTACTGGCTTTATGGGTGTTCTCACTGCAGGGTTATTTGGTTTATCTTTAGGACTATTTAGCTATACTGATGTACCAGGTGCGGTATCATTTTCTGTGGTTTATGATAATGGCGGTTCAGAAGTGGTGATTAAACTTCCTCCCACGGTGACCGAGTCAGAAGTGGAAGCGAGTTTGCGTAAAGCGAGTGCCGATCTTTATTCTTACGGGCGTTTAGGTGGCGCTGATAATCAGATGACGATTCGGGCGCGAACAGTGATTCACCCGGAAGAAGGGGTTTCTAAGCCTTTATATTTAGGAAAAGTGCAGCGATCGCTGTCTAATCGAGAAGATACGGACTTAAATCTTAAAGTTTTTTCCGCCAATTTTTCTGAACTCCCCGCTACCAGTGATGCACCTGCGCCAAAAGTGAATTAACGGTTTGAAAAGCCATGGCAGAGCAATTAGAATCCAAACAACAGCAACTTGCCATTATTGAAGCCAATGCTGACTATTTAGGGGCAGTTGCTTACAAATATTACTGTGAGTTCCAAGAAAAAGGAACCTTGGTCTTATTACGACAACTCGAAAATGAAGGTACCCATTTAGAAGAGTGGCAATTAATGTATAAGCCCATTAGTCTCATTCCTTTGATGCTGAGTGATTGGAAAGAAGCGGGTATTCAGGAGATGATTGTTAAATATAATCCTGAGGTGTCAGTGGTTTGTACGTTTTTGTATCCCAATGGCACTCATACGAGTTATCTTTTTGAACCCAGTCAGCCGCCGCCGACTTTACAAAAAGAACTCCGCAGCGATGCCTGATGGCTGGGTCGTTAACCGACGCGCCATGGATCAAGAACAGGATTAATCGTTAGCGGATGAACCACTGAGGAAACCTAAACTCAGTCAAATTGGCTCATCCGTTACGTTCTGTCTCGTCATTGCTTGGCTGTAAGCGCTTCTCCACCGCAGCAATTTTCTTTTCGAGATTGGCTACGGTATCCATTAGTATTGATTTGAGGTAATAAACCTGAGTTTCTAAGGTATGACGATATCGACTTTCCCATCGCAAACGAGTATTAAGATGGTTGATCTGTTCTTGAAACGTATTTTCAGCTTTGGCTTTGGGAACAGTGTTTTCTAGGGCAATTGGATCTTTCTCACTTTCTGTTTGTTCCCAGTCTTGTATATCATGGTGTAAAGCAGTATTGCTATACTGTATATTGCTTTCACTATAATGTATAGCAGTAGGCGCATAAATATCCATCTCCTCCTCTTCATCAAAAGTAATGACAGGGTCGATTGCCAGCTGGGAGACACAAGCATTTCTAATCCACTGGGTATAGGGAATTCCTTCTTTCTGTGCCCGACTTTTGATTGCCTGTAAAAGTGCTGGATCAATACGAAAGTTGATCTGCTGTTTAGTCATTCTCAATTTGAAGTTACTGTATATCACCACTTTACATTGTAAAGTAGCTTGACTAGTCAGTCGGAATAATCTGACCATAAAAACAATCAATGCGCGATCTTTATCGTGCAAGGAATTAAGCAGACTGAGATTTAACGATGCCAACGGGTTTTGCCGCCCGGTTGATCAATTAAAGTAATCCCCTGCGCTTGCAGTTCATCCCGAATGCGATCCGCTTCTGTAAAGTTTTTCGCTTTTCGGGCTGCGGCACGTTGTTCGATGAGAGATTCGACTTGTTCGTCACTGATCCTTTGAACTTCATCTGAAACAGAATATTCAGCTTGATAATCGACTTGAGAAAATTGCTGATCAGCTTTAGGAACAGTTGTTTTCAAACCGAAAACAGTGGCTAACTCAACCAGTGTCTGCCATTTCACACCTAACTCTTCTGCAGAAGCTTCAGTGGTTCCCTGATGGACTAATAAATTTCCTTCCTTGCGCAATTCTTTTGCTAATTCAAACAAAATAGCGAGTCCACCAGCAAAATTAAAGTCATCATCCACGATTTCCGCAAAGCGTTGTTTAATTTTTTCATCACTCTGCTGCGGCAGATGTTCGTCCCACCCCAGTTGCTTGCCATAATGCTCTTTGAATAATAAACCTTCCTTGAGAGTATGCCAGCCATTTCTTGCCGCTTCTAAACCTTCATCCGTAAAGTCAAGGGGTTTGCGATAGTGGGCTTGCAAGATAAATAAGCGCACCACCATCGGTTCAACTTTGTCTAACAAGTCACGCAGGGTAATAAAATTCCCGAGTGACTTTGACATTTTTTCCCCCTCAATTTTTACCATGCCATTGTGTAACCAATAGTTAGCAAGGGGATGTCCCGTTGCTGCTTCCGATTGTGCGATTTCATTTTCATGGTGGGGGAACATCAAGTCACCGCCTCCCACATGAATATCAATGGTATCGCCCAGCTGTTCTTTTACCATTGCCGAACATTCAATATGCCAACCCGGACGACCCTGACCCCACGGTGAGGGATAAGAGGGTTCCTCAGGTTTAGCGGCTTTCCAAAGGGCAAAATCAAAAGGGTCGCGTTTCTTGGCTGCATCAGGATCGGCTGCTTCCACTCGCCCACTTGCCCCGGCTTTTAAGTCTTCTAACTTGCGTCCCGAGAGTTTGCCATATTCAGGAAACTTCCGCACTGAATAATACACATCCCCATTTGCCGGATAGGCATAGCCTTTACTTTCTAAGGCGGAAACAAGGCGTTGAATGCCATCTAGGGTATGAGTCGCCCGGGGATAAGCATCGGCTTTTTCGACCCCCAAACGTTCCATATCTTCAAAGTAAGCCTCAATAAAGCGTTCCGAAACGTTTTCCATACTCACCCCTTCGGCTTGGGCGCGTTTAAGAATTTTATCGTCAATATCGGTGAAGTTTTGCACGTACTGCACCTCATAACCTCGCCATTCCAAATAGCGCCGCACCACATCCCACACTAAACAAGTGCGTCCGTGACCCAAATGGCAATAATCATAAACAGTAATGCCACAGCAATACATCCGAATTTTACCCGGTTCAATGGGCGTAAAGGGTTCTTGGCGATGGGTAAGACTGTTGAAAACGGTTAAGGTCATAGTACAGTTAAGCAATAATAGGAAAGATGAAGTTATACGTTATTGTGTCTCAAGTTTATTATGGCAACCGTAAATCCGCAGAGTAACGCTACAGAACAGATGGATGCACCGAAGTTAGGTTTACCTGTCACTATCATCACAGGTTTTCTAGGCAGTGGCAAGACAACGCTTCTCAATCATATTTTAAGTAATAATCAGGGGTTGAAAACAGCGGTTTTGGTCAATGAATTTGGCGAAATTGGCATTGATAATGAATTAATTATCCAAAGCGATGACAGTATGGTGGAGTTGAATAATGGTTGTATTTGCTGCACCATTAATACTGACTTAGTAGAAGCGGTATATAAGGTTTTAGAACGAGAAGAAAAAATTGATTATTTAGTTGTCGAAACCACTGGCTTAGCCGATCCGTTACCGGTAGCATTAACATTTCTCGGGTCGGAATTACGGGATATGACGCGTTTAGATTCAATCGTGACAGTGGTTGATTGTGCCAACTTTAGCTTGGATTTATTTAATAGTGAGGCAGCGTATAGTCAAATTTCTTATGGCGATATTATTCTTCTCAACAAAACCGATCTCGTGCCGAAAGCAGATGTGGAAGCGTTGGAAAAACGCATTCGGGAAATGAAAGAAGGGGCGAGATTAATTCGGACTCAAAATGCCAATGTTCCGCTGCCATTGGTGTTGAGTGTCGGCTTGTTTGAGTCGGATCGCTATTTTCAACAAGGGGATCATGATGACCATGAACATCATCATCACCATGACCATGATCACGACCATCATCATCACGATCATGACCACGACCATCATCACCATTCCCACCATTTAGAGAATGATGGCTTTAATTCTTTATCGTTCCGCAGCGATCGCGCGTTTTCCATTCGCAAGTTTCAGTCTTTTCTCGACAATGATTTACCGGAAAATGTCTTTCGCGCCAAAGGAATTCTCTGGTTTGAGGAAAGTCCCCAGCGTCATATTTTCCATCTCAGTGGGAAACGCTTTTCCATTGAGGATGACGAGTGGAAAGGAGAACCTAGCAATCAGTTAGTCTTGATTGGTCAAAATCTCGACACGGAAAAATTACAGCAGCAGTTAGAAGGCTGTCTTTCTAAAAATTCTCCAACCCGCGGACAAGGCTTTGGTTAAGGTTTTTGTTTAGACTCAACGGGGGCGAATGCGGGTTAATTATAACTATTACTACGCCCCCTTCACCGTGCTCTCGCACCCAGCCTTAGTCCTCAAAATTGGGTTGAATGCGAATCAATTGGTACTCTCCTTGTTGCCCTAAAAAAGTTACTTGTTGAGCTTGGTCAATCAGGGTATTCAAATTACGGGGATGACTTAACAGAAGAACAGACTCTGTATCCGGTTGCTTTCTCAAGTGCGCGATCGCGTGTTTGGTTTTATCCAGATAAGTCACTTGATGTTGCGTGTAAAAAGTAACACTAGGCTTTTCCATACCAATCATAATTAATTCTTCACCGGGCTTTCGCACCGTTTGCTCAAATCGCGCTAATTCTCTTAAAGGTTTTTGTCGCAATTGATCCATGAAAAAAACTGCCGGTTGCAGCACAAAAACAAAGGTTAACAACATTGCAAGTAAATTAATGCCCCAGATCCAGCGCTGGTATTGCTGTGTCACTAAAGCGAGACCAATCAAAATTCCTGCTCCCAACCAAGTCGCTGCTGCTAGTAAATGTAAGCCCGTTTGCGCATAAATTTCTGATAAATTCGGGGCTGCTGGATCATAACCAATAAAGTTGGGGCTATAGTAAAATGCTGCACCCAAAGCCAAGACAAAAATGACATTGACCCAACCATTCATCTTTAAAGTAAGGCTCGGCATTTCCTGTTGATAACGGCTCCAAAATAGTCCTATTAAAATTGCTGCCGCCGGCAGTAAGGGAATGATATAACTGGGAAGTTTGGTAACCGCAATCGTAAAGAAAACAAAAATAATTGCGAACCAGAAAAATGCAAAGAGTCCTAACTGTTGGGCTCGAGGTTGCTTTTGCCAAAATCGTCGCCGCCAAACTTGCAGTTGCGCGATCGCGCTGGGTAAATAAACGGATAAAGGAGCAAAGCCAATCAGGACCACTACAAAATAAAAATACCAGGGCGCATCATGATCATTCACAACATCTGTGAAGCGTTGAAAATTATGATAACCAAAGAAAGAATCAATATAATTTTGTCCATTTTCAGCAATGACTAAAACATACCAAGGAACGGTTAAAACCAAGAAAATAATCAGTCCCGACAGAACCCGCATTTCCCTAAAAACTGCCCACAAATTGCCCTGATAAAGTAAAAAAGCAATAATAATTAATCCCGGTAAAACTAAACCCACCGGACCTTTTGCCAAAACCGCTAACGCGGTCAAACTATAAAAACTAATGTACTCAGCCGAAGGTCTGCCGAGACTCAAAAAAGGCGGTTCTGTTCCTTTTTCGGAGTGGACATAGCCGACAAAAAAACACAACAACGCACTGCCCATACAGCCGGTTAGCAGCAAGTCCGAAACCCCCGTTCGCGCCCAAATAATAAACTCTGGCGTGAGCGCCAGGGTAGCCCCCCCAATCAGACTCCCCCAGCGTCGTTGTGTCGATTCCGTCCCGGGATTGAGGGGAGAAACGCCAAAGTGATCGAGCACAAAAAAAATAAACCCGGTTAGTCCGATTGCACTCAGGGCAGAAGGAAGACGCACCGCCCATTCATTGACGCCGAAAATCTGATATCCAATTGCCATTAACCAGTAAATCAGCGGCGGTTTATCAAAACGAGTTTCGCCGTTGAAATAAGGGGTAACCCAGTTGCCCGTTTCCACCATCTGACGGGCTGCTTCGGCAAAAAGTGGCTCTGTTTCATCGATCAGCCCAATGCTGCCTAAACGCCACAAAAAAGTGACGAGGCACAGACCAATCATGATGATGAAAGCAATGGCAAGGGGAAATGGTTGCGTATCTTGGGGATTGCGCCACTGACGAATTTGATCGAAAACTGGTAATTTCATTCAACAATTGACAATTTCCCTGGTTAATTTTCTATTGTCGGTTGTTCATTGTCTAGAAACTAAATCTACGGATTTTTCAGGCAGAAAATGGCGATGCACGAGAGTGCGCACTTGATTGACTGCCACGGGCTTCGTAATACATTCACTGGCTCCAGCGAGGCGTGCCCGTACCCGATCCACCATATTACCAGTTAAAATCACTACTGGAATATTTTTGAGCGCTTCGACCCGACGGATTTGTTGACACAATTCATACCCATTCACCACTGGCATCACTAAATCGAGAAAAATGAGATCGGGTTTTTTTTCAATTAGGGTTGGCAGTGCTTCCACACTTTCATAGATTCCTAAAAAGTTATATCCTAAAGACTGCGCGATCATTTCAATCATTTTGTGGGTTTGCGCGCTATCATCCACACAAACAATTAATCCTTGTTTAGCTGTTGAGGCGTTCCCCCCGTGCTTCATTGGTCTTGGTTCGCTCATCTCTTTGTTTTGAGAAAACAGCGACTGATCGGGAATCTTGACAAAATCAATAATCTGCTGATGAATTAAAGGTTGTAAAACTTGTGTCATGCCCCAGAGATCCCGCTTGAGATGCGCTGCTAAATCTCGCAGGGTTTCTTTCCCCTGCATGAGGCTCATGAGATTTTTGTAAACATTCTCTGAGGTTTGAGCTTGCAATTTTTCTGGAGAATTAACCATTGGCGCAGCGTTAGGAGAATAGTTTTGTAAGCCCATTGCCAACCAACGTTCCCACCCTTGTTGGACTTGTTTTTGGATACTCATAACCGGCTGCATCCAGGTATAGGGTAAGCGCGCTTGTTGGGAAGGACGATGATTTTCCTTAAATTGCACATAAAAACTATCTCCTGTTCCCTCTAATTGAGCAACACTGGTTAATTTCTGTTCCGGGTGCTGGCTGAAAAATTCTTGTAATGTAGGAGTCGCTAACTCTGTCGCTTGTACGATATCAAATAACCCTTCTAGTAACGCCCCTTGAATCACACTCATCACTTGCTCACTACTCAAATATTTGTCTTGAGCTAGCTTCGCTAAAAGATGATATTCAATACATTCTGGCTGTTCTGGTGCCGGAAGAGAGGATTGAGAAACTGCTTTTAAGACAGTATCGTCTAAGCCAGCTAGTTGGAGTTGGCGCATAAAACGCCGATGCGGATGAACGCCTCCCGCTACCCAACCCAGTTGTCCTAAATTAAGATAAACCTGCCAAGCTTGACCGTTTGCTGCTTGCACGTCCAAACGACCAGTCAAATGTTTTTTGCTGTAATGGGTTAAGTAGCGAAAAATGCGGTTACAGGTTAACCGCTGTTCTACAATACTGACCATAAAATTTCCCTGATTTACCAATTATCAAGTTATTAATACCTCCTGTAATATATCTTAAAACTTTGTCTTTTAAAATACCTAATCAGGGTGATTTTTATCAGAATAGAGACTGTATTAAGCGATGATTCGCACTTGTTCTTCTCGGCGGGTCAAGCTATCACACAGGAAGCGGACAATGTATTCTTGTAGCGCATAAGCCAGTTCTGGATGGGCTTGCTTCATCTTTTCAAAGGTGGCGCGATCAAGCCGATAGAGTTGGCTGGGACGATCTGCAACCACCAGAGAAGAAAGAGGCGGTTTGCCATAGAATCGCATTTCTCCTAAAACTGAACCTTGACAGTGGGTTTGTAGCCGTTTGGTCTGACCGTTGGGTAAGTCTAAAAGCACGCTCACTTGTCCCGACTCAATAAAGTATAAACATTGTTGATCGGCTCCTGCTTCAAAAATGACTTCACCCGCAACGACTTTTTTAGGCACAAGATATTCAACAAACTCTTCTGCTTGTTCTGTCGTCAGAAATAAATCAGCGAGTTGTTCTTTCAAAGAACTTTTGTTTGTCGTTTCTGAATAGGCATCTTTTAAGAGTTGATTTTCACACCATTCCAAACCCCGATCTAAATCAGGCAGAATATAACAAAGTTGTTCGTCTTCATCAATGCCTCCACCCTGCCGCAGTTGGGCTTCTAATTTAGGCAGGAGATTGGTATAGACTAAGGTGAGTTTTTGTTGACGGGCAATTTTCAGGAGTTTAATAAACGTCAACACACCAGAAGCATCGAGTCCTTCCACTTCTCGAAAGTCAATGAGAATATAATTTAAGGGCTTTTCTTCTATGGTTTCAACGCGATCGCGCACTTGTTGCAAGAGATAATCGGCTGTGCCGAAAAAGACATAGCCTTGCAATTCTAAGATATAAACTTTTTCTCCGTTCTTATTTAAAATTTCTCGTTCCGGTTCGGTGCGATGGATATTACTTCTTGTTGTCACAATCGAAGAACTCTGTTTGACAACATTGAGTTGACTATAGTTAAACATGAAGGAAATGACGCTCATGATAAAGCCGACAGCAATTCCTTCTAAAAAACCCACAGCATTAATAACAATTAAAGTTGCAATAACAATTAAATAATCGGAAAAATTCAGTTTAAACCAAGCTTTATAAACCCACTGAATTAAAAGTGCTAGTCCGAGATATAAAATCAGTCCCCCTAAAATAGGTTTAGGA
>CAZBPR010000063.1:0-16197 GCA_964493825.1 uncultured Dactylococcopsis sp.
TTGTTGATTATCGCGGCTTGGGAGGAGTGCGATATATCGGTCAACCTAAACAACCGACAATTACGGTTTGTCAGTTAGTTGACGGTGAATATCAAATGCAATGTTTGCGAGGGAATCAAGTTTTAGAATCGAGGATTTTTCCTGAATTACACTTATCGACCACTACCATTTTTGAAGCAGGCAGTTAATTCTTTTTAAACCGTTCTTTTGCTTCGGCAAACGCATCTTCCATCGTCTTTTGAATCTTTTTGGGATCCGGTTTTTTGCCTCCCATTAAATCCCCAAAATAAACGCACGCCCCTTCTCCTAACGCCCAAGTATAAGCTGCCGCCCAAGATGCCGCGATCGCGCTGCCGAAACCTGGGATAAATTTAATTAATTCGCGTCCCACTAATTGGGCAAAAAATCCCCCGGCAATCGCACTCACCACCCCTCCCGCTTGCGAAAAAGACAGCGGTTGTCCATATAGTTTTCCCAATAACCCCACTAAAGACACTTGTAAGGTGGTTAAAACGGGCATTGTGGCAAAGGGTAACGGCACAGCAGCTACTGTCCCCGCAATAATGGAAAACGCTAGAATATAGCGCCGTCCCACATCTCGATAGAGGTTGCCTAATTTCTTGCCGACAGAGGTGTCTAATAGCTCATACATTGCCTTTGCTTCTGCTTCTGGGAGTAATTCCCCTAACTGATCGCGGAGGGCTTCTAAGCCATAAAAAACGGGGGTATAGCCATCTTCTTCTAAAGTGAAGTCAATGAGGACTGCGCGATCATATAAGCCAGCAAAGGTTTCTTCAATTTTCTGAAAAGGACGTTGCACACTTTCCCACTCTGGGGGATAGTCAGGATGAGTCTCTACAGAGGAAGGATACACCTCGTGGGCACAAGTGACCGTCAGTAAACAGGGAACATCCGGGTTTTTGCGCCGTAAGTCAGCGGCGGTTTGTCGGAGGGTATCAGTAGCAAAATCATTAATTTTTACGGTTAAAATAACAATTCGAGCGCGATGGTCTGAACTATCTTCTAAATTAGTTTGTAAGTCCTGAATAATGAGGGGGGTATTTTCTTGAATATCACCTAAGCCGACAGTATCTGTAAAAATCACTAACGGCAATTCCGGCGAGGGATAGGGATATTGTTCGGTGTGTTGGGTATGAGGGCGAAAGCCTTGCCCAACAATTTCTGCTGAAACGCCGGTTAACCCTCGGACGATGGAACTTTTTCCCGCTTGGGGTTTACCCACTAAGATAATTTCCGTGGTTGGGAGTTCCGCGCGAACCCGTTCTAAAATTTCTCCCACTTCCGCTTCGGAAACGGTAAACCATTGCGCGAGTTTTGCCGTTGCTTTTTGGAAGGGGAGAGACGCTTGCACACGATTTGTGGTATTCTGCCAGACTGACGCGATCGCGCGCCGCCAAGATTGACTCTCGGCATTAGAAGATGAATTTTTCTGTTGACGATTCATCGGGATGAGAAGACGGCTAAAAGCAATTTGAACGTTCTTGATTCGGTAAGGTTTCGGTAACTGTCAGTTCAGGGAAAGCGGGATGTTAAACTTCCCTTGATCGGTTGTTTCCCCTTTTCCCCAATTGATCCTTTTTCCTAAAATGATTGCGTAAAACTTATGACCCTCACACAACTTGGCGGGGCTTTCCTCATTTTCATTCTTGGCCCCCTTTTCGGCGCCTTACCTCTCATTCATTGGCTGACTTTAAGTTTGACCGGTCAAAACTTAAAACGTCTTGGCACCGGCAATGTTTCGGTTTCAGCAGCATTTTATCATGGCGGCAAAGTCGTTGGAATCCTTGCCGTCCTCTCAGAAGCTGGAAAAGGGATGGCAGTGGTGTTGCTGGCGCGTTCCTTTTTTCCGAACGATCCCGCTTGGGAACTGGTGGCTTTAATTGCCTTGGTAATTGGACGTTATTGGGGAGGCAAAGGGGCAGGAACTACTAATGTTATGTGGGGCATTCTCGTTCACGATCCCATTGCAGCGGGTTTAATTTTACTGATTAGTGGCATTAGTTTTACAATTTTGCGCGATCGCGCTGCGGGACGAAACGGGGTTTTAGTGCTAATGGCGGTGATTATTGGCTTACGCAACATCAACGATCCCCCAACCATAATGGCGGTAATTGCCCTGTCGCTTCTTTTATTTGGGATTTACTATAAAATTCCAGATGACCTTGATTTACCGAGTAAGGACGGGCAGAACAGTGCCATGTTTAAATTCTTTCGCGGTGATCGCGCGATCGTCTCCCTCGATGATGCTCTCTCAGCGAAAAAAGTTGGACAGAAAGCGGCCACACTCTCTCAACTCAAACGTTGGGGATATCCCGTTCCCACAGGTTGGGTTCTCCCCGCTGGAGATGACCCCCTGCCTTTGCTAGAATCGGCATCTCCCTCCCCAGAGAATCCCTTAATTGTTCGCTCTTCGGCGGTGGGAGAAGACACTGAAGAAAGTTCTGCGGCTGGGCAATATCAAAGTATTTCTCATATTACTAACCCAGAAGCCCTCAGAGATGGAATTTTACAGTGTCAGGCGTCTTATCATAATCCGACGGCTGCCCAATATCGTCGCCAACATCAACAAGGAGAAACCGCAATGGCAGTGTTAGTCCAGCAGCAAATTCGAGGTGTCTTTTCTGGCGTTGCTTTCAGTCGCGACCCAATCACCCAAATGGATGATGCAGTGCTCATCGAAGCCCTTCCCGGAGAAGCCGCAACCGTCGTTTCTGGACAGGTGACACCACAACAATATCGCGTGATTCCCGGTTCCCCTCCCACCATTGAAGGAGAAGGGGAAATTCCCGAATCTCTCTTGCAAGATGTGGCCCAGTTAGCCCGAGAATTAGAGGAACGCTTTCATGGTTTTCCTCAAGATTTGGAATGGACGTTTGATGGGGAAAAACTTTGGATCTTGCAGCAGAAGTGATTCCGGGCTTAATTCGTCCGCTGACTTGGTCGATTAATCGTCCGTTGACGTGCGGAGTCTGGGGAAAACTATTTACCCTCGTTCTCGGCGATCGCGCCAAAGGGCTAAAATTTAAAGAAACGGCAACTTTACACTACAGCCGGGCTTACTTTAATGCCACCCTTTTAGGGAAAATCTTTCGGCGCATGGGACTCCCCCCAGAAAGTTTAGAATTTCTGACGCGGGGGGCAGAATTTACTCGTCCTTCTGTGCTTTCTACCCTACGCAACCTTCCGGGATTACTGCGCTTAGCCAAACGAGAATGGCGCTTAGCCAGCGATTTTGCCGCCGATCAAGACGCTTTGTTTACCCCGACGCTACAAGACTTACAGCAACAATCCGCTCGTGAGTTATCGCCCCAAGAATTGCTCACCCGGATTGAAATGATTCTCACCACCCTCCATTCCGCCACGTACTATAACATTCTTGCGCCCTTAAGTTTTTCCCTACGCAAAAATGTCTTGCAAGTCGAAGATGACGCCTTAGATTACAAGGCTTTACCGGAAGTCGCCTCTAGCCAAGCTTTAGCCCAAATTGCCCAAGATGCGAGAAACTTAGTCCCGATGGACAAAATTGAACCCATGAGTGCTCCCTCCTTATTTGCGATGCTAGCGGAATTACCGGATGGGGAAAGCATCTTAGAACAGTTCCAAGATTGGTTAAAGCAATATGGCTATTTAAGTGAAACGGCCACTGATATTGCAATTCCCCGCTGGCAAGATAATCCTCGTCCGGCGCGATCATTATTTACCCAATTTTTCTTTAGCGAACAACTCCAAACGAATCAAAAAGGGAACCAATCAGGGCATCGCAATTGGCAAGAAAATACGGTTCAGCAACGCTTAAATCTCAAAGCAGAAGTAGCAGAAGTTTATAATCGCTTATTGGCTCATCTGCGCTGGAGTTTTCTGGCCTTAGAACGGGTTTGGTTAGAAACCAGACTTCTGAATGAAGAAGGAGAGGTCTTTTTCTTGAAGTTATCAGAAATTCGCCATCTGGTGAAAAACGATGACCCCAAATTGCGCGAGGACATTTCCCAACGCGTCGCAGATCGCCGTTTCTGGTTTGGCGAAGATGAAAAACTCCCTGCTGTTCCCTATGTGGTTTATGGAAACCCTCCCCAACGAGACTCGGTAGTGGTGTCTCCTCAATTGAGATCGCAACAACGTTGGCAAGGGATTGCCGCGAGTTCTGGGCAAGCCATTGGTCGGATTAAAGTGATTCAGGATCTTTCACAACCCATTACTGTGGACAAAGAAACAATTTTAGTGGTTCCTTATACCGATGCCGGTTGGGGGGTTGTGCTCACGCAAGCAGGCGGTTTAATCTCAGAAGTAGGAGGAAGATTGTCTCATGGCGCAATCATCGCCCGCGAATATGGCTTACCGGCAGTAATGGACCTCCCCAATGCTGTCCACCTCTTCCAAGACGGTCAACTCGTTAAAATTGACGGACAAACTGGAATTATTGAGTTACTTGAGGATCAAGAATGATCAAAACTCGATAGTGTCTCTTAGTTGAGTGAAGTAGTCATTTGTTATTAGTCATTAGTCATTAGTCATTAGTCATTGGTTATCACTTCATCATTCATTACTCATTCTTATGCAACCTCGAGATACACAAGTCCTTCCCATTGCTTCTGAAACAACAGTTTATCGGTCTCGGACGTGGGATCGGCTGAAATTTGAAATTGAATATGGCTTACAACGCGGTACAACCGCCAATTCTTATCTTATTCAAGCAGACAAAACTGCACTCTTTGATCCACCAGGGGAGTCCTTTACGGAAATTTTTCTGAATGCTCTCCAGCAGCGCCTTTCTCCCGCTGCAATTGACTATATCGTTCTCGGTCATGTTAATCCCAATCGGGCTGAAACGCTGAAAGCTCTCCTCAAGCTCATTCCTAATGTGACGCTTGTCTGTTCTAACCCAGCAGCCATTTCCTTACAGAAACTTTTGGGGGAAACCAAAGCGAATTATTGGGTGATTAAAGGAGAGGAAACCCTCGATTTAGGTCAAGGTCACACCTTAGAATTTTTATTAACCCCAACCCCGCGCTGGTCGGATCAACTTTGTACTTACGACCCAAAAACGCGGATTCTCTTTACCGATAAGTTCTTTGGGGCACACGTTTGTGGGGAACAAATTCTTGATGAAGGATGGCAAGTCTACCAAGAGGACCGTCGCTACTATTTTGATTGTTTGATGGCTCCTCATGCTAGTCAAGTCGGGAGTATTTTAGAGAAATTCCAAGGGAAACCGGCACAGATTTACGGGACGGGTCATGGTCCGATTGTTCGCTACGGATTTCACGAATTAACCAATGCCTATCGAGAGTGGCTACAAGGACAACAAGCCCAAGCGACAAAAGTTGCCCTCTTATATGCTTCAGCTTATGGGAATACGGCAACGGTTGCCAACGCGATCGCGCGCGGGGTGACCAAAGCGGGTGTCGCTGTTGAATCCATTAACTGCGAGTTTACCGATCCCGAAACGATTAAATCGGTTCTACAAAACACCGCAGGCTTTATTATTGGTTCCCCGACTCTCGGCGGACACGCCCCGACACAAGTGCAAACCGCCTTAGGCATTATCCTCGCCAATGCGGAAAAAACACAACTGGCGGCTGTTTTCGGATCTTACGGCTGGAGTGGGGAAGCCATTGATCTCCTGGAACAAAAAATTAAAGATGCCGGTTTTCGCTTCGGCTTTGATCCGATTCGCGTCAAGTTTAAGCCCACCGATGCCACCTTGAAATACTGCGAGGAAGCGGGAACTGATTTTGCCCAGAAGCTGAAACGGAAACAGAAAAAACAAGCCGCACGCCAAAGTGTAACCGATTCTCAAGCCGCGCGCACCGAACAAGCGTTAGGACGGGTTGTCGGGGCGTTGTGTGTCGTTACAGCCAAAAAAGGGGAATTGGCAAACGGAATGCTCGCTTCTTGGGTTTCGCAAGCGACGTTTTCGCCGCCCGGATTAACCGTTGCGGTCGCCAAAGAACGCGCGATCGAGTCGTTAATGCACGTGGGCAGTCCTTTTGTACTCAATATCCTCCCGGAAGGGAAACAACTGCAAAAGCAGTTTATGAAAAACTATGCTCCCGGAGAAGATCGCTTTGCTGACATTGAAACCGAAGCAGCCGAAAATGGCTGCCCGATTCTCAAACAAGCCTTAGCTTATATTGAATTACAAGTGCAAAATCGCATGGAGTGCGGCGACCACTGGCTTGTCTACGGGGTTGCAAAATCCGGGAAAGTCCTTGAACCCGAAAAAGTGACCGCAGTTCATCATCGCAACTCAGGAAGCCATTACTAATTTTCACTGCAGTGTCTCCTTAAAGTCTCACTGCATAGTGATTAACTTTTGAGAGTGAGGGGTGAGCGTCGATTAAATTCTGACAGACCAAAATCTATGCTGAGATCAAAACTCCAGCCTCTTTTTGAGTGGGAATCACTTTTAAATAATCTCGTTTGGCACAATAAATCAAATCATCTTCTCCCCCTAACCTTAAAAGCCGTTGCCCATGGCTGGAAAAACGGAATAATTCTAAAAGGTTAGTTTGCCATTGCCGGTAAAGCGCGATCGCGCCGATGACTTCATCATTACCAATTACATCTCCTTGCTCCTGAGTGAGATCTCCCAAAAGGGCATAGGCAATGGCACCAGCGCAAGCGGTATCTTCTAAAGAATAACTACCTTGCCACCCTGAACCCACTAACCAAACTGTTTCCGGCTGGTGTTGCTTTAAATGGTTAATCACAGACTGATCATTGACAAAAGCAGCGGTCAAAACGTGGGGCGCTTTTTCTACCCGCTGCAGCGCCCGTGTGCCATTGGTTGTACTGAGAAAAAAGCGTTTCCCTTGTACCTGTTCTGGGGTACATTCCAAAGGAGAATTGCCGAGATCGCAACCTTCTACTTTGGCTCCACCCCGCTCTCCTGCTCGCAAACGGCGATTACTTTCCCACTTTTCACTCACCTTCATCAATTGCTCAATATCGCTGAAGGCTTGCACCGCTTCAGCACCAGCAGCCAAAACCGTCGCGATTGTTGTGGTTGCCCGCAAGACATCAATAACGACTGCACAATCAGGGAGATGATCTCCTGGCGTTAACTCTGGGGTCTCATAGACAAATAGCTTCACAGTTTTTAATCTTCGCGCAAACGTCACCCTGACAATTTAACCAGAAAATGTCATCATAGAGTTAACTGTTTTGTAAAGAAGTATAACAAATCATGGACGATAAAAAATATTCCTGGAAAGGTAGTCCGAATGCCGGAGCTGTCTTAAGCCTGCTGGCTCTCTTGGGTGGAATTGCCGTTCTTTTACTTGGCTTTATTGGCTGATTCGATTGCAATTGCCTTGCCTTGCCGGAGCAGCATCTCGTGTTGCTCCTTAGGAATTTTTCGAGGGTTCTGAATCCAGTTGTTTAAACTGATAAAAGCGATACAGAGTGTAAATATCGAACCATCCAGCGACTAGGGCTAGAGTCAAACCAATGACAATTACGCCTCTTAAAATAGACCCAGCACCAAAAATACTCAAGAAGGCAAGGATTTGGTTAAGACTGACCTCACCAATACTTTCTAAACCCGGAAAGTAGCTAACTCCGAGCGCGATCGTTAATAACCCTAAAACTAGCATTACAGGCAACGCGAAGCTAATCACAAGGGTTACAACGAAAGAACTTAATAAATTAGAGAATCGTTTCATTATCATCTCAGAAGCCAACCTTACTTAGTGTTCGGTTTCGTTATAGAGAAACTACCCACTACCATAGGGGAACTTACCCAGCTTGAGCGTAAAATGTCAGAAATCTTAAATCTTTATTAATAATCTTGTTGAAGTTGGGTAACGAATTTTATTCTCTATAACAAAATACTTCCCTTATCGGGATTTTAGCGATCAGAGCAGATGTTAAATTCTGTGTATAATTATTGAGTTATCAATTATTGGTGAAGTCGGTTAGGGAGAGATCAAGTTGGTTTACGCTGGATTTTGCCGGATATAAAGTTCTTTAGAAGCTCGATCCAACTCAATCCAACCTAGATCTCGCAGTCGGTGAATGAGATTAGAAATGGTAACCCCTAACTCTTCGGAAATGGTATATAAATTGCGCCAGTGGGTTAAGTTACGCCCCTGACAAACTTCTTTCATCTTTGCTTCCGGCATCAGTAAACAGGTGGCAAAATACTGCGCTTGCCACTCGATTCCTTTCCGCTGCTCACGATTACGACACAACAGGGGATCGACTTTGATTTGAATCCCCTGTCGCTGCAATCGGCAATACTGATCCACAGCTCGTTGGTTGATATGGAGTACCCAATGCCCCACTTCATGGGCAATGGTTGACTCACCAAACCCTCCTCTCAGCATTGGCAAGGCATCATTGATTTCAATTAAGCGTTCTAAGGGGAGAATTCGAGCCGCAATTACCCCTTGTTCATCGGGAGAAATGGTATCCCAAACTATATCTAGCCCCAGATATTCGGCAACTCGCGTTGCATCAAGGGGCCACTGAGGAACGTAGTGAGAGGTGTGTGCCATCTCCCGGAGGATACAGGTTGCTGTACCAGCAATTTCGGATTTAGAAAGATAGCGAAACGACTTCACTAGTTTCAATGTCCTTACTCCTGCTTTTCCGTTTGCATTGCAGCTTGAAACACCTGTTCAGCAAATTGGGGGTTTTCCCGCATCCGGCGGAACAGAGTCGGCATATTTTCATAATGTTCCCGCAGCAGGGATTCATCTTGCTGGGGAATCCGCCCAGCTAAGAAAATAAGCTTTTCTTCGTCTAATGCCAAATGACGGGCTAAAGCCCGAATGACATCTTCTTTGGGCGGATAGTCAGCCCGATTGTTTTCTAATTTGGAGAGATAGGTAAAGTCCAATTCTAGGAGCTTTGCTAGTTCTCTTTGGCTATATCCTTTGTTTTTTCGCGCTTGGCGAATTAGTTGACCAAATTGTTGACTCACTGTGCTTTAACCTCCTTAATTCCTAATATATCCTTGCTTGAAGAAAAAATCAATAACAAGTTGACTAAAAAATCAAAATTGCTTAAGATACGGCGATGTTGAAAAGAATCAAGTTTGAAAAAGCGACGGAGTCGTTATATCAAATGGGCCAATGTTGACTACAAATTGATCGGGGAGAGAGGGTACCCATTGAAGCGCGCGATCGCGGTTGAACAAAATAGAAGAACCAACCAAAAGGGAAATAATCAGTCAGAGGAGAGGGAGTTATTCCCAAGTGTTAATTGGATTAACTCTCCCTCTCTCAAACGCGATCAGTTTAGTTTTGTGCTTGTTCTTGAGCAGCTTCACGAGCGGTCGAAACCCATTGATCAAATTGATCTTGGTTTTCTTCTACCCAAGTCCTGGCGTGACCCATAATATCTTCTGGAGAGTCTTCTCCTTCTCGCATTTTTCGGTTTTGAGCACTGATATCTGTTCTCGGAACCTGAATCACTTCAAATAATTTTGCTGCCGCAGGATTTTGATCCACAAACTCTTGATTGGCTAAGATTCGCATCTGATCCACAGCAAACCCAAGGTTGAGATTTTGCCCATCAATTTCAGCAGTGGTTGTTTCTTCAGAGGCTTCACCCTGGGCTTCGGGCAAAGAAGTATAAGGGACTTCTAGCCAATTCACATCTTCTCCGGCTTCTAAGACACCCCCCACCCATAAAGGCGTCCAAGTGTAATATAAAATCGGTTCTCCTTGCTCATAACGAGTAATGGTATCTGCCATCAGCGCAAAATATTGCCCCTGATCATGCTCAACGGTATCGCGTAAGCCATATTCATCAAGATGGTGTTCAATCACTAATTCACAGCCCCAGCCAGGGTTACAGCCGGTTAAGTTGGCTTTACCATTACCATCAGTATCAAATAATTGAGCAATTTCAGGATCTTGAAGCTGTTCTAAGTTAGTAATGTCATACTCTTCTGCTGTCGCTTTATCAATGGAGTACCCTTGGAGGACATTATCAACAAAAACTCCCATCCGTTCTAACTTTTCATCACCCCCACTGTTGGTATAAAAGTCGCTGTGTAATTTCTCCCAGTGAACCGTCGTAAACTGAATGCCGCCATTGGCAATGTCAGTGTGCATTGTGGCATATTCTAATTCCTTAGCATTTTGCACCTCATAACCCAGCTCTTGCAAAGCCATGTTGACAATTTCAGTTTGGAATTTTTCTTCTAGGACACTATAAGCGGGTATAACTTCTACCCCTGTACCAGGTTGTTCCGAGGTTCCTTCTTCTCCTGTCGGCTGTTGAGCTTGTTGACAGCCGACCGCCCCAAAAAGTAGTGCCGCACTTGCCGTGAGAGTAGTTAGAGATTTGCGATTGATTTTCATAATTAAATACCAGATTGCAAAGACAATATTGTGATTGATATCAATTCAAAAAAATTAGATCAATACTGATTCTAATTTTTCCAATTGAGATAGATATTTTCCTGTGTTACGCCCTCTTTTCGATGAGAGATCACAACAAATGGTTTTTGTTCTGCTCCCTATATTAAACGGATTATCCTAATCCTTGAAGGAATAATTAGCTTGTTTAATGATTTTTGTACTTAACCTCGTTTTAACCTTATCGAATCAGCCGCAATTTCTGAGAAGTGATCCGGTTGGCTGAAAAAAGTATCGGTTGTCATCGTGGGTTAAGTTGAAGATAGACTTAGTTGCGGTTGTTCTTTTTCTAGTGCTGTTAATATCTCTAGAAACTCTTGTTCAAAGCTGACTTGAGCACGGTTTGTTTTTCCTCCTAAATAAAGAGAATGATCCGTTTGCAATGCCCAAATTTGTGAATGAGAAACATAACTCATGACAACTCCAATCATGAGTAAACCAAAGCCCGTGTAAACAATAGGAATTCCTGGATCAGCTTTAATTTGCAAGCCAGTTGCACCGATTAAATCTTTGACTTTTAAGGTCATTCCTTCCACTTCAATTCCCATTCCCGGACGGACAACACCGGTTAATTTTCCGGCGGTATCATAAACGAGCAATGTTCCTTTTAAGTCACGGGTTAGTAAAGAAACGCCTTCACTTAAATCGGGTTTAATCGGGACCCAAGTTCCCCATAAATTGCCTTCTCCTTCTTTATTCAGTTTCGCCATGGGGATTTGAAAGACCGGGCTATTGTTGATTTGTACTTGTACCCCAGCAATTCCCCAATCCGTTTGGTAAAAGGTCACACCGTCATAACGTAGCGGTTGATTAACATGAATCGTTTCATGTTTGAGTTCTTTCCCTTCGCGATCAACCACAGATAAATCTGAATAAAACTGATCAATCTCGCCTTCGGCCGTATAATCAATCCAAAAATCGTTGACTTGTACTGCCCAATCTTTAGGAATTTGCGCTTGAGATAATTTTCCGGCTTCAACTATATTTTTCACTTGGAAAGTTTCGCCACTGGCAACCATTTCTTGTGCCATAAAACCAGTAAACGCTCCCCAAATCGCGCCAAGGAGGATAATTAACATACTGGCATGAACAACAATGGGACCAATACGTCCCATGATTCCTTTGCGGGCGTATAGTTGGTCGCCCTCTTGAAACACTTGGTAACGATGTTTTTTGAGTTCTGAAATGATTTGATCGAGGGTATGGTGGGGGAGTTCCGTACTTAAGGCAAGTTTTTCAAATTGAGCGGGACGTTTATAGTATTGCCAACGGCGGGCTGATTTTAAGGTGGGGAGTTGGCGGGTAAACGTACAAGCGGTGAGGCTGCTGCCAAAGATAATTAAAAGGCTAACAAACCACCAGGTGGTATAAACATGGTCTAAGCCGAGGGTGAGGATGACTTGCCAAGATAAAAATCCGAGGACGGCTGGTGATTCCGGATAGTTATTTTGGTAGAATTCAACAGTTTGTCCTTGTTCAATGATCGTACCGGAAATACTAAACAGCGCGATCGCGAGCAATAAAATGATGGCAAGACGCAAATCAGCTAAGACATAAATAATTTTGCGCCATCCTTGTCTTAGCCAAGACAATCCCAGTTTCGGTTGTTGATAGGTCATTCGTTCCGATAATTAAAAGCGATCAATAGGTAACCGGAGTAATAAAGAAAAGACGCCAAAGCCTAGCAGTAATGCCCCACTAATAGGAGTAATCCAGCTTCCCCAGCGGCGAAACTCCAGAAACTTCTTAATTGAAGCGGTAAAGGCCCCTGCAATGACTAAGGGCATGACATAGCCTCCTGTATAGGATAACAATAATCCCGCTCCGAGAACTAAGTCTTGAGTACTGGCCACCCAGGCTAAGAGGCTAGCCAGAACTGGGGTACTGCAGGGAGAAGCAACTAAACCAAACGTTAATCCGAGTAAGTACGATCGAAGCGAGGGGGGAAAATCTTCTTTAATCCATTCGCTCCCGCCTAAGGAAGGAAAGCGCAGGGGAACAATCTCCAAGAGATTTAACCCCATCAAAATCGCGATCGCGCTGACCAAAAGGGGTAAACCGACCCCAATTTGTCCATAAACTTGTCCAAAGGCTGCTGCAAAAATCCCTAATCCTGCTAAAGTAGTGGCTAATCCTAGCGCAAACCAACTCGACTTCCATAACGCATCTTTGCGCCCTTCTGTATCTGCGCTACCAATATATCCCACAGTAATGGGTAACATAGACAGCATACAAGGGGTCAGACTTGTGAGTAAACCAGCCATAAAAATCAGACCGAGACTCATTGGACTCAGCTGATTTAACTGTTGAGAAACTAACTGATCCGCAAATTGTTGCAGTTGATAGAAAAACAACTCTAGGCTTTCTGGCATGAGAAGAACAAGTTTTGAGGTGGGTTTTGCTTGCATCTTAGCTTAATTTATTCTTCATCGTGTCCTGATACGGAAAACAATCGCTTCTGACTGAAGCTGCTGCCGAGCATTTCTCTAACTTGAACTAGATTGACGACAGATCGCTGGAGCGGTAAGGTAGTAGCTACTTTCATTGAAGAAAATAAAAATAAAAAGAAACTCTTTTTGAGTTTGAAATTGCTTAATTCAAGAAAAAAAGTGGATTTTGGGATCACGTTTGGGGATCACAGAAATTTCTTTTAGGCAATAATTGACAATTGCCCCTTGATAACTGACAATTGGGGAAAGAATTATGAGGGGATGTGAGGAGCCACGCAATGCTAATAAATAGTAATCAGTTATTATCCATTATTAATTTTTAATTGCTCATTATTAAATGTCTAATCTTATGACTGCTTTACCTGCGCCACAACCTTCTTCACAAAATAATGGCTTTGAACCGAAGCTAGCCAAGCAGGAAACCCCTGTGGCTACGCTGAAAGAATTAGTGGCGAATTTAAGGCGGGAACAAAATAAAGTGCAAAATCTTTTGAGTTCTCTGGGATTTGCCCTTCGCAGTTTTAATAACCTGAATCAATTTTTAGAAATTATTCCTTTAATGGCAGCGCGTGTTTCTGACAGTGATGGCAGTGCGATTTTACTGTATAAAGGGGAAGGTAAAGTCACTGTGGAACAAGTTCATTGTCAAGGAGGATTAGCGTGCAAAGACATCCGTTATCGTTTGGCACAAGTGACTCGTGAACTGGGGAAAAAAGTCACTTTATCGACAACGGAAACTACCTCTTTAGATCAACTGATTCAAAAAGCATTCCCCGAGGAGATTCAGTTATTTGGAACGCCTATTTTAGTGAAGGGCAAAGAGCGAGGCAAAGTTTATGTTTTTACGCGCGATCGCGCTTATGATTGGACATTAAGCCGTCAAAAATTAGTACAACTTGTCGCAGATCAAGCGGCAGTTGCCATTGCCAACAACGATTTAACTGCCGAAGTCCGACAAAAAGAAAAGCTCGATCGCGAACTGGAAGTCGCCACAGACATTCAATTCCACTTGTTGCCTCGCAAGTATCCCAAAATTAAAGGACTTGATATTGCTGCAGCTTGTCGAACAGCCAATCGGGTTGGGGGAGATTATTATGACTTTATTCCCGCTAACTACGACCAACCCCAAAGTGACCCAGGAGCAGAAGATAATGACGGTAGTACCGTTCCTTGGAGTATTGTCATTGGGGATGTCATGGGAAAAGGCGTTCCTGCTGGGCTCATTATGACCATGACGCGAGGAATGCTGCGCGCCGAAGTCCTCAACCATCACTCTCCTTCACAAATCCTTGAACATCTCAATCGCGTCATGTACGAAGACTTGGAGAGTTCTCATCGCTTCGTTACCCTCTTTTACTCCCAATATGATCCCAAAACCCGATATTTATCCTACAGTAACGCTGCCCATAATCCCCCACTCAGATGGAAAGCTAAAACCAACACAGTTCACCGTTTAGATACACTCGGGATGTTAGTCGGACTTGAAACCGACTCGAAATACGATGAAGCAGGCGTTCAACTTGAGGAAGGCGATACCGTCCTTTACTATACAGATGGTTTCACTGATGCCGTAAATGCCAAAGGACAACGTTTTGAAGAAGAAAACTTAATTCAAGCTTTTCATGATGCGGCCGCTCAGCACTATAACCCAGAACAGATTGTCCAGCATCTTTTTGATCGTGTACAAGCCTTTATTGGGGAGAAAAAAGGCTCCATTGATGATATGACCCTGGTTGTGCTGAAAGTTAAGCCTCAAGAGGCTTAATCCGCCATCCCCAGTCCGTACATACACCATCCAACGCAATATCCCACGGATCAGCAGGAACTTCTGAAACGACCAGATCATCGAAAACAATTCCGACCTTTGGGATTTGTCGCCATTGCGGTTGTTCAAACAATCGGTCATAAAATCCTCCTCCATAACCCAAACGATACCCCCGCTCATCGCAAGCGACCGCTGGCACTAAAATTAAATCTACCGCTTCTGGAGGGCACAGTGGTGCATTTTCCGAAGGCTCGCGAATCCCGAATCTCCCTTCAGCGAGCGGATCGCCCCATTCCCAAAAATGCCAACTGAGTTCATTTTCCACACAACGAGGAACCCCCCAACGGTAATCATTGAGCTGAAATAAAGGATCCAGATTGGGTTCTTGACGAAAATGAAAGTAACTGAGAATGGTTCCTCCTGTAGTGATTGAGGACCCACTTTCTAAATAAAAACGAATCTGCTCGCATAACGCCTCGCTTTTGGCGTGCCATTCTGCGTGCGAGAGGGCTTGTCGGGTCTTCAGTAATTCTTTGCGTAGTCTTTGTTTATCCACCATAAATTGCGACTCCTTGCGCTCAAAAAAATTGTAGCTTTCCACACAGAACAATCCCTGCCATGTTATAAATGTAAAGGTTCGTTAAGAAAACTCATCTAAACTTAGTTAATTAATCAAAGTTATGATTTTTTAGTGATTTTAATTTAAAGTTTAGGATGATCTTTAGCGATTGAACCGCTATCATCGTGTTCATTAATTAACTCAACGGAGATTACAAAATATTTTCATGACCAAAACGATATCGGAAGCACCACAGCAGACTGCCCAGCAAGCACTGCATCCTGAGATCCGAGTACGAGATATTATCAATACGATTCCCAAAGAATGCTTTCAAAAAAATCCTCGCCAGGCTTGGTTATCTGCTTTGATGAGTGTCATTGCTGCAGGAATCGGGTATGGAACAATTATTTATTCACCTTGGTTTCTTCTCCCCTTTGCCTGGATTTTTACCGGAACGGCGTTAACCGGATGGTTTGTGATTGCCCATGATTGCGGACATCGTTCCTTTGCCAAAAAACCTTTGGTGAATGATATCGTTGGTCATATTTTCTTACTGCCTCTGATTTACCCTTTTCACAGCTGGCGCGTTCTGCACAATCTCCATCACCAACACACCAACAAATTGATGGTAGATAATGCTTGGCATCCTTGGTTGATTGAGGAGTATGAAGCAGCACCCAAGTTAGTGCGTTCGTTGATTAAGCTGGTCTATGGACGTTTTTGGTGGCTCGGCTCTATCTTACATTGGGGACGATTTCACTTTAATCCTTCTCTGGTTGTGCCTCGCGAACAGAAGAAAGTCAGATTATCCATTGCGATCACTGTCAGTTTTGCGCTAGTTTTCTTTCCCACTCTGTTTTTAACTGCAGGCGTCTGGGGGATCGTTAAATTTTGGCTCATGCCTTGGCTGGTTTATCACTTTTGGATGAGCACCTTTACCTTAGTCCATCATACTGACCAAGAGATTCAGTTTCGTCCTGAGAACACTTGGAATGAAGTAGAAGCCCAACTCTGTGGAACGATTCACTGTAG
>CAZBPR010000064.1:0-9756 GCA_964493825.1 uncultured Dactylococcopsis sp.
GAAGAACAATCGTTGCTCTGGGAACAATTGCTAGTTGAACTGCAATTTGTAAGTCTTCGCGGTTCACTTCCACTCGCCCGGAGAGTGCAGCATGGGCTTTAGCAATACGGACAGCACAGATCTCACCACGATGACCTTCAATTTGGAAGCGTTCGGCTTCTGCCACTAGGGATGCCATTTGTTCTTGCGCGATCGCGATCTGGGGGAGTAACTCCCGCGCCAGAGCAATTTGTAATTTGATTTCGTCAATCGCATCAGTCCATTTTTTGATAAAGAGATAAGGTGTATTTTGAAAGGCAACCACGCTTTCAACACCTGCTACCCGTTGCTCTACGGTTAAGGGGATGTCTGCTGAGATCCCGATCGCGAAGAGATCTAAAAGCTGCGATCGCAGTTGTTTCTCTTCCGGATTATACGTGGCAATTACCAGAGGTTGACAAGGATGCTCAAAACTAATTCCTTCCCGCTCCACCCAGTTCCGCCCCTGAGTTAAAGTGGTTAATAAGAGGTTGGTGATACTGTCATCGAGTAAGTTAATTTCATCGATGTAGAGAATGCCCCGATGGGCGGCTGCCAGTAAGCCTGGTTGAAAGATCGTTTCTCCCTTCTCAATGGAGCGCACAACATCCACAGACCCCAATAAGCGATCTTCAGTCACCCCCAAAGGAACTTGTACAAAAGGGGTTGGTTTCACTTCAATTTCCGGGGATAAGTTTCGATTCGCTTCGAGAGTCCAATCGTCCCACTCCTCAGGATGCTGTGGATCGCAGTTGCAACAAGACCCTTTCACTACTTCGATGGGCGGTAATAAAGCGTGTAACCCTCTCGCCAGAACGGTTTTTGCGGTTCCTCTTCGTCCCGCGATCGCGACTCCCCCTAAATTAGGATCAACGGCTGCCAACAGTAGTCCTAATTTAATCCAGTCCTGATTAACAACTGCTGGTAAGGGAAAAGCCACTGGGGAAAAGGATAATTCTGGCACTTTCCCTTCTCTCACTCCTACGTCCGATTGACTCATTATTTTTTCCCTCAGACCCACTTCTATTGTCTCTCATTAAGCTGGGAATAGGGTTTGAGGCTTTGTAAATCGTGGTGTAGTCTACCGCTAAGTACAGGAGAAAAATTGTAAGTACTCAAGAAACTGACGGTACTTTATATCTAAATCATGAACATAGCAATCAGAAATGATTCATGAGAAAATTTTGTTCCCTGTTCCCAAGGGGCTGTCTTCGGAGGAGACCTCCGAAGTGCGGAAAGCACCTCCGCATTCCAACTGGAATGGAATTCTAGTTGGGTCGGAGGTTTATACGCCCCGCCGTTCCCTATTCCCTTAAACCAGGATTGCTGTCTCACAACTGATTCCTGAGTGCTACAACTGAACGCAGAGGGTTAAGACCATAACGAAAAATACTTTTTTCTCTTCGTTCGTATTTCTTCACTTTGAGGTGCGACCCGTAGAGCTTTGCTCGTGCCGTAGGCTGCGCGGGTTTCCCACGCATCGGAAAGCCCACCTTGAGAGGAGTGTGAGAGTGCAACCACTCCCCCACTTTAGATGGCGCAACCCATCAGCACTGAATGGTAGGAGTAGGAGTCAACTCAATTGACTCCTTAATTATATTTTTGTCCTTACTTTAATCTCGGTAGACTTCATCAACTAGAGCGCGATCGCGATCAAAGAGTTGAATATGTAAAGGCATTTGACCGACTGCATGAGTGGAACAACTTAAGCAGGGATCAAAGGCGCGAATGCCAGCTTCTACCCGATTCAGCATTCCTTCAGAAATTTCAGTCCCGTGAATATAATGTTGGGCAATTTGAGTAACCGTGCGGTTCATGGCTAGGTTATTTTGTCCCGTGGCAATAATCAAATTCACCTTTTCAATGAGACCGTTTTCATTGACGTTGTAATGGTGAAAGAGGGTTCCTCGGGGGGCTTCACTGACACCAATGCCTTCTAAGGAATTAATACCCGCTTCAGCACGTACCCGAGGCGACATTAAATCATGATCGTACATCAGTTGTTCAATGCGGTCGATCGCGCCTAAAATTTCCACTAGCCGGGCATAGTGGTAAAAGAAAGAAGAGGTAGCCACTCTTGCTCCAGCGCGACTGCGAAATTCTTCTAACTCGCGATCTGCAGCATCTGTGCCAAACCGTTCACAAATATTCAAACGCGCCAGGGGGCCCACCCGATACATCCCATTGGGATATCCCATTGGTTTATAGTACGGGAATTTTAAGTAAGACCAAGGCTCAATCGCTTCTCCAATAAAATCAGCGTAATTGTCCTCACTTAAGCCATCGGCAACAATGTTTCCCTCACTGTCCATAAAGCGAATGTGACCGCCATAATGTTCCCAACTGCCATCCGGGGCAACTAACCCCATAAATAGTGAGGGAAATTTGCCAAATACATCGGCTTCGGTGGCAAATTGATCCAACAGCCGTTTAAATAGTCCCAGTGCCTGTTCTGTGGTTGCTCGTGCTTCGGGAAGCCGCTCTATAATCCAATCGCGGGCTTCTTCTGATAGCGGCGAACGCACCCCACCTGGAACTGCCCAGGCGGCATGGATTTTCCGGGCACCGAGCAACTCAATAATTTTTTGTCCAAATTGGCGTAAGCGAATGCCAGCCCGGGCTAATTCTGGATCAGACTGGATTAAGCCGAAAATATTGCGCGCTTGGGGGTCACTGTCAAACCCCAGGAGAAAATCAGGGCTACTGAGATGAAAGAAACTGAGGGCGTGCGATTGGGTAATTTGTCCCAAGTTCATCAACCGTCGTAATTTTTCCCCTGCTGGGGGAATCTGCACGGCGAGAATTTTATCCCCTGTTTTCGCCGAGGCGAGGAGGTGACTCACCGGGCAAATCCCACAAATGCGAGCGGTAATCCCTGCCATTTCAAACATGGGACGACCTTCGCAAAATTTTTCAAACCCTCGAAACTCAACCACATGGAAGCGAGCATCATCCACTGTCCCCTCGTCATTGAGATAGACCGAAATTTTGGCGTGACCTTCGATGCGCGTGACCGGATCAATTGTTACTGTTTTTGCCATTGTTCTTCTCCTAATCTCAACCAAATTTGAGCATTTCGCGTCCCGTAATGTCTGGATTTTTCGCTTCCAATAACGGCGCGATCGCGTTCTGAATGCGTTCAGCGGAAGGGGGACACCCGGGTAAAAACAAATCAACACTCACCACTTCATGGACAGGGCGCACCCGATCTAGCAATTCTGGGACAATTCCAGGAGCGTGAGGCAACTGTCGCGAGTCATCCCCCAGTTCTAAGTAGCATCGTTGCAGGGTGCCATCGGTTCCGCCTTGCAAGTTTCGCATCGCCGGAACATTCGCTGTAACCGCACAATCGCCAAAAGAAACTAGCAGTTTTGTTTTGTCCCGCACTTCTCGAATCAGTTCCAGGTTGTCTTCGTTGGCAACAGCCCCTTCCACAAGGCAAACATCAACGCCGTCGGGATAGTCTTTATAATCTGATCCGACTGGGGAATAAACGACATCGACGTGTTGGGCGAGTTCAATCAGCCATTCATCTAAATCTAAAAATGACATATGACAACCGGAACACCCAGCTAGCCAAATCGTTGCAAATTTTATCTTGTCCATTCTTTTTTCTCCCGTGCGGTCACTAAAAATTCTAATTTGGCGCGATCGCGCTCCATTTCGGCAACGGTTACCCCTTTCCGGAAAATCGCCCCAGTTGGGCAAGCATCCACACACTTGCCGCAAGCGGTACAAGCATCCACTTCTCCCCAAGGTTGATTTAAGCCCGTGACAACTTGACATTCGGAACCGCGATACGCCACATCCCAAACGTGCGCTCCTTCAATTTCATCACAGACGCGAACGCAACGGGTACACAATACACAGCGATTACGATCAATGCCAAAGCGTTCATGAGAGACATCCACATCCCGATCAGCCGGGAAGCGGTAAGCCAGGCGGCTATGATCCATTCCCAGCTCAATGGCTAAATCCTGTAACTCACAGTTATTATTGGCGACACAAATCGCACAAATATGATTCCCCTCCGCAAATAACATTTCCACCACCAGCTTGCGATATTCTTGCAAACGCGGGGTATTGGTGTGGACTTGCATTTCTTCACTCACTTCTGTCACGCAAGCCGGGAGTAATTTATTAATCCCTTCTACTTCCACCAAACACAGACGACAAGCGCCCACATCAGAAACCCCATCGAGGTGGCACAATACCGGAATCCGAATTCCCGCTTCTTCCGAAGCCTCCAAAATGGTTGATCCCGCTTCCACTGCCACATCAACCTCATCAATTGTCAACGTTGTTACTGCCATTCTCTGTTCTCCTCTCTAGACTGACCAACGGTCAGAGCAGGCGCTTTCTGTTTAAAAAAGCGTAATCTCTAACGTTATACTTTACTCAGCGACGGTTGTAGTAGGTTTTGATACTCCGACTCAAAATAGCGTAAGGTACTCAAGACCGGGTTCGGAGCCGTTTGTCCTAAACCACACAAACTGGTTGCTTTGACCATGTCGCAGAGTTCTTGCAGTTGCGCCAAATCAGCTGCAGTGGCTTCTTCAGCGAGTAATTTTTTGAGCAGATCGTACATTTGTACGGTTCCCGCCCGACAAGGAATACACTTGCCACAGCTTTCTTCTTGACAAAATTCCATGTAATACTTGGCAACCCCCACCATACTGGTGTCTTGATCCATGACAACCATGCCCCCGGATCCCATCATCGAACCGGCGGCGGAAAGAGATTCGTAATCTACAGAAATATCTAATTGGTCGGCAGGAATACAACCGCCAGAGGGACCCCCCGTTTGCACGGCCTTCACTTGACCGCCATTGGGAACGCCTCCCCCCATTTCTTCGACAATTTCTCGCAGGGTGATGCCCATCGGCACTTCAATTAAACCGTTATAAATGACGTTCCCCGTAAGCGAGAAAATCTTTGTGCCTTTACTTTTACCGGTGCCAATGCTGGCATACCAGTCCGCCCCTTTAGTGATAATCGGGGCAATATTACCAAGGGTTTCCACGTTGTTAATCAAGGTGGGTTTGCCATAGAGTCCAACCACAGCAGGATAAGGAGGGCGTGGACGAGGAACCCCGCGTCCGCCAGAAACTGAGGCAATGAGAGCCGTTTCTTCCCCACAGACAAACGCTCCCGCCCCCACTCGGATTTCAACCGAAAAGTTAATGGCTGAACCAAAAATTTGCGTGCCGAGGACATTGTTGCGTTTGGCCTGCTTAATCGCTTTTTCCAGACGAGAAATGGCTAAAGGATACTCAGCACGAACATAAATATAACCGTGGTCTGCCCCCACCGCATAGCCCGCAATCGCCATTCCTTCTATAATTCGATGGGGGTCGCTTTCGAGCACACTCCGGTCCATAAATGCACCGGGATCCCCTTCATCCGCGTTACAAATGACATATTTTTGTCCAGGGGGCATTTTTGCCACGGTTGACCATTTCAGCCCCGTGGGAAAACCCGCTCCCCCGCGACCGCGCAACCCAGAGCGAGTAATTTCTTGCACCACTTCTTCTGGAGACATTTCAAAGAGGCTCTGGTGTAAACCCTGATAGCCCCCAACCGCAAGATACTCTTCAATACTTTCTGGATCAATTTGGCCACTATGTTCTCGAACAATTTGCAGTTGATGAGCAAAGAAGGGATGAGTAGGATTACCGGGGGTTGCGGTGACAATTTCCCCTTGTAGTCCTTTAATAATCGACGGGGCTTGTTCGGGAGTCACTTGTTCGTAAAGTTGGTAGTGGTTAGGATCTTGACTATTTTCCACTTCTACAATTGGACCCTGACCGCAAAAGCCCATACAACCCACACTCACGACTTGTACCTCAGTGCCTAAGTTGGCTTCTTTCACTGCTTTGTCCATTGCTTTTTTGACCGCCGGGGAATTGGAAGCCTGACACCCCGTCGAGGTACAACAATAAACCCGAATATTTTTTCTTTTTTGTCGTGCTTGGTCAGCCCACTCTTGTAATTCTGCCCATTCCATATTATTTCTCCTCTTGCCATTGGTGTAATTTTTTGCTGACACTCTCGGAGTTTTGTTGACCGGCAACTGTGCCATCAAAAACGATGGCAGGCGCAATTCCACAAGCCCCAATACAGCGCGCCGTTACTAAAGAGACTTGACCATCTGCAGTGGTTTCTCCGGCAGTAATTTGGAATTCTTTTTCAAGATTGGATAAGATTTTATCGCTGCCTTTGACATAACACGCGGTCCCCATACAAACGACACAAGTATGAGCGCCACCGGGCTTCAGCATGAAAAGATGGTAAAAGGTGGCAACACCATAAACTCGACTCAAGGGGAGTTTTAAATGCTTGGCAACATAGGCGAGGACATCTTCTTCTAAATAACCAAATGCTTCTTGGGCTTTGTGTAGAACCTCAATTAGGGAATCTTGTTGATATTGAGAGCGCTTCATTGTCACATCCAGAACACGGAAGCGCTTGTCTGGCTGCTTTTGAGGTTGCTTTGTTTCAGTTTCTTTGCTCGCAGTTTTCATAATTCGTGAAGAAAGCGGAGCGGGCGACCTTTTAAGCTTTCTACAGGAAAAACTGAACTGATAACCTGTAACGAGCGCGATCGCGAGTCTGCTTTGACAAGTTTTTTTTACGTTATAGAAGTCTCCTCCCAAATTCAGTCGGCATGACTTCACATCTACTATTAAAAATTAACTGGGGAATAAAATTCATCCCAGTGCATCAAATCTTAACGGGTTATGCAACTAGAGTAAATCAGTTTTTATTTCCTACTCAATTCATGATTGAATCTTCATGCAAAATTCTTGCTATTACGTCCAATTAATAAAAATAATTCCTAACAGTACGACTTATCTAGTTATCTAAAAAAATACTGAGAACATTTAAAAATGTCGGTCTCTATTTTTGCAACTGTCACTATTTTCTCTTATGTATTTTTATTAATATAATATATCTTTTATTAAGCTAATCATACTTTTTATACGAGAATATTGCAAAAATGTTACACTATACAAAGATAAATATATAATAAAAACAATGAATACAGCGTTAAGTGAAAGAAAGCCTCTTTTAGTAATCGGTTACGGTGACCAGAAAAAATCTGATGAAGGGGCTGGATGTTATATAGCGGAAACAATTGAGCAAAAACACTTAGCAAATATAGCAGCATTAAGTGTTCCCAAGCTAACCCCAAGCCTTGCATCTTTTCTGGTTAAAGCAAAAACAGTGATTTTTATCAATTCATATTTTTTATTTGAAAATATGAAACCAGAGATCATCATTAAACATTTTCTTCCCTATTCTCAAAATAACGAAATTGAAATAGACTACCCAGAATCACCCTATCCTCTACTATCATTTACAAATTCTATTTATCATCAAACTCCTAATGCTTTTTGGATTTTAATCCCTGCCATTAATCACCAACATGGTCAATCTTTTTCGGGCTACACGCAAGAAGCAATTGAGGAAATCATTGCCTATTTAATAGGGAATCAATACATACCAAAATTAAATACTGTAAATTAAATTTCTCTAAAAAAATCCTCCTTTATTAGTAGGAAAATACCTAGTCTCGATACTAAGCTACTGCCAACACAATTGCTCGAAAATTGTCATGGTAAGTAGCTTAATTTAATTACCCGAAGCTGACATTCGGTTACAGCAGTTGCCAATATATTGTCTGACGTCACTTAGTTCGACACAGGTAAAGTCAGTCAGACAAGGGTTGAGGTTTTCATTAATCCAGTTGCAAGCATTAGCAAACGCCTGATCAATTCCCTCAAGGGCGCTCACTCTGTTGGTTAGAGCGTGAGCCTCTCGGGCATAGGTGATGAATTGAAGAAAATTGTAGGATAGCCCATTCGCGTTCTTTCCAACTAACCAGGGCTTGCTGAATCAAACGGAAACCCTAACCCGATCAGGTTTTCAAGCCTTAATTCCTCTAAAAAGTGCAAGGGAATTGAACGCTCAAGGCGGAAAGACCTTGCACTTTCCAAGAAAACGTCTTACTTTCCCTACGTTCCTCTTGATCTCTGTTCCCTGTTTCCCGTTCCCTGTTCCCTGATCATACCGACCAATGAACTTTTTCAGCAGACCCTAACTAAGCGATTTCTGGCTATGATTCTCCATGACCATGTGAGTTCGTGTTCAAGCGAAATCACCGGATACGGAAATTGGGTTCAAGCTTGTATCTTTTCAAACCTTAGAGAAGACTGGGTCGCTAGTTTCGGTTCAACACTGGAGTATGACTGAAGGCAATCACCAGAAACCAAGTTTGATCCGCTTTTCAGGCAAATTCTTGATCATTTATGTGATGTAAGGCTATACTAATAATGATTTGAGTCACTAAGATATTGAGACTAAGGTGTAAAGAAATTAACATGGCTAAGCGAACACCGGAAGAACAAGCACGACTGGAAAAGAAAGCAGCTTCGTTGAATGCCAAAGAAGAAAACTTTGAAAAAGCGGGCTTCAAAAGAATCTACTGGACAGCAGATATGGTTGAAATTTGGGAAAGTCATCTCCCTCGTTCAGGATAACAATGGTTGGAGAGGAAAAGAGGAGTCTGATTTGAATTACTTACTTCAGATCAATAGAGAACAAACTCGCAGGAAATAGCTAATTCGGTTTCTGTCACATGATGCGCTACCCTTGCTGAAAAGAGTCTGATAAATTGAAAGGAAGATATATTCTCAGGTGTTATTACTTTATGATGAAAAAGCTATTTTCTTCCTTAATGTTAGCGGGTAGTGTTCTTGCCTTCAGCCCTGCGCTCGAGGCGTTGGCGCAAAATGGTAATTCTGGTATTACAATTTTTAGCGGTGTTAAGCGTGAAAACATTCTAGACTATCATCTCGACTTTGATGGACAATCGGGGCGTTGGGATCGTTATCGTCTCCGTATTCCCAGTAAGAAACTACCTTTTGGCGCCTCTCAGTTTTATGTAACTTATCCGGATTACTATAAAGGTAAATTTGACACCGAAAAAATTGAAGTCAGAATTGATGGTGAATCCCAACCTCTCAGTAGCGTCGAGTGGAATCAAGAGGAACAACTGGTTTCCATTGCTTTAGAAGAACCCATTGAACCCGATACAAAAGTAGAACTCGTTTTTTCTAATGTCAAAAATCCTCGCTTTGGGGGAACATTTTATTTCAACGCACAGGTAGATGTTCCTAATGATGTCGCTATTCGCCGCTATGTTGGCACTTGGATTATTGATATTGACTAGACTTGACATCCTCCCGTCGCTAATCGCTGATGCGATATAGCGAGGGATGCCTAGCCTTGAACTCATAGTTCCTGACTTCATCCACACAACTGACACCAGAACTGTCTCCAATTTCGGTGCAGAGGTCGTCGTGTCCACTGGCTACAAAACTGCTACTGTGACCACGCCAAACACTGTGCCAAAATATTCTACCCCTTATCAAAACTGATACCAAGCTGCATCAGCAATTGACTGAGCAAGTCAATGATTTTTAACTAAAAAGATACCTAATCGGGCTTTCATTGGTTTAACAACAATTCGTGAGGTGCTGTGGGCAGAATCACATTCTATCCTTTATAAGTCCTGCCAACCCGTCAAATCAAAGATTATAACGGTCGGAGTTTTGGTAAGGTCATCGCATCAAGGTAAAAATGTTAAGACAGGAGCGCAACGCATAACGGATTATAAAACCTTTCCTTGGCTTCAGAAATGGGGAATTCATGCCCATACACGATGAATGAGTA
>CAZBPR010000064.1:9766-16086 GCA_964493825.1 uncultured Dactylococcopsis sp.
GTAATTAATACTTTAAAGGGAAAAATTGAAACCATTACCAATAAAATTAGGAAATTTTCTAAGTTTAATTCAATGATTAGACCAAAAAAAATAGAGAGAGATTTGATAGTTTAATTATTAAGAGACTTTTCTGTAAATGACCTTTTGCTTTTATTTTCTGCTATCCTCTTATTGAATAATGAGAAGATACTATCTAAAAAAAATGACAACAACAACGGTCGTTAAATCTGACTTTAAATCTCGTTTAGTGAATGGAATTTTAGGCATTAAACCGCTTTATCAGTTTGCAAAATCTCGGGCACGACAAATGATGATTAAACGTGCGGAAGAAATTGGCGTTCCTTGGCGCGATCGCGTGGCACAATTAAAACAACATGATTGGGAAAGTGAACTTGCCACAATTGAAAATCCCGACCTCAATTATCCTGACTACTATGTGCGGTCTTTTCATGCTTATGAAAAAGGAAATCTCAGTTGGGATGCCGCCTTAGAAGTCGAAGTAGCAGCATATGCAGTTCATGCCAAACTCTGGCAAGACACCGGGGCAAATGGCGATCAGCGGTTGCGAGAAAGTTATCACCAAATTTTGCAGCAGAAACTGCCGGCAACACCAAAAAACATTGTCGATCTCGGCTGTAGTGTTGGCATGAGCAGTTTTGCCCTGCAACAGTACTATCCGGAAGCCAAGATTACAGGGGTTGATCTCTCTCCTTACTTCCTCTCCGTCGCACAATATCAAGCCCGTGAAAAACAAGTCAATATCCAGTGGCAACATGCCGCAGCAGAAGCAACCGGTTTACCCAGCAGCCGCTATGATTTAGTCTCTGCTTTCTTAATGTTCCATGAACTGCCGCAACAGCCTTCTCAAGCAATTTTTAAAGAAGCGAAGCGATTACTGAAACCGGGTGGATATTTCTGTCTGATGGATATGAATCCGCGATCGCCAGCTTACCAAAAAATGCCGCCTTACGTATTCACACTGTTGAAAAGCACCGAGCCTTATTTAGATGAATATTTTACCTTAGATTTACAGCAAGCCCTGACTGATGCAGGGTTTGACCCACCAATGATTGTTCCTAATAGTCCTCGTCATCGCACCGTGATCGCGTACAATCCCGGAAATTAATGTTAAATTCCCCTTAAATTGTGATGATTCTGTAACATTAAATACAAACAATCGCCTAACTCAATCTCTAGGATGAGGCGAGACCGTATGCTTTAAAATCAAATTTAAGGAGTAAGCCATGCCCGAAACCGGCGCTGAAGTCCTGCGGATGATTCAGGATGAAGATATTAAAATCATCGACCTCAAATTTATTGATTTACCCGGAATTTGGCAACACCTTTCTATTTATCGCAGCGAAATTGACGAAGACTCTTTTACTGATGGTGTTCCTTTTGACGGTTCCAGTATTCGGGGTTGGAAGTCCATCAATGAATCCGATATGATGATGGTTCCCGATCCGAGCACAGCTTGGATTGATCCCTTCATGAAGGAAAAAACGCTGAGCATGGTCTGCTCAATTAAAGAGCCCCGTACCGGGCAATTTTATGACCGCGATCCGCGAACGATTGCCCAAAAAGCCATTGATTATCTCATTTCTACGGGAATTGGTGACACAGCCTTTTTTGGACCCGAAGCTGAATTTTTTGTCTTTGATAATGTTCGCTTTGACCAAACTTATAATGAAGCCTACTACCATGTTGACAGTGTAGAAGGACGTTGGAACTCAGGAAGAGAAGAAGCCGGGGGAAACTTAGGCTATAAACCTCGCTATAAAGAAGGATATTTCCCGGTTCCGCCCACCGATACTTTGCAAGATATGCGAACAGAAATGCTCTTGACAATGGCTGATTGTGGGGTTCCCATTGAAAAACATCACCATGAAGTCGCCAGCGGTGGACAGAATGAGTTAGGTTTCCGCTTTGGAACTTTAGTTCAAGCTGCAGACCATCTCATGACTTATAAATACGTCATTAAAAATGTGGCAAGAAAATATGGACGCAGCGTCACCTTTATGCCCAAACCCATCTTTAACGATAATGGTTCGGGGATGCACGTTCACCAATCGATTTGGAAAGATGGACAGCCGACTTTCTGGGGACAAAGTGGTTATGCTAACTTAAGCGACACAGCGCGTCATTATATTGGTGGAATTCTCCGACATGCACCGGCATTACTGGCATTTACTAATCCTTCCACGAACTCTTACAAACGCTTGGTTCCCGGTTTTGAAGCTCCTGTGAACTTAGTGTACTCTCAAGGTAATCGTTCTGCTTCAGTTCGGATTCCTCTTACTGGCAGCAATCCAAAAGCCAAACGTTTAGAGTTCCGTTGTCCGGATGCAACTTGCAATCCCTATTTAGCCTTTGCGGCAATGCTTTGTGCAGGAATTGATGGTATTAAAAACCAGATTGATCCCGGTGAACCGTTGGATGTCGATATTTATGATCTCAGCCCAGAAGAATTGAGTAAGATCCCTTCGACTCCCGGTTCTTTAGAAGCCGCTTTAGAATGTTTAGAAAATGACCATAAGTTCTTAGTGGATAGTGGTGTCTTTACTCAAGAATTCATTTATAACTGGATTGAGTACAAGCTTGACAATGAAGTGAACCCTCTCCGTTTGCGTCCTCATCCTTATGAATTTTCACTCTACTACGACGCTTAAGGTAACTCCAAATTGATTAAGATTAGGCAGCAGGTTGGTAGACAGTGGGGATGAATTCAATTAGCCTGCTGCCTTTGCTTGGGAACGAAATGCGGGAAACAAGGTGGAAACGGTTTTGGGGATTAGATGCCAATGTCATCTACTTAAATCATGGTTCATTTGGCGGTTGTCCTCAACCCGTATTAGCCAAACAACAACAGCTACGGGCAACAATGGAAGCGGAACCCGTACAGTTTTTTACTCACCTGGAGCCACAATTAGATACGGTGCGAGAAGTGTTGGCGAATTTTATCGGCGATCAGGCTTCTCACTTATGCTTCCTGCCGAATGCGACCACAGCAGTGAATACGGTCTTGCGTTCTCTAAAATTTTCTGCTGATGATGAAATTTTAATTACGAACCAGGGCTATAATGCTTGTGGCAATGCCGTAAAGTTTGCGGCAGAATGGGCAGGAGCGAGAGTAGTGGTCGCTGAAATTCCATTTCCGCTAGCTTCGTCTCAGGCAGCGATAGAAGCCATTTTAGCCAAGGTTTCCTCCCGCACGCGCTTCGCACTAATTGATCATGTTACCAGCCCTACAGCGTTGATTTTTCCGATTGCAGAGATTGTTCGCGCCTTAGAAGAACAAGGGGTGGAAGTTTTGGTGGATGGGGCGCATAGTCCGGGGATGCTGCCGTTGAATTTGAAGGCAATTGGGGCGAGTTACTACACCGGCAATTGTCATAAGTGGCTGTGTGCCCCAAAAGGGAGTGCTTTCTTATCCGTGCGAGAAGATCGACAAGACAAAATTCGTCCGTTAGTGATTAGTCATGGGGCAAACCGCAAGGATCAATCAAGGTCGCGCTTTCGTCTCGAATTCGACTGGTTAGGAACGGTTGATCCCACGCCTTATCTGTGCATCCCAGAGGCGATTCAGTTTTGGTCTCAGTTGTTGCCAGGCGGCTGGGAAGCAGCCCGTCAGCGGAATCATCACTTAATTGTAGCCGCGCGATCGCGCTTACTGGAATACTTTGGCTGGTCACCTCCTTGTCCAACAGATATGATTGGCACCATGACGACTTTGTTACTACCACCCGAAACTTTACCGCATCAATCCGCATCGGCATTGCAAAAAGAATTATTTGCAGAATTTAATATTGAAGTGCCGGTCATTGAGTGGTTTTCTCCCCCCCAACGACTGCTCCGAATTTCGGCTCAACTCTATAATCAGAGCAGTGATTATCAGGCGTTAGCCTTGGCTTTAGAGCAAATGATTGGGGCTGAGATCAGGGCAAGTCAAAGTTAACCCTGATCACTCGGGAGAACCGGGGTTACATCGCTGCTGCTAAATCAACCAGGCGATTACTGTATCCCCACTCGTTGTCGTAGTAAGCAAGGATTTTTACGAAGTTACCATCCATCACCTTAGTTGAGCTGAGATCAACAATGGAAGAATGGGGATCTTGAACACAATCAGAAGAAACGAGAGGCCATTCGCTGGTTGCCAAAATGTCTTTCATTTCTCCTTGCGCATATTTTTTGAAGGCAGCATTGATGTCTTCAGTAGAAACGGCGCTTCCTAACACAGCGTTCAAATCAACCACTGATCCGGTTGGTGTCGGTACTCGCAAGGCAATGCCATCAAGTTTCCCTTTCAGTTGCGGCAATACTAAACCCACCGCAACGGCCGCTCCTGTGCTCGTAGGCACAATATTTTGGGCTGCTGTCCGTCCTCGTGTCCAGCTACTGTGCGCCATATCCACCACCCGCTGATCGGCAGTATAGGCGTGAACGGTGGTCATCCAACCTTTTTCGATGCCGAATTCTTTGTCGAGAATCGAGGCAATGGGGGCCAGACAATTCGTGGTGCAAGATGCAGCCGAAATCACGCGATCGCGCTCAGCATCAATTGCTTCATCATTGACGCCATGAACGACAGTGGGTACATCCCCTTTAGCAGGGGCACTAATGATGACTCGTTTTGCACCGGCACTGACATGAAGTCCAGCTTTTTCAGCAGTCCGAAATACACCTGTTGACTCAATGACGACATCAATCCCCATGTCTTTCCAAGGTAAAGCAGCGGGATCTTTTTCTGCCAAAATCGGAATATTTTTGCCATCAGTGACTAAACCTTGGTCATTGTAAGAAACTTCACCCGGAAAGCGACGATAAACGGAATCATATTGCAACATATATGCCGCTTGATCGGTGGCAATTGCAATATCGTTAATTGCTACAACTTCAACTTTAGGGTGATGATGGGCAATCCGCATGAAAGCCCGTCCAATTCTGCCAAATCCATTAATTGCAACTTTTACCATCTTATGCCTTCCTTTTGCTCATGAGTTTTTTTACTCAATTTTGCTTAGCCAGTATATCCCTCATGCTGAGGACAAACTGTTGCCAATAAACCTAAATTCTGCCCACCAGTCTTAACACCTAGCCCTCTCGAAAGGAACAGACTCCTTAGGAAAGTTTTAAAGATAAGGAAACGATCCTCGGAATACGATGATGAAAACGGAGGAAATCAATCCCACGAACCAGACTAATGAAAATAATCATAAATTTGTTTCGCGAGACTTTTCCCAATCCCAGGAACCGCTTGCAACTGCTCTAAACTGGCTTGACGGATGTATTCTAAGGAACGAAAATGAGCCAGTAAGGTTTGCTGGCGCTGAAAGCCTAAACCAGGAATGTCATCTAAGCGCGATCGCTGCATTTTAGCAGTACGCTGTTGACGATGGAAACTGACCGCGAAACGATGGGCTTCATCTCGTAAGCGCCGCAAGAGTTGGACGCCAGGTTGTTCGGGATCGGTTTCTAAGGGTAAGGATTCTCCTGGTAAAAAGATTTCTTCTCGTTGCTTTGCTAAACTAATTACCGCTACCTCCGCCAATAGATTCATCTGTTGCAATTGTTCTACAACCGCCGAAAGTTGCCCTTTCCCACCATCAATCATGACTAGATCGGGAAACTCACTGTCTTCTTGTCGCGGTAAGTCAGGATTTTCGGCATACTTGCGAAAGCGACGCCGGATGACTTCTGCTAAACTGGCAAAATCATCGGAGTGACCGGCACGGACCTTAGCATCCTTAATTTTATAACGACGGTAATGCTGCTTCGCAGGAATGCCATCAATAAAGACGACTTGCGATCCCACAGCATTTGATCCTTGAATATGAGAAATATCGTAGCCTTCGATACGACGTGGCGCTTCAGGGAGGTCTAAGATATCTGCTAAGTCTTGCGAGCTTTGTTGATTGCGATCTGCCACCCGCTGTGTCCTTTCCAGCTCATGGCGGGCATTTTTTTCCACCATGGCAATCAATTCTGCTTTTGCTTGGCGTTGCGGGACTGTAAGGCTAACTTTGCGCCCTTTGCGTTCGCTTAACCAATTGCTGATGATTTCTTGGTCAGGCAGCGCTTGCGGTAAAAGAATTTCACTAGGAATTTCTACAGCATCCACAAAAGCATAATGGTCTTGAATTACCCGTTGTAAGATATCTTCCCGATTCACCGCTGGAGAAACATCGGCAAAAAAGCCTAGTCGTCCTACGAGTTTTCCGGCACGGATTTGAAAGAGTTGAATCGAGGCGTGTTGATGATTAGAAATAATCGCGATCGCGTCACGAGAAACCGTATCATCAGGAAGAGAAACTTTTTGATTA